>CAMBSL010000110.1 GCA_945870455.1 Pirellula staleyi DSM 6068 | reverse complement strand
ATCTCGAAGAGGCATTGAATTTGGCACATGTCGTTAAAATTTCCACGGAGAGACTCGGAGGCAACGAAGCGGTCCTGACTGCGACAAAACCAAAAATCATCATCGAGACACAAGGAAGCACAGGCCTGCGGCTTCGCCTCAATAATGCTGAGCGAAAACGCGGAGCTAGCGAATGGTTCAAGATGCCGCCGATTTCTGTTGAAACGCTGAGAGATACCGCAGGGGCCGGAGACTGGTGCACTGCTGGGATCATACATATGCTTGGGGCTCAAGGCGTGGTTGGCATTGACGATCTTAGCCTCGATGAGGTTCGCAAAGCGGTTCAAGTTGGTCAGGCGATGGCCTCCTGGACGTGCGGTTTTAATGGTCCACGAGGTGGGATGTACCAGACCACCAAGAAATCTTTCCAAAAAAGCGTTCGCGACTTGCTAAACGGACGGACCGAGCCTGTTGCGGAGGTCAAAAAGTCCACAATTACTAAACGTGAGCGGCAAGTGTTCGTTTGCGAATCATGCGCTACTGTCAGCCGAGGAAACTAGTAAGAACTTCGGCGATAAAGTCAGTTTCATGTGAAGCGTCGCTGACCTAATGCGCAGTCCATATAACCCTTCCAGACAGGGGCGGTTTTTCCCTATTCTTCAGCACTGATTTCCAACGTGAAGCCGGTCAACGACGGTGGAAGCCGTAAGGAAATCGTCTTTAATGGTCCGCCACTCTTCACAGGTGACGCAGGCAGTCGCAATGGTATTGCTACTGCCAAATCGCTTAAATCAATCACTGTCCACTCAGCCACAGAATGACCGAAGTCGCGTTGTGCGTTCTTGACTTACGCATTTTATCTTGTGACTCGATCGCACCCTTGTACACGCTAAATCCGCATGTCTGCCTCTATAGCCACGAAGCATAACAATCCACAGGTCAAGCCTGTGGTATTTGAATCCCGCAGCCTTCCGCTGCGGATCGTTCAGGTTTTCCGGCTAAAGTACGCGTCTGCCCAAAACCTTCCCCAACACCCTAAGACTTTCCACTAATGCGAAGGAGCGGAAATGGACACATCCTCGTTGCCGCTTTTGGGTGGGTGAAAGAAGATGGCAAGCGCAATTGCAGCCACTGTTGCAACAAAGCATGGCACGAGGAATAAACCGCGGAAATCCGTTTTACCATTCTGCGTGAATACTTCCTGAAACAGCCAAGGGCAAATCGAGTTCGCAACCAACGCCCCAACGCCCAAGATCATGACATTGAACAATCCTTGGGCGCTGTTGCGAACATTCTTTGGAAAATACGCATCCACAAAGATGTACACGGTCGCAAAGAAAAACGCATAGCAAATTCCGTGAAGCATCTGCACAACAATGATCAACACAGGAGATTGTGGGAGAAATGCGTAGACAGCAAATCTGGCAGCGTGCCCGAGGATGCCAACGATCATGGTCGTTCGCCATCCCAGATTTTTGAGAGTCATGCCGAGAACAAACATCGTGAGAATCTCGAACAATTGCCCAACGCTCATGACAGGCATAATCCAATTGCCAGGGATACCTACACCACCGGCCTCCTGAGGCGTACCAAGGAATTGACCTGTCCAATTGAAATAGCAGTTATGCACAAACGAATCCATGAACGTTACCAACCAAAGCACAAGCACGAATGGATGCTTCAGGAGTTTAACAGCCTCGAACCAAGCAAATGTTTCCTCTCCCTTTTCCGCTTTTTTTGCTGGGGTGTGGGGCAATACAAGACTAAATGCGGCTAGCAACAGGGAGGCAATCCCTGCGACCACAAACGTCCATTTCGTCGCACTCTGCAATGCTTCACCTTGCAAAGGGTTTGCCAGGGCAGATCCAATCCATGCGACAATACCCCCAGGGTTGGCTGCCTGAACCGCTTCCCAATTAACAAAGATGAACGTGAATGGCCATGCGGCCAAAATCCAGCCGACAGTCCCTCCCATGCGTACAATCCCAAATTCGTTTTGGGCATCTTTCATGTTCGCAAATGCAATCGAGTTGGTGATCGAAATGGTGGGGACGTAAAGTAAGCAGTGAACCAGCATCAAAACAAAAAATGAGGTGAAATCCGTTACGAAACCACATCCCAGAATTGCCAGCCCGCCCACCAAATGGCTAAACGCCAAAAACTTTTCGGCCGCAAAATTGCGATCTGCAAACTGATTGCTGAAGAACATCCCGACGATTGCCGCTACGGGAAACGCGTTTAGAATCATGGACTGCTGCCATGGGGCAAAACCAAGCCCTGGCAAATAACCGAAAATCAGAGGTAGCCACGCGCCCCAGATGAAAAACTGCAGAACCATCATTACGAACAGTTTCAGCCGCACTCCCATGAGTCTCTCCGCAAACGTATTAAATGAATGTTTAGTCGATTAGTGATCGTAGCGTAACCAATCCCCTGGAGAAAACAATCGACCATCATCGCTCTGTGCCTGGATTATTCGACCACAACGGCGGTTCTATCGCAAATTTCTGCAATTGCCGGCTCCCTCACAACCATTCCCAAACAAAACGGATCTACCGCGGATTCCAGCGTGCAGCTATCGAGAAAGAATTGTTGCAAACGCGACTCAGGTGGTAGAAACGCGGGGCGATATGCCTCGTCAAGCACTGCGATGCGATCGAATCGAGTCAGGTCCTGGGCGATTCTTTGCTGCTGTTGGGCCGATAACAAATAGGGCCAAAAGGTGGGAGATTGTGGCGACAAGGGGGGCAAATTCGACCAGCCATAAAAGCTATTGCGATTATGCCATGTGAACGCAATGGATTCCGCACCGCTCGATTGAACCGCTCGTACCACTCCTCGATAGAAATGCGTGTCCTCCGCATTTAACCGCAGCGACTTTGCACCGGTTAGCCCCAACGACTCACGTTGCGACCATCGCAACCAAGCCGGCATCAACGCCATCAAAACAACGGCAAAACTAGAAACGAACACGATGCTAGGACCAGCCCAGACCTTTGTTTCCCTTGCGATCTGAAAGGCGATTGTGCCCATCACAATCCACAAGCCAATGGTCCCTACCGCCATTTGCGTTCCAGGTGTTGGAAAGGCGGCCAACGGGGCTAGCACCGCAACGCAGACTAAAGAAGGTATGGAACTCCTCACACTCGTATTCACCGAATTTTGGAAGTTTAACACTCTCCAAGCCAGCAAACATGCAACTCCCGCTAACATGCCAGCCGCTCCGCGTGGAATGAGTCCATGTTCAAGTTGCGAGCCACAATCGAGCAGCAACCATCCGATACAACTAATCCCGAGACAGATGGTCACAATATCCAGCCCGCGATTCAATCCAGCCTGGCTTGGGCGTGGTAAGGAAGGAAACCTATCGGTAAGCAAACAATACAGCAGTGGGAGGGCAAGCAACCAAGCCACCGTCGGCAACGGCGCAACATGATAAAACTGCCGAATGAAGTCGCCATGCTGCCCAAACAAGCCGCGCCGCAGTCCGCCGAACGAAACTCCTTGCGACAGGGCGATTGCGATGCTTGTCGATGCAACCCCTGCTGCTCCTGCACCAAGAAACAGCAATGAAACAAGTGCCTCACGGTTTTTATCAGCGTCGACCGACTTGTGATCGAGGCACTGCTTTCGTACCCAAAGCAACGACACGCAGGTAACAAATGGAACTAGCCACGCATTTGGATTGCCCAAGACACTTCCAAACAACACCCAGGGTCCGATAAGCAACAGCAGCGTAAAAAGAAATTCGACATATCGACCGATGATCGAATGTCGATTTAATTGAGTCCAGACGATGCCAGCGAGTACTCCGCCGAATGCAAGGCCACCTACATTGAGTTTGATCATGGCTAGGATGCCACACAACGCACCCGAGACCAACCAATAGGTTCCCACGTTTTTTGAGGAGGCCGATTGCGACAACCAACACAGCAAGAATGATGTGATCCATGCGCACCACATCTGTGGATGCCCAGGCTCTAACGCCAGTCGATCCAAATGCACAAACAGGACCAGTCCACCCGCGATTCCGAAACGGACATTGCCGGTGAGCCTCGCCAAGGTGCAGCCTCCCGCGATGGCGGTAAAGAGCCAAAAAGCCAAAGTCTTCCAACGCTGCCCATCGCTTGTCAATTCATGTGGAACGCACCATCGAAGAACGGATTCGAGCTGATAGAAGGCTGGGCCATACTGAGTGAAGATATCGTCATAAAGCTTGAAACCAAGAGCGTAATGTTGCAACGTCACCAGCAGGTAGCCTTCGTCGTCATACGGCGCCCATGTGGTAAAGAGTTTGAAATAGCCGATCAATGCGCATAGTCCAATCGCCAAGACAGCAAGCGGCTGACTGTTGACCATCATGGGCCTTGTGCCACTTGCTGCTGAGTTTGGTCTGCCAAGCCACTCAGTGAATCACGTAGCTCCTGTAGTTGCTGCCAAACCTCCTCGGCCTGATCTCCATTGCGTTGCAACATGTGTTTACTTTGCACCACGCTGTCGATGACAAATGTTGGGCGATTTCGAACTTGATCATGAATCCTCACAACGTACTCGCCGAGGATGGCAATACCGAATGCGTTTAGCCCCCCGAAGAATGCCGCAACCGAAGTAACCGACGCCCAGCCAGGAATGGCCATTCCGGTAATCCATTTACTAGCGACTGCGTATCCGACACACGCTACGGATATTCCCATCGAGACAAGCCCGATCGCATAAAACATCGACAATGGAACTCGCGAAAATCCAAAGATCGCGGTCTTGGCAAGTCGAAAGAGTTGCTTCAGCGTAACTCTCGGTTCATCATCGTGGCGCGAGCAGCGTTCAATCACAATTCCCGTTTGCCGGAAACCCACCCACGCTCTTAGGCCAGGAAAAAATCGATCGACTTCGCCCAACTTCAATACTTGCCGTACAACCCGAGCGTCCATGAGGCTGAACGCACCGGCATCGAGCGGAATGGGCGTTTCCGACATGCGATTGAGGACTCGATAGAAACCATCAAAAAGCCACCTCTTCCACAGTGATTCTTTGCGTTTTTCTCGGATGGCATAGACCACATCATATCCGTCGCGCCATGCATCGATCATGTCGACCAGACGTCTTGGATCATCTTGCAAGTCGCTATCCATGACGATTGTGGCATCCCCTTTGGCAATCGTCAGGCCTGCATGGATCGCAGGTTGATGGCCAAAGTTTCGCGACAAATGAACAATCTTGATCGCATCGTTGGAACTCGACAACGCATTCAAAAGCTCGCCACTGCCATCTCGAGATCCATCGTTCACATAGATGATCTCCCAGGCAACCTTGGCCGCCGTCAGCCCTATTTGAACCTCGCGCGTTAGCCGTTCCAATATCGCAACCTCATTGAACACAGGCATTACGACCGAGACCAAGGGTTGCTTAGGTCTTGCTGACGTATCTCGATCCAGTATTTCTCTCAGCGAATGATTCATGAGGTTGGCTTGCCCACAACAGCGATCAACGAAAGTCCAGTCGGCAACGGACAGCGACAAAGAAAGGCCCGCTCCCAACTTGCAACCGTGGAGAGTAATCGATTGGTGATCGGCGAAACGCGGGGGAACTCAGCGGCTCGACTCTTGGGCAACCAGCGTTGCCACGATCGGAGCACAATTGCAGGCGGCAAACTGAACGCGTTCCAGAAATTGAGCCATCGCATCGTCAAGCCAGCGCTGTGGACATGCTGTTTGAGCATCGCTGGCGTGTAGCGACGGAAATGCCCGAGCCGCCTATCCCACTCGCCGAACAGCGACGGCCAAGCGGGAACCGTCAACAGGATCGATCCATTCGGAGCCAATGTGTTCTGAGCATGCTCCAATGCCAGCACCGGTTCAGCTAAATGTTCCAAAACATCAAGCATTACGACCAACGACGCCGAACCGGGATCGACCGGCCAGGCTTGACATAAATCATGTACATCCGCTTGTTCAATTCCTCGTCGATGGCAATACTCAATCGCTTCCGGCATCAAGTCGAGGCCGTGAACGCGGAATCCAAGGCGTTGAAACTCCAGCAAATTACGAGCTCCGCCCACTCCACCTTCGACAATGAGGCCAGGAGGTGCGGCGAACTTGCTGGCAATGTCCATGGCCAACCGCCGTTTGGCAACGTGCCACCAGTAGCTTTCCTCAAGCTTTGCAAGTTCGTCCAAGTGAGCAGGATCCATAACGCGATCGTCCTACAACATCCGCAGTTGTTCGATACCAGTCGCCTTGATTTGTGAAGTTGCAAACCCAGAGACCGCTCCAAGGGAGTTCATCGGCGAACGCGTTAGGGTAACTGCGACAAGTTTGACGAGTTGCAATGGAAAGCTAGCGGAGTAACGTCGAGATTGCCGGCTTTTCTGATCTTGCGATTTGGTACGAATACTCGGCGTGAAAGTGGGGCTGTCGATGCTAGAATAGCGATACTATGTTAAACAACGAAAATCCGCCGCTCGGCATGATATCGCTACGCGGTGCCCATCAGAATAATCTACAAGGCATTGACCTGGACTTTCCGCTAGGGAAACTTACCGTCATTTGCGGCGTTAGCGGTAGCGGTAAGACCTCGTTGGCGTTGGACACGCTCTACGCGGAAGGGCAACGACGTTACATCGAAAGTTTTTCCGCATACACCCGCCAATTCCTGCAACGAATCGATAAGCCTCAATTCGACTCGCTCACCAACCTACCACCCTCGATCGCAATTACGCGAGAACAGCGTTCTCGCAACAATCGAAGCACCGTTGGGACAGCAAGCGAAATGCTAGAGTACTTGCGGATCGTCTTCGCCAAGCACGCAGAGTTGAATTGTTATCAGTGCCACCGCAGAATCGAGCCGCACACTCCCAAAACGGTAACCGATTTTTTTAGCAATCTCGCAGAGAGTCGGGCGATGATCGGTTTCGAGATTTCTTGGAACACGAAAAAGGATTTGTCCGAGCAACTCTTTGACTTGCAAACCAATGGTCTTGTGCGTTTGGTGGCAGGTGGAACGACGATTCATCTGGCTGACGACGATCGACAACGCCTAGCAGAGAATTTCACCGATCATGGATTCGCATTCGTCATCGTCGATCGTGTGAAGCTGGGTGGCAAAGTGGCGCCACCCGATCGCGTCGCTCAGTCGTTGGAAATCGCATTCGAACACGCAGATAGCACTGGCAGGCACTGCGCGATCATCTTGAGCGAAGTTGCCGAAGCAAGTTCTATTTCGCAGCACTCCCCTTTATCAAGTGAATCAAGTGAGCAGCAAAGCATCGATGGAACAAACTACAGCGTTCATCGATTTTCCGTTGAACTTCGGTGTGAGCACTGCAAGATCGATTACCCAACCAGCGAGCCAAGGCTCTTCAGCTTTAATAATCCGATTGGAGCATGCGAATCATGCGAGGGATTTGGCGAGACGATTTCCATCGACATGGCGAAGGTCATACCAGACAAATCCCTGAGCCTGCGTGACGGCGCCATTGCCGTTTGGCGAACCCCTGCCTACTCGCATGAATTGCAGGAACTGCTAGCGATTGCGGCTCAATACTCGATTCCCGTGGATGTTCCTTTCTCGAAGATCAAAGACAAGCACTGGAAGCTGATCCTAGAGGGAGTTCCAGAAAAAAACTTCGGTGGCCTCAACGGATTCTTCGCGTGGTTGGAACGCAAGAAATACAAGATGCATATTCGGGCCTTTCTGGCTCGATGGCGCACGTATTTAACGTGCTCAACTTGTGGTGGCCAACGACTTAATCGCGGTGCGCTAGCGTATCGTGTGGGAGGTAAAACATTTGCCAATCTTTGCGATTTGACGATCGACGAGTTAGGGGCCGTTATTTCGAACGTAGCAGCCAACACGCCAAAGAGTTTTACGCAAAATATTGAGAGCGAAAATCAAAAAACGGACGGATCGTTCGCGTTGCTGGCCGCCGAGAATAAGTCCCAGTACATGGCATCGGAACCAATGCGCCAGGTCGCTTCCAGAATCGAATACCTCAAATCGGTTGGCTTAGGGTATGTTTGTTTGTCGCGTCCGATGCACACCCTGAGCAGTGGCGAAGCGCAACGAGTGATGATGACGACGCTGCTTGGTTCAAGCCTGGTTGATATGCTTTACGTATTTGATGAACCAACCGTCGGTCTGCATCCGAAGGACACGGAGCGAATGGCAAACGCGATCTTGGGGCTACGAGATCGCGGAAACACGGTCATCCTAGTGGAACATGAACCGTATCTGATGCGGATCGCAGACCTGGTCATCGAAATAGGTCCCCAGGCTGGTGAACTTGGTGGGCAGGTCACATTTCACGGAACACCGTCCGAGCTTCTCAAGAGCAATTGTGAGACAGGTCGCTTTTTGAGTGGCGAACGAACAACGCGAAGACATTTTCGCAGCACAAGCGACCGATGGGTTGAGTTGAACGGCGCGAGCGGTCGCAATCTCCAAAGCGTCGATTTGCGGGTTCCGCTCGGATGCTTGACCGTGATGGCCGGGCCTAGCGGTGCAGGCAAGAGCACGTTGGTCTTGGATACTCTGTGCCCTGCAATCAACCATGCTTTCGGGGACAATTCAACCGAGGCTTTGCCATTCGCTGGGCTCAAAGGTACTGAGCAAATCCTCGGTTGTGTCGCGATCGATCAAAGCCCCATACAGCGTTCGTCGCGAAGTTGTCCGGCCACGTATGCCAAGGCCATGGATGACATTCGAAAGGTCTTTGCGGAGACACCGGATGCAAAATCGAGACGATTCGGTGCCGGGCACTTCAGTTTTAATAGCGAAATCGGGCGATGTGCGACGTGCGAGGGGCTTGGATATACAACGGTGGATATGCAGTTCTTGGCAGACGTGCAATTGCCTTGCACGGATTGCGACGGCAAAAGATTTCGTTCGGAAGTACTTGAGGTTCGCTATCGTGACCTCAACATCGCCGAGGTCTTAGAGTTGAGTGTAGCGAAAGCCCACTTGTTCTTTCGTGGTTGTGGAAACGTTCAAAGCAAGTTGAAGCCATTGCTGGATCTTGGCCTAGGTTATCTGCCGTTAGGGCAAAGTCTGGGATCAATCTCCGCTGGCGAATCGATGAGGCTCAAGCTAGCGAGCTATCTGGAATCGAGGACGGAATCGAACGCATTAGGTAGTTTGATCGTGATGGATGAACCGACGACGGGTTTGCACTTCAGCGATGTGGAGCGCCTGATTGTTTGCATCGACATTCTTATCGATGGAGGGAATTCTGTGTTGGTCATCGAGCACAATGAGCAAATGATTCAATGTGCGGATCATATTATCGAGATGGGGCCAGGCCCGGGTGTCCATGGCGGACGCATTGTGAAGTCCTCAGAGAGCTACTTCATTCCAGCCAACAAGCCTTTGTTGTAACCTACCGATTCCGCGAGTCCGGGGATTGGGTCCTTGCCATCCTTTTCGTACTCAAAGCCAACCAAGCCCTGGAATTTGATTTTGAGAAGAGCGGCAAGAATGGATTTCGAGTCGAGGATTCCCCGTCCGGCTTCGATCGGCGTGTTCTTGTCACCCATGGCAGAAATGTCTTTCATGTGCAAATCATATAGACGCTCTTGACACTTGAGGATCGAATCTGCTGGGTCAACGCCAGCTCGCGCCGTGTGCCCAACGTCGATACAAAGACCGATGCGCTTGTCAAATTTTTCGACGGCTCGCATAACGTCGAATGGGGACGGAAAAAAGCCTTTGTCTTCAGGGCCGTGGTTGTGAATCGCGAGTTTGATGTCGAACTCCTTAACCATTTTGTCGAGGATCGGAATCGAGTCGATACTGGGCGAGCAAACGATCGTTGGGACTCCGATGTCGCGAGCGTACTCAAATGCCTTTCGAATGTCCGCCTCCCCGGTCCTCATCGAAACATTTCCTACGCTGAGTGGAATCAGGCCTGCGTCGCGGAACATCTTCGCGCGTTCCTTGCGTTCCTCGGTCGTGTGGGAGAGGTCGATATGGTTCTTGACATTTTTGATCGAGACGTAGCTAAGCCCGACCCTTTTCACCGCTTTAATGGCCTCTTCAATGGGCAAATCTCGCAGAGAATACGTTGCTACGCCTACTTTCAATCCCAGCCAAGGATCGGCGGCATCGGTTGTGGTCGATGGGGAGGAGGCAAACAAACGCGAGGGGATCGCAGGAATCATGGACGCGATTGTGCCAACTTGAATCAAGCGACGTCGTGAAATTGAGTGCATTGTTTGGATTCCTGGAAATGCATGGGAGGGATGACGTTCTTACGTTGTGCCAATTCTAGCTGCATCCATGCTCCCATCCTACCCAGGTCCAAGCGTTATTCGATGAAAAACAGAGTTGAAGAATATGTTTGAATAATAAGCTGGTGGTGTTCGGCGTGTCCTCTCAGGGACACTAAAGGTGCAGGCACGCTCCGCCGTGCCGTTCGCAGTCAAGCTTTGACAAAACGCTAGGTGGACGGCACATAGAATGTGCCTAAGCACAACGGGTTGAGTCTTCGAGCGAAACAAACTGAGTGCCGAAGAGCGATAGCCCCGGCTCTCGGCGAATGTCGAGCAATCGGAAAACCGGGGCTAGCGCCCAACGGCTCATTGGGTTGAAAAACATAGGCGAATGTGCCTACTACTTTGACTATTGTCGGCTGTATCCCCGTGAGCGTCGCGGAAACGTAGAGCCACGCTATGAAGTCAGGGCAGTCGATCGTGAAGGTGAGCGTACTTTCGCGGCTCGAAAGGGGACAAGCTTGGCTTGCCGTCTGCTAGCAATAACCCCTCGTGCTGAAACTCACAAAACTGATCTCTACTTCTTGCTTAAAAATTGTTATAGACAAATCGGTTCGTTCGTTCGTGCGTGATTTGACGTAACGGACGGTAGCAGTCCATAGCAGTCCATAGCAATCCTTGAGATCCCACGAATGAGAAATCCTTTTTCAGCACAATCGAAAATAAATTCTATCAAGGCACTTTTGAATTCGGTCTCGGAACCGCTCAATCTAAATGTTTCGGTGCGACTCTGGAATGGCGAAGTGGTTCCACTCGGGCCCGAAGCAGATGGACGCTATACAATCGGGCTTTCTGGACCAGGCGTGATCGGCTCGTTGATGCGGATGCCGACCTTGGAAACCTTGGTTCGCCTCTATGCAACCGGGCATATCGAATTTGATGGAGGCGACCTGATCGAATTTTCGGAAGCGCTGAAAACTCGGCAGTCGAATCGCGAACGGTTAAAGCAGGTCAGCAAAACAATGCTTGCCAAGCGAACGCTTCCGTTCCTGTTTGCCAAAACCGATTCAGCGGAACTTAGCGAAGGATTTCGCGATGATATGGTCGGCCGAGATGAGTCGAAACGCAAAAACAGCGACTACATTCAGTTTCATTACGACGTCGGAAATGAGTTTTACAAGTTGTTTCTCGGCTCGGAGATGATGTACACCTGCGCCTACTTCCGCGATTGGTCTAATTCGCTTGATCAAGCTCAGCATGACAAGCTAGAAATGATTTGCCGTAAACTGCGGCTTGAACCAGGTGACCGGATGCTTGACATCGGTTGTGGATGGGGCGGACTGATCTGCTATGCGGCCCAGCACTTTGGCGTCAAAGCACATGGCATTACATTGTCTCAGCAACAATATGAATACACCAAGGAAAAGATCGAACGGCTCGGGCTCACCGACCAAGTAACCGTAGAGATATGTGACTACGCAGACCACCAAGGATCGTACGACAAGATCTCCAGTATTGGCATGTCCGAACACATCGGAGTCGCAAACTACCCTCGCTATTTTGGGAAAATCAATTCCATGCTTCGCGATCGTGGCGTCATGCTCAATCACGCCATCGCGCGAAGTGCGAAAACGTCCAAGCGTTTTTCGACTCGCATCCGGCCGGAACGCAAATTCTTGCTGAAGTATATCTTTCCAGGTTCGGAATTGATCCCAGTTGGCATGACCACGGACTTCATGGAGCAGAATGGGTTTGAAGTGCACGATGTGGAATCTTGGCGCGAGCACTATGCGCTGACGACTCGGTTCTGGTGCAAGAATTTATCGGCAAATCGAGAACGAGCGATCGAATTGGTAGGTCCCGAGCGGTATCGATTGTGGGTTGCCTATCTGGCCGGAGCATCGGGTGGGTTCACGGCTGGTTCGATCAAAATTTACCAAGTGGTCGCAAGCAAAAAGGGGGCCAAGGGCGTGTCCGGCATGCCGCCCACGCGAGCTCATCTCTATCGGGCTGCATAGCTAAGAGTACAGTTGTATCGCCTTGACAATCGCGTCCATGTCGTTTGGAACGGCGATAGCTCGGTTTGCAAACGAGGCCCGCGACACACCTCGACTGCCGAGTACGTCATTGAATTTGTCCTGGTCGGTTGTATGGTAAGCAATGGTGGCCGTTGGGTCTTTGAGTTGGTGACCTGTCAAGATACAGACGACGCGATCGTCCATTCCGATGACCCCTTGCTGCCTTAGCAATTTGGCACCTGCAACACTGGCCGCGCTGGCGGGTTCGCAACCGATTCCGCCTGCACCCACTTGGGCTTTCGCGTCGAGAATCTCCTGGTCAGAAACCTTGCGAACAACCCCATCGCAGACGTCCAATGCTCGCAAACACTTCTTTAGATTCACGGGTCGATTGATCTCGATGGCGCTTGCAATGGTGTCGGCCTTGATGTTGCCTTTATCCAATTCATCGTAGTACCAGCAAGCGATCTCCATGCGTGGACGACCGCGGAGCCATCGAAGATTGCGCTGGTTGTAGACCACGTCCAACGTGTCTGCTCCGGCTGCATTGATGACCGCCAATCGAGGCACGCGATCGATCATGCCCAGTTCCTTGAGTTCCAGAAAGGCTTTACCAAACGCGCTACTATTGCCCAAGTTTCCGCCGGGCACGACCACCCAGTCCGGCACTTGCCATTGCAGTGCTTCGAGAACTCGGTACATGACCGTCTTTTGGCCTTCGAGCCGAAACGGATTGATACTGTTGACAAGGTAAATGCCCAGCTCTTTCGAAACTTCCTTGACCCGCGCCATCGCATCATCAAAGTCGCCCGAGATTTGAACGGTCAAAGCCCCGTATTCGAGCGCTTGAGATAGCTTACCGTAGGAAATTTTGCCAGATCCAATAAAGATGACGGCTTTCATCAACTGCGTAACCGCGCAGTACATGGCCAAGGAAGCGCTCGTGTTGCCAGTCGAAGCGCAGGCGGCCCGCTTGGCTCCCACCATGTGAGCGTGCGTAAAGGCAGCGCACATGCCGTTGTCTTTGAATGAACCAGATGGATTCATCCCTTCGTATTGCAAATAAAGTTGGCCAGGACGAATTCCAACGTATTTCGCAACCGAGTTGGCCTGTTGCAGCAGCGTTTGGCCTTCACCGACGGTAATGACACGTTCTTGGGGTGCGAAGGGGAGCATTTCGTGAAAACGCCAAACACCGCTAAATCGAAGTGGTTCGTGTCGGCGCGTCCACATTTGTTGAAAATCGCTCAATCGTTTTGGGACTTTGATGCGATCCCAATTGTAGGCAACATCCAGCAAATCCCCGCATCTCCCGCAAGACACTAGCACTTGTTCGATGCCGTAGGTGGCACCGCAGTCCACATTCAGACAACGCTGATAGGCAAGATCCGACTTGACGTCAGTTTCGGTGGGCGAGAGTAAGGTTGCCATATTAAATTTGGGGGCCGGAGTGGGTTGGTTGCGGTTTGCATCACAAGTCGTTGATGAACTCGACTTATTGATATTGCCAAGCGTCGTCAATTTCGGAATATTCGGCAAGGTCCTTCAAGTCGGATATTCTGCCGGAATTATCCAGGCGGTATAGTTTACCCGGTGTTTCAAGAAATCGGAAACACCAAGCAGAAAAGTCTTATGGAAGTATTCACTCAATGACGGAAGTTAACCAAGGTATCGCCCAGGCAACGCGAGTTCCGGCAAGTCGCTTTTTCGTTTTTGCTCTGCTAGCTGTCGCAGGAACGGCCGCCGATTTGCTCTCTAAGCAGTGGGTGTTCGCTTGGCGCGGGCTTCCTCAGGAGTTGCCGGAACCCTGGTGGTTGGTGGAACCGTACATCGGAATCGAAACCGCGGTGAATCAAGGAGCTTTGTTCGGACTCGGTCAAGGCAAAGGTTGGCTGTTCGCAATCTTGTCCATCGTTGCATCGATCGGGATCTGCATTTGGCTGTTTGTTTTTAAGGCGTCCATTTCGAAATGGCTGACGGTTGCGATGGGGTTGGTGATGGGCGGAATTTTTGGAAACCTTTACGATCGATTGGCGATTCCGAACATGCCGGCCGAATTTCGGGGCGGCGTTCGAGACTGGATCCTGTTCAAGTACCAAGATTACGTTTGGCCGAACTTCAACATTGCGGACTCCCTGCTGGTCGTCGGCGCGATCATGTTGGCCATCCATTCGGTGTTTCTCCAAGCCAAAGAACCGTCGCTTGTGGAACGTTCTTGATGCTTTGTCAACGCAAAGAATTCGGGTTAAAAAAATTAGCCGTTGGGCGCTAGCCCCGGTTGTTGTCGCAAGCACCGTGGCTAGCGCCATTCGGCCTCGGTAGCCACGAAGCATAACCATCCACAGGTCAAGCCTGTGGTATTCGAATCCCGCAGCCTTGTGCTGCGGTTCGTTCAGGCTCTCCGGCTAAACCCGCAGGTCTGCATCTGAGATCGCGTAGGGACACAGCATCTTGCCCCCGAATTTAGAGCGCGGCGAATTTACCCACCGGAGGTAACTGCGGTACTAACTGCGGTACCACCCACCATCGCTGCCCACTGGGGAGCAATAAAAAGGAGCAACAAAAGGGGTATGCGGCGCTGAGTCCTCTTATCGCCGTCCCCTACCTGCATAACGGAGGACTGCGAGTGCGTTGCAGTCAGTCCCTAAGGGACGGAATGTTGTAGCCATGGGCGCTAGCCCATGGATTGGGTAGTACGAATGATCGGGAAGCCCCGAAGGGCCGAAAGGTCTTGTGAGGCGCTGAGTTCCTTTCGTCCCTTCGGGACTTCGCCGTATGTTTTGGCATTCCATGGGCTAGCGCCCATGGCTACAACCTTTCGCCACTTCGTGGCTTTAAGCAGAGGTACGTGCAGCCGATCACCAGCTGCATCGCTTGCCTTAGACAAAGGACGATCGCTCAGGATGCGTAGGGACACAGCATATGGACCCCGAATTCAGTTGGATCGCGTAGGGACACAGCATATTGCACCCGAATTCAGAGCACGGCGCATTTACCCACTGGACGGCTACTACTTGGCCGCACGACCTGTTTGAATCAAACAGTGCCATGTCACCATTGGTTTTCGCCCGTGGTATGACCCGAATCCCGCAGACAAGATATGCCAACTGTTTCGACTATTTTTGCGCGTAATGGTCATGGGGTGATTGAATTCCAATCTGGCGACCGTTAGTGTCTCAACGAAGTATCGACGTAGTCAACTAAGAGAAAATCCAATAACCAGGCGTTATTAATCATGGGTGCTCGTGCGAACTTGTTCATGCGTGGCAAGCTGTCTTCTCTTCGGCAAGCTCGGCGAAAGCAGACCCGCCAGTTCATCATTGAACAGCTTGAGGATCGGCGAGTACTGGCCGTTGCGTCGCCACCGGATCAACCACTCAACTTGAACTCCATCAGTACCCTGTTGGCATCCGGCCATTTCGATGCGGGTGCCGCTGCCGATCTGGTCAGCGTTGCCAAGAACGGCCAAATCGATGTCGCGCTGAACAACAACAGCAACGCTTGGCAATCGACTCGTACTTCGGCTCCGATTAGCGGGTTTAGCGGATCCGTGTTTGGCGGTGCCACCGCCTTGTTGGATGGCGATCCCTTCGACGATCTTGTCCTGCAAACATCCACCGGTATCAAGGTGCTGCGAAGCGATGGAGCTGGCGCATGGAATGTTAGTCAAACGATTGACTATGCGGGTGTTGTTGATGCTGCATCCCATCCTTCGGTCAAGCCAACATTGGCCTTTCTCGGCAATGACTTGTTAGCCGATTTTATAACCCCTTTGCCTCAAGCCAATCAAGTTGCCATCTTCCGCGGAAATGGAGCCGCTGGTTTCAACGCACCGACCTACTTAAACTCCGGTGCATCCAATCCGATCGTAGTCGCCAGTGGCAACGTGATGGCAGGCCCATTTGTCGACTTGGTGATTGGACACGCGGACGGCACCCTAACATTCTTGAAGGGAAGTGCCGATGGCTCGTTCGTGAATCGCTTAACACTTCCAAACGTCGCCGGCTCGACTCGTTCGATCAAGATAGCGGACCTTGACGCGGATGGAGTCAACGAAGTTGTTGTGGAGGGTAGCACCGGCGCCGCAATACTAACTCAAGTCGCGGACACTCTCGCGAGTTCCCCAATCATCAATGGAGATTTTTCGGCAGGCCTCACCCATTGGCAAGTGTAAGCCACTGGACAAACAGCTGGGCAAACGTCCGGTACGATTCGAGCCAATTCCGGCTACGCCGAATTTACCGAAAACAACTCCTTTCTCACAACGCTCTCCCAGACTTTTGTCATACCCCCTAATTCTCAAACGATTGAATTTGATCTGGTTGCACTTGGGCTTGATCCAAGTGCCCCTGGCCAACTCCCAGATGCGTTCGAAGGTTCGCTGCTGACGGACAACGCTACGTCTTTAGTGCCGACGCATCAAACCAACTCAACCGCCTTCATTAACTTTGGTTCAGGGACCGTAAGTTCCAAAGCCACCGGCGTCTCCATTGTTGTCCTACGCAACGATTGCGTCGGGACACAGCATATTGACCCCGAATTCAGAGCTTGCTCGGCCTACGTAGATCTCAATCCCTTTCGAGCAGCCATGGCTAAAGTTATCGAGCGTTAACTATGCGCGGGCTGAACCAAAAAAGATGGTAGAAAAGTAATGCCCACGTCGTTCAGTGACCAAACAAGTCCGCGACAAATGCTATCTTAGCACGTCTTCGCCAGTTCATTCGAATTCGTTAACGTCTGGCGTGGTCGAAATGTAGTCGTATTCACAAGTAATTCCACCGCCTAGTCCCAGCCAAGCATTAAGGCAGTCTAAATGAAAAAGGAGCCAGAATCTTTTCGCGAGTTGTTTTGCCATATCACCGGGTACTCACCATTCCCGTGGCAGGAGCGACTGTACTCCGAGTACCTTGCTTTGGGAAACACTCCCAAAGCTTGCAGTTTGCCCACGGGACTTGGGAAGACGAGTGTCATTGCTATTTGGCTGATTGCGTTGGCGAATGGAGCAGCGGTGCCGCGTCGATTGATCTATGTAGTCAATCGGCGCACCGTCGTGGATCAAACAACCGCAGAGGTTGAACACTATAAGTACGTAATTGATTCGGACTCCAACCTGTCTTCATTTAAGGCTCAGTTTGAATCCTTGAGGATTAGTACGCTTCGAGGTCAGTACGCTGACAATGGCGACTGGTGCGAAAATCCATCTCGACCAGCTGTCATCGTTGGAACCGTTGACATGATAGGTAGCCGGTTGCTCTTTAGTGGTTACGGAATCGGTCGTGCTAAGCGCCCATTGCACGCGGGGTTTCTCGGTCAGGATGCGTTGCTAATCCATGACGAGGCCCATCTGGAGCCTGCGTTTCAGCAATTGATTGAGACTATCGAAATGCACCAACGAGATTATGAACCAAAAGTTCAATGGCCCAAATTAAAGGTCATGGAACTGACAGCGACGAGTAAGTCCGCAAATCCTTTCAAGCTCGACGACAACGATTACGCAAACATCATTGTTGATCGGCGGATGAATGCCGTGAAGCAGCTTCACCTTCACGAGCTTTTGGACTCAAAAAAACCGGCGAAGGAGCTGGTTCACAAGGCTTTGTCGCTCAAATCTAGCGGCAGAGCAATCGTGGTCTTTGCTTCAAGCGTGGAATCTGTGTTGGAAGTACAAGCCACGTTGGAGAAAGCAAATTTGCCAGTGACGTCGCTCACAGGTACTCTGCGCGGCAAAGAACGCGACAAATTAGTGATCG
>CAMBSL010000109.1 GCA_945870455.1 Pirellula staleyi DSM 6068 | reverse complement strand
GGAGCGAAAAACCTGGCCGCGATCGTCTGATGCAGCGCAGTGTTACGGGCGAACCGCGTTCGGATGTGATCGATCACGTCTTTCGATTTGGCACCGATGCCGATCAGCCGATTGCGGGCGATTTCAATGGGGACGGAGTTTCAACGCTTGGGGTCTTCAATAATGGCAAATGGCGCATTGATGTCAACGGAGATGGACGTTTTTCCAAGGAGGACGATTCGTTCTTTGACTTTGGAGAGCCCGGCGATATTGCAGTTGCAGGGGACTTTAATGGCGATGGTCTCGACGAGATCGCGGTCGTGCGAGGACGCGACTTGATCATCGACAGCAACGGCAATGGAACGTGGGACGCAACGGACCGAGTTTTCGAAATCGAAGGAGAGGTTGGGCAGGTCGTTGTCGGCGACTTCGATGGCGACGGGGTCGATGAGGCCGCATTCTATGCAACTCTGCCGACACAAATCGAACCCGAAGCCAGGACAGCAGAACGATAGATCCAATGTTAGCGGCCCCCCGTCGAGATGGAACCATTCTTGTTGCCACGTCGCTCGTCGATGGGTTTCTCGCTTCCTCGGCCATTTTCCCATCTAGACGCATCTTGTGACAACGGTAGGTCGCACCTGCAGGGCCTGCAGGCCCTGCAGGGTGCGACCGTCGCTGCCGAGCGATATCGCCCGAATTCGATATCGCCCGAATTCGATATCGCCCGAATTCGATATCGCCCGAATCAACGATACTTCTCGTCGAACACCACCAACTTGCAAGAGTTTGGATAGCCGAAGAGCCCAAATTCATTCTCATTTGTTCGGATTCAAGAAAAATAACCGTCCGCCGTCTGGCGAATATGTTGTGGCATCGCCCATAATGTCCGGGGTGTTGTAGCCCTTGGATGCTAGTTCTGAATTTCGATGACTGAGGAAACATTGCTAAATGGGAAGAATTGAAATTGCCTTTCAATACCCCTGGTTTCTTCTTTTGTTGATATTGATCCCAATGGTCTGGTGGCTTGGCATGAAGTCGCTGGCTGGACTGGGACCCTGGCGACGGTTCTTCGCGCTTGCTCTGCGAACATCGGTCATGGCTTTGGTCATCTTTGCCATTGCGGGGATTCAATGGATTTGGTCAAGCCAGAAGCTCACCGTCATTTATTTGCTTGACCAAAGCGACTCAATCCCAATCGCAAAACGCCAATTGATGTTCGAGTACGCAATCCAGAGTGTCAAAGCACACCGTCGCCCCGATCGCCAAGATCGAGCAGGTGTCATTGTGTTTGGCCGTGAAGCCTCGATCGAGGTCCCTCCCTTTGATGAGAACTTGCCCAACATCAAGCGTGCAGAATCGAACTTTGGGAAATCGGATGCCACCAATTTAGAAAGTGCGTTGAAACTCGCCCAGGCTAGCTTTCTCGAAGACTCGGCCAAACGGATCGTCGTTCTTACGGACGGAAATCAAACGCTAGGTTCGGCGGAATCGACCGCTCAAAGGCTTAGTGAGACAGGCATAGGCATCGACATTGTGCCCGTTCGGTTGGACACCAAGACCGAAGTCCTCGTCGAGAAAATTGATGTGCCGGGTTACGTTCGACAAGGTCAGACGGTCGACGCTCGCGTTGTGATCAACCGATACAGCGAAGCGGGCAAGGAAGAGAACGTGCCCGGACGCTTACGGGTGATTCGACGTGTAGGAAATCAATCGGAAGTGCTGGCGGATGGCCCTCTCACGCTAGACCGCGATATCAACGTGATTCCGATTCCGCACAAAATCGAAGAGACCGCCGGTTACACTTACGAAGCGGAGTTTATCGCCGATAACGCTGACAATGACACAATCAGTCAAAACAATCGCGCCACCGCGTTCACTTACGCGCGCGGCAAAGGCCGCATCATGCTGATCGAGGACTCATCCAACCTCGGAAACTACGAATCGCTGATCGATGCGCTGCGTCGCAATGATATCGATGTTGATGTTCGCGATACTGGCAACCTGTTTTCAAGCCTTGTTGAACTGCAAAGTTATGATGCTGTCGTCCTCGCAGGAGCACCTCGAACAAGTGGTGACGACTCAACGAAAATCGTTTCCTTTACCGACGATCAGATCGATATGCTGGTGCAAAGTACGCAGCAATTCGGGATGGGGATTGTCATGTTGGGAGGCCCCGAGGCGTTTGGCGCCGGTGGCTGGACCAACTCGAAACTCGAAGAAGCCATGCCGGTGAACTTTTCTATTAAGAATAGCAAAGTTGAATCGGTCGGAGCCTTGGCGATGGTAATGCACGCATCCGAAATTCCAGAAGGCAATCATTGGCAGAAAATGATCGGAAAGTCGGCCTTAGAAGCACTGGGAGACCAAGATTATTGCGGCGTTGTTCAATATGACATGTCAGGGGACAAATGGCTTTGGGGAGGGACAAACGGACTCCTAAAAGTAGGCCCAAACAAGGGGATGATGAAATCTCGCATGTCGCGAATGACGCCAGGCGATATGCCTGACTTTGATTCCGCCCTCGGGATGGCCATCCGGGCCTTAAAGGCGAACAATGCTTCGCTCAAACACATGATCGTCATCAGCGATGGCGACCCTACTCCGGCTTCGGCTGGCGTACTCAGCAAGTACACAGCAGTCAAGATCAAGATTACGACAGTCGCTGTTGGTGGACACGGACCTGCCATCGAAGCAGAACTGAGTCGGATTGCAAAGTTCACGGGCGGCAATTTCTATAAGGTCACCAACCCGTCGGCTCTTCCTAAGATCTTTATGCGCGAAGCCCGCCGTGTCGCTCGTCCACTGGTCTACGAACCAGAAGGCGGTGTGATTCCTAGGATAAATCAACCTCACGAGATTCTGTCTGGGATCACGGGGCAACTTCCGAAAATCAATGGCTTCGTGCTGACCGAGCGCAAGGATAGCCCCCTAGTAGAAGTGCCGATAATATCGCCGAAACCGGACGACCCAACCACGGCTTCGATCTTGGCCACGTGGACATATGGTCTCGGGCGCACCGCCGTGTTCACAACGGATGCCGGCAAGCGATGGGCTGGAGACTGGGTCAATTCGCCTTACTATGACCAGTTCTTTTCGCAAATGGTACGCTGGACCATGCGGCCATCGAACGATGATTCGAAATACAACATTTCAACCAACATCAAAGATGGACGAGTTCAAGTCGTTGTCACGGCACTCGATGCAGACGATCGATTTGTCAACTACCTTGACATGAACGCGATCGCGGTTGGACCGAATCTCAAGCCCACAAACTTTGCAATGCGACAGCAAGCGCCCGGCCGCTACGTTGGCGAGATGACTCCGGAGCAAGCCGGTAGCTACATGCTTAGCATCGTTCCCGGCGGTGGAAAACCTCCTATTACGACGGGCGTCACTGTTCCCTTTTCCGACGAATACCGCGTTCGGCAAGCGAACATGAAATTACTGGAATCGCTTGCCCTGAGAAAGCCGACGGGTGGTCAAGCTGGGAATCTTTCGCAATCGCTTGAAAACGAATCGCTCAAAGAACTGTTGGCGGTGGATACTTACCGACCGGGCTTGCCGCCAGCCAAGAGTTTGATGGATATTTGGCCGCTGGCTGTGCTGATCGGTGCGACACTGTTCTTCGGCGATGTTTTTGTTCGCCGTGTCGCCGTCGATTTGGGACTGCCTATTCGATTCATCGCACAAAAACTTCGTGTAAGTCGCGATAAATCGAAAGCGATTGACAGCGTCACGAAGAGTCGGATGGACCGCCTCCGCAATAGCAAGCTCAACGTCAGCGACGATCTCGACAAACAACGGACCAGCACCCAATTTGAGCCGGAACAAGGCTTTACGGACAGTGCAACCTCTGCCGCCGACGCCTTTGGTGCGAACGACCCAAAATCGAACCGAACCGAGGAGCCGCTCGCGAACAGACCAAGCATGGGCGTTGAAGAAGAGCAAAGTTATACTTCGCGGTTGTTGGATGCAAAACGAAAAGCAAAGAAGAACACATAGGACTTAACAGGAAAGCTACATGAGTAACGTCGCCGAATCGATGCAGCAGCAGGCAGAAACATTTCGAAACCGATATCTTGCTGTACGCGAGCAAATCGGTCGCGTGATCGTTGGACACGACGACATCGTCAACGGAGTGCTGACGGCGGTCTTCGTCGGAGGACATTGCTTGCTAGAAGGTGTGCCAGGACTCGGCAAGACGATGCTCATCAAGACACTTTCCGAGACGCTGTCCCTCGATTTCAATCGCATCCAATTCACACCGGACTTGATGCCCTCCGATATTCTCGGAACAAACATGATTGTAGAGAACGATGGTCGTCGCGAGTTCCAGTTTCAGAAGGGCCCCATTTTTACCCAGATTTGCCTGGCGGACGAGATCAATCGCGCCACTCCGAAAACGCAGTCTGCACTTCTTGAAACGATGCAGGAGGGGACCGTAACGGTCTCGGGCAATCGTTACGAACTCAAGAAGCCATTTTTCGTACTGGCAACACAAAACCCGATCGAGCAAGAAGGAACCTACCCACTTCCGGAAGCCCAGCTCGACCGTTTCTTGTTCAAACTGGTTATCGGTTATTCGACGCGCGAAGAGCTCAATACGATTATCGAACGCACCACGCGTGGCACGATTATCACGCCTGAAAAAGTAATGGACGGCGAAGAGATCAAGCACTGGCAACAACTGGTTCGGCAGGTCGTCCTTGCCAAGCACGTTCAGGATTACATTGCAAGACTCATCCTTGCGACGCATCCGGGGGGCAAATTTTCTACGGAGGTAACCAATCAGTACATTCGATGGGGTGCAAGTCCGCGTGGTGCCCAAACGATCGCGTTGGCATCGAAGGTTCGAGCCTTGTTAGACGGGCGTTACAATGTCAGCTTCGAGGATGTTCGGCGTGTCTATTTGCCAGCCTTGCGCCATCGAGTTCTGCTGAACTTCGAAGCTCAAGCGGAAGGGATCGAGTGCGATCGTGTACTACTCGATGTACTCGAAAAAGTGACAGAACGAGCCGACGATTTAGCCGCAGCCTAACAGGGCAAATCAGCAAGCCTTGACGAACCGGCGAATCAGTTCTGTTTCGCTTGCTGAGCCGATCGATTGAAGGATTTCGACAGCGATGTCTATAGGAAACCCGGGCAATTCGACGCTGCAATGGCTCGGTTCATAGATGTCCCCAGTCAGGCGACCGAGCCATAGTTTCTTTCCATCATATCGCCAAACTTCGGGGATACCAATCGACGCGAACAAAGCGAGTTTGTTGATCGCCGAACGCGTTATTTCAATTTCAATAACCAGATCGGGTGGTGGATCCACTAACAAATCGATCTCGCGTTTGTTTCGAACGATCAACTCATTGCGAATGTAATACGACTCATCGGCTTCAAAGCCACGCTCCAGATCTTTCCGTTTAAAGGTAGTAGACGCAGACGAACAAATATCGATGTTGTGGTGCAGACTATACATCTCCACCATCCGACCAAGTATCGATTTGTCCGACTCGTGAGCTCTCGATGGTGACATGATTTCCAATAATCCTTGATCGTACGTCAATAATCGCCCTGCGCTATCTGGATTGTTTGCCAATGTTTCATAGGTCTTCCAGGAAATCGAACGAAGCAAAACCCGTTGTTCTCCGGCAATGGTTTCTGTGCTCATGGTTACCTTTCCAATTCATCGATTTTTTTTGGCGAGAGGCAGATTGCAGTATCCCAACCCTAAGCGTATGCGAGGGACAATTTCGCAGGTCCCTCGCTTACGGGCTCGGGTTACCATCTTGGCTGCTCATGCCTCGCGGGCGACCAACTCATCCCAGCGTGCGTAGGCTGCAACCAACATGTCGTCCAATGTGCCGAGGCGTGTTTGGTCCTGAGCTATTTTCGATTGCGGTTGTTTGAAGTATTCAGGTTCCTGCATCCTGGCGTGCGTCGCTCGTTGTTCCGATTCGTATTGCTCGATCAAACTGGGAATCTTCTCCAACTCACTTCGCTCTTTAAAGCTCAGCTTTTTCGCGACAGCTACTGAATCGTTTGCACCCATCGTTCGCTGTTTGGGTGCCGTTGCTGGTGGACGATTCTCTTCGGTTGTTTTTTCGCCTTTTTTCTTGGCTGCTTTGCGTTGACGAAGCCAGTCATCGTAACCTCCAACGTACTCTTTGATCCCAGTCTCTTCGAACACGACAGTGCTGGTAACTACATTGTTTAGGAAGGCTCTATCGTGGCTGACGATCAAAACGGTACCCTCATATTCGACCAAGCGCTCTTCCAGCAACTCTAGCGATTCGGTGTCCAGATCATTGGTCGGCTCATCCATCACCAGCATGTTTGCGGGTCTTGCAAACAGCTTGGCAAGCAAAAGTCGGTTTCGTTGCCCGCCCGAGAAAAAACGGATGGGCGATCTGGCTTGTTCCGGCGTAAAGAGAAAGTCTTGAAGGTAGCCGATGATATGTTTCGATCGTCCATTGATCATGATATTCGTCTTACCTTGACCTACGTTCTCTTCGGCCGTCTTGTCTAAGTCCAAAATCTCGCGGGTTTGATCGAAGTATGCGATCTCCAATTTCGTACCCAGTTTGACAGTTCCTTGCATCGGCGCGAGTCGACCGAGCAATCCCTTGAGCAATGTTGATTTCCCCGCCCCGTTCCGTCCGATGATGCCAAGCTTGTCGCCTCGCATAATCGTCATACTGAGTGGAGGAATGATGGTCTTTTTATCATAGCCAAACGAGGCCTCTTTGAGATCGCAGACGAGCATTCCGCTGCGTTCGCCCGAATCGATTTGCAAGCGAACATTTCCCTCCGACTTGCGACGTGCCGCGTGTGTTAGCCGCAACGCTTCCAAGGCTCGTACGCGACCTTCATTGCGAGTTCGACGCGCCTTAACTCCCGTTCGAATCCAAACTTCCTCTTCCGCCAGTTTCTTGTCGAACAATGCATTTTGCTTTTCTTCGGCAAGCAATGCGAGTTCCTTTCGCTTAAGGAAAGTAGGGTAGTCGCACGCCCAATCAAAGAGCTTGCCCCGGTCAATCTCAAGAATACGCTCGGCGAGTTTCGTTAAAAAGGCACGGTCGTGCGTGACGAAGAGCAAGGTCGTCGTCAAGGATCCCAAAAAGCCTTCTAGCCAAGTGATCGCGTCGATATCCAAATGGTTGGTTGGTTCGTCAAGCAACAAAACGTCTGGCTTGCTCACAATGGCTTGAGCTAACAAGACGCGGCGCTTCATGCCTGTTGAAAGCCGTTGAAAATCGGCCGTTCCATCAATCTCCATTTGGGACAATATTCGATCGACCATTTGGTCGCGTTCCCAGTGGTGTTCCAGGTCGTGCAAGCTTTTAGGTAGTCCTCTAGCAATGATTTCCGCAACTTTGCCTGCGATGTCGAGAGGGACGTCTTGGGGGAGGATGGCGATTCGCGTACCGTCGCTGAGCTCGATCTTGCCCGACTCCGGTCGCTCTTGACCTGAAATCAACCGCATGAAGGTTGTCTTGCCGCTCCCATTGCGGCCGAGCAATCCGATGTGTTCGCCGGGTTCAATCCGACAGGAAACGGCAGATAATAAACTCGGACCGCGATAGCTAATGGTCAATTCTTGAATAGTAATCTGCGGCATGCAGTGCGAAGCTTTCCAACAAAGGCTGAACGAAGTCAAATCGGCTCGGCCTAATATATTCAAAAATCCGAAAAATTCATCCCCAACTGTCTAAAAAGCACAGGCTAGCAGCATGTGCTACGGGACTATCTCATGTTGCCGCTCGCCTTAGGGTTTGCTCGCTGTTGTTGGTCGCGTAAGCTATGGTATGAAGGACTACGGATGAAACTTGCCAA
This sequence comes from Pirellula staleyi DSM 6068, assembly GCA_945870455.1. Classification (GTDB taxonomy): domain Bacteria; phylum Planctomycetota; class Planctomycetia; order Pirellulales; family Pirellulaceae; genus JBKCUI01. The sequence continues at coordinate 10,148 of CAMBSL010000109.1, read as the reverse complement.
AATCGTTCAGGGATTCGATGTCATCGGAAAAAAGTGAAGCGATCGTTCTCAGGGCGGTCCCATGGAGTGAAACCAGTTTTGTTGTCACGCTCTTTACTCGCCATTTTGGCAAAGTCTCGGCTGTGGCCAAAGGGGCTCGTAGACTGCGCAGTCCATTTGAGTCGTCCCTAGATTTGCTAGCGAAGTCGCAGATTGTTTTTATTCAGAAGAGCAATGACACCCTCGACCTATTGACGGAATCCAAACTGATTCGGCGGTTTCGATCCGCTCAAATTTCATTGTTGCCCCTTTACTGCGGGTATTACGTGGCGGAGTTGCTGCTGACCGTGACCGAAGAGCATCAGCAAGTAGCCGATCTCTTTGAAATGAGCGACCGAACACTGATGGACATTGATGCAGGCAAAAGCCCGCCGGAAGTGGTTTTGCGGTTCGAAATGCAGTTGCTGAAGTTGCTCGGACATTTGCCAACTTTTCATCTATGCGCGAGCTGCGGAAATGCTGTAGAGTTGCAACGAAATGGAGAGGGGACGCGGCTCGGCATCGCTGCGGGTGGCGTTCTATGTCCAAATTGTTTGCCCGGCCAACGCTTCGTGCTTCGAATCAGGAATCCAACACTTGGATACTTGATCTCGTACGCGACCGCAGACTGGGACCAAGAGCCAGAACCGATCGACAGCGAATATCGCGGCGAAATGAGATTTGTGATGGAGAGATTCATCTCCAATTTAGCAGATCGACGATTGCGACTTACGGATTTTTTAGAGGAACTGCAGCGTTGACCAGCCTGACCAAACAACAAGGTATCGGCACCGCCCATTGGAGCCGGAAAGCGTTTTTCAACGCGATTCGCGTCTGGCTTTTTGCCAGTTTGAGCTTCCAGCTAGGGTGCGCTTCGTTCGGCCTTTTCAAGAAGGAAGATGACGAGTACGTCCGCGCTCGCAACTCGATCGAAGGCTACGAAGACAAAGAAGGTAATTGGATTCGTCCCGAAGGAATTCGAGCCGACAAAATGCGAGATAGCAATCTTCCCAAGTTTATTCAGGGCATCCCTGGTATGGGACCTAAACCTGTCAACAAGGATCTTGCACGGGAAAGCTACCAGCAAGCGGACGCGTTGTTCATGAAAGCCGTAACGCTAGAAGGGGACGAGCGGAGAGCTGAATATCGAGCCGCTGCCAAGAAATACATCGAGGCAGGCAAAAACTGGACGAGCAGTGCCCTTGAGCAAGACGCATTCTTGATGGCTGCGGAAAGCTACTTCTTTGCCGAAGACTATCCGAAGGCGGAGAACTACTACATCAAACTTCTAAAGGAATATCCTCGAACTCGCTACCAAGACAAAGTAGACCAACGCCGCATGGAGATTGGTCTTTACTGGCTCAAATTCAAGGACCAATTCTACGACGTTAACTTCACCGACAACAAGCGACCTTGGAATGATACTCGCAATCACGGCAAGCGAGTTCTTGAAAAGATGCGATTGGACAATCCGACGGGGAGACTGGCAGATGATGTTACGATGGAGTTGGCCACCACTTCTTTCCAAAAGGGGAACTGGAACGAAGCACTCGACACCTATCAGGACTTAATAACATCCTACCCGGACAGCGAGCACCAATTTGATGCTCACTTCCTCGGAGTCAAATCGGCGCTTATGTCGTATCAGGGGGCGGATTACTCGGGCGAATCATTGGACAAAGCTGAGAAGATGATCAAGCAGATGGTGCGTCAATTCCCTCAAAAGGCGAAAGAAGAACAGGACCAAATTCAAGATGCATTCAAAGAAGTCCGGTACCGGCGAGCCGAGCGACTCTTTACCAATGCGACCTATCGCTACAACAAAAGCGAAGCCCGTGCGGCAAGGATGCATTGTACGCAATTGCTTGCGGAGTACAGCGACACGCCATTCGCCGACCAGGCAAAAGCGATGATGGAAAAGACCGGAGGTATGCCAGCCGAACCAATACAACAGTTTAGCTGGTTCGCCGACCTGTTTCCGACTCGCGACAAGATAACGCCTTTGCTGAAGCCGTTGCCTGATGTCGATGAAGAAGAGAATTTGCGAAGCGTTTACGAAAGGACTGCCTCAAATCCTAACGCGACGTCTGCAAGTGGGACCTTTCCAAGTGGTGCGCCGAACGCAGGTAATGGCAGTTCGAGCAAGCGATGATTGAGTCGTTGATCGCACGCCTATTCGCGGTTTTCTTGGTCCTCGCGTTGATGACGGGATGTGCCGGTTACCAAATCGGGACTCGGAGCCTCTACCGCAATAACATTCGCACCATTCATGTGCCGATCATCAAGTGCGATTCGTTTCGCCCTGAGCTCGGTGTAAATCTTACGGAAGCGGTTCAAAAGGAAATTGAACATCGCACGCCGTACAAACTTACCAATCGCGAGACCGCCGATTCGATCATGACATGCCGGCTAACAACCGACTCCAAGCGGGTTGTCAGCCAAACAAACACAAGCGAACCTCGCATCTTGCAAACGGTGATTACGGTCGAGTTGAGTTGGAACGATCGACGCGGACAGCCATTGTTCGAAAACAGGTTTCTGCCACCTGGAGAAACCACGTATTACTTTGCCGAAAATGTCTCCTTGGTTCCGGAAGCAGGACAGTCCATCTCAACAGCGAACCAACTTGCAATTGAACGACTCGCAAATCACATCGTCGATCAGATGGAACTGCGGTGGTAGGACGATGCCTCGCGCCTAAACTGCCTCGCGCCTAAACTGCCTTGTGGTAAAATAAAGTCAAAGTGGATCTTGTTCAAGATCCATCTAGTGTCGCCCCTCGCTCCGAGAAGTTATGTGGGGATCGCGCCTTTTGTGGAGCAAGAGGGGACAATCGGACACGTATTTATATTTATCCAGGAGAGTCCCCAAAGATGTCTGAGTCGACTGCATCCGGCACGGTAACGCTGGGTATTTATGAAAACCACCGACAGGTCGCAAATTTTGAACTCGGCCGCACTACCGAAATCGGTCGACAGCAAGTGAATGAACCTGCGCCATACGAAAAAATAACCTTGGCCGAATGTGACCGCGTCATCGTTGCGGAACTCGCGGAAACGGCCGTTTCACGCAAGCATTTGACATTTGAACTCCTGCCTGCCGGTACGGTGACTGTCACCAACGACAGTTCGAAAAATAGCGTTCCATTATTGGGCAATATTCGGCTCGCCCCGGGTGAAAAGCTGACGCTGGAGCTACCGATCGCCTGTGAAATCGGAAATAGGGTTGTTCGCGTTTACATGATTCCCCGCGAAGAGTTGCAGTTCCTCACGTTGAACGCTGCGACTCATGCGCCAGGTCGTTCCGGAAGTCGGCCATCCTTAAGTCGCGGGATGGTTACCTCGCATTTTGATAAAGAGGAAGAATTGTTTTTGTTTGATTGGTTGCAGGCGTCAATGGACGTGTTTCAGAGTGCAGCGACCTCAGTAGATTTTTTGTCGAAAGCCGCTCGGGCAGCAGTCGAGCTTGTTGGATTGAACAGAGCCACTGTTTTGCTTTACAACAAGGGCCAATGGAACGTTGCAGCGAGAGAAGTCCGCGAAGGTGAACCTATTCGCGAAAACTGGACCGCAAGCCAAACCATGTTGAAGCGAGTTCTTGAACAGCGGCGAACTTTTTTTAATGTGCCTGTTCATGACGCGAACATCGCAGCCAGCTTGGTCGATGTGCAATCCTTGGTGGCCGCTCCTTTTCTGGACCGAAATGGTGAAGTGCTGGGCGTTCTGTATGGCGAACGGCGTTCTGGATTAAACAACCTATCCAAAACCGCCATCCGTGAACTCGATGCCAAGCTCGTCGAACTTTTAGCTTATGGTGTCGCGTCGGGCATAGCAAGGATCGAACAGGAGCGATTGTTGGTTGCCGAGCGAGTCAGGTTTGAGCAGTTCTTTACGCCTGAGTTGGCACGCATGCTGTCAATCAATGGAGATGAAATGCTCTCCGCCCGCGATGCGGAGATCACGGTTCTCTTCTGCGACATCAAAGGCTTCAGTCGAATAAGTGCGGCATGTGGTGCTTCACTCGCAATTGAGTGGGTGTGCGATGTTCTGAGCGAATTATCGGATTGTGTGGCTGCCTTTCAAGGAGTACTGGTTGATTATGCAGGGGATGCACTGGAAGCACTCTGGGGGGCTCCGTTGCCCACAAGCGACCATGCCGCAATGGCTTGCAGGGCTGCATTGCAAATGCGCCAAACGCTACCCGCGATCAACCAACGCTGGCAAGCTCGTTTAGGAGAGTTGACAGATATCTCAATCGGAATTCACACTGGGATCGCCAAAGTTGGCAACATAGGTTCACGGCGGAAATTCAAATATGGTGCGTTGGGAACAACCGTTAATCTTACTAGCAGAATTCAGGGGGCAACGAAATTCGTGGGCGGTTCCGTGCTCGCATCCGGCTCGACCATGACAAGGTCGAATCGTTCGTTCGACGCCCGGCGCATTTGCACGATTCGTACGATCAATATCGCGGAGTCGGTCGATGTTTATGAACTATGCGAAGTTCCATGCCCCGAGTGGGATTCGCTAAAACTCAACTATGAACAAGCACTCGAAGATTTTGAACGACAAGAGTTTATGGCGGCAAAGGAAACTCTAATGGGCATCATTCGGCATCATCCGGACGACATCCCCACGCAGAGATTATTGGAACGTTTGTCGATTGCTGCGGCTGCGGGCCGAGCAACATCGTTCGATCCTGTATGGAATCTCAGTGGGAAGTAAAACGAAGACCAGGCTGCCAGCCTGGTTCGACATGCAAAACACAGGCTAGCAGCGCTAGCAGCCTGTATTACGGGTATACGTCATCCTGCCGCTCGCCTTAGAAATAGTGATTGAAGGACGCTTGAATCTCCGAGTCAAAGACGCGGTCCGGAGAAGCTCGCAACGGCACCACCGCACCGACTCGAAAGTTGGACAAGGGGGTCAATTGGAAATGAAGGCCAGAGGTCAGATTCAAGAGATCGAATCGATTGTTCGGAACATTGATCTGTCCTAAAAGAGAACCACCAGAAACAGGCACGCTGTCCGAATCCTGAATGGAGCTCGCGTAGTGCAACTCAAGTACTCCTGCGATACCGTTCAAATAGCGGTATCCCTGATTCTGAACGAACCAACGACCAATAGTCGTATCGAGGTGAAGAATATTTTGTTCGGTGTACTTTCCAAATTGTCGCTTAGACGATGCGACGTTGTTACCCGAAGCGGCAAAATCAATCTGCGTGAATGCCTGAAAAAACCAATCTTCATTTGGAGCCGCTGTGAAAGCGAGAAAGGGCATCAGGTGTACCGCTTGGTTTTGGACCGTCAATTGTTCGAACTGGGTCGATGTGACGGAATCGCTGCCTGTAGGTAGACCAATACCAAGACCGCTTGCAATTGCCAAGCTTTCGTCTTGGTACAATAGCCCCTTGAGAAACATGGACAGATTGCCAACGTTCCCAGAATCGCTTGAAAGTGTGTTGCTATTGAATGCTAGGCCGCTGTTGAAAGGCATTCGCAAGTCTAACGACCAAAGCCCTTCAAAGAAAGTTTTTTCGAAGCCTAACGAGTACATGTGCAAACTCGTCTGACCTCCTGGATTAGAAGGGAGTGCATTGGCAAATCCGTTGTACTGAAAATAGACTCGATCCATTGGCAGAGCTTTGTTGTTCTCGGCGACGTTGTAGCTCCCACCACCCGCCAGCATCAAGTTGAGATCCGATCCAAGTTGGCCCGTTGGCTTCCGGAATACAAGGGACGCCGTGGGACGAAGCGAATCGCCGAACATGTTCGGAGCGCGCGCAAGTCGAACATACGAATCCCGAGCACTGCTTCGTGCTGGACGGGTAGTCGATCGCGGAGGCGCATCCGCAGTTCCAGGTTGTGATTGATTTTGAGTTCGCAACTGGCCATCGCTGCTTGCCTGCCCTGTGGCATTGGGTGCGACCTGAGCGAAAGTTCGCGAAGAGTCAACGAAGATCAGCGTCAGCAAGACGAGGGAAGTGACAATCGATAGATTTTTTCGCATCCGCGTACTCTCCATAAAACCAACTGTGAATCGCGCCCGCTTTTAGTCGAACGGCATTAATGCTCCTACCGTAAGTGCGAGGCTCCCGCCGAACCACGGCGTCTCTAGCTCGGCAGGAGTCTTGCTCTCCCATTGACGTTCCATTCATTAAACATTGCAGTGGTGTTTCCCGGGTGGACTCGCACTCTCAATGAGATTCAAGAGCGGGTAGGGTTGGGGCAACCCCATTCGCCCAAATCGCCAAAGGTTGCATCGTCATATTCGCAACAATCTCTACATCGCGTTTGGCAGGTTGGCTTCGTTTTCCTGCGGTTTTGGCAATGCTGGCTTTGCCAACTCCTCTAGGTCCTGTTTGTTTTCCTCCATTTGGCTCTTGTACCATTCATTGTGCGGATAAGATTTTAAAAGTTCTCCTAAGCGAGTTTGTGCGTCTTCGAAAAGAGCGCGGGCTTCGTCCATGTTCCCCGAAAGCCGCTCGATATTTCCAAGTGCGCCCAGACTTGCAGCCAAGTCGCCTTTATGATCTGGATTCGATGGATCTTGCGTCAGAAGCTCGTGATTCAGAGTTCTCGCTTCCTGCCAAGCTTGCTTGGACCGAACAATGTCGTCGCTATCAAAATAGCCAGTCCCTCGGTTCATCGCGAGAACCGCTAATTCCGCTTGATAGGCGGCTACGTCTGGATTGGCAGTGGCAAGGGACTGGATGGTTTTGGTGGCCGCTTCAAAGGCTTCCACTGCGGCTGCGGTTTCTTTGTTTTCGGCCAAAACGCTTCCCTTTAATCGGTACGAGACTCCAAGATAATACCGGATGCTCATCGAACGCGGATCGCGTTTCACGAGAACTTGAAATTCTCGAATGGCGTCTTCAAAATGGTCAACGGCCACCTCAAAACGGTTTTGGGCCATTTCTGTTTTCCCAAGCATGTACCAGCCCATCGCTAAGTCGCGAACAATTTTTCCCGCTTCCGGATTGTCGTTCAAGTTAGCTTGTCGACTCAATTGTGCGTCGCGCATATCCAATATGCCCTCCTCGCGATCACCCTTTTCCACTTTGGCCAAGCCAAGATTCATTTTCGAATTCGCGAGCAGTCGTTTGAATTCAATATTGTTTGATTGGAGGGTGACCAATCGCTCTCGGACCGTTGTCGACTCGTGAAACATTTTCGAGGACAAGTCGAATTGGTGTTTTGAGTTGTATAGACTGCCTAAGGCATTGAATGTGTCCGCTAGTGCCTTCAGCCTACGCAGGTCATCCGGGTGAGCGTTGAGGAGTTTCTCCTGGATATTCCGCGCCATCGAGAGTTCAGACAAGGCGGTTTCGATTTCTCCCAATGTTTGCGAGATCAATCCAACCCGAAAATGACTCGAAGCGACTTCTTCCCTCAACGCCTCTTTTCCGCCGCTCTCAGTCAAAAAGTATTGATAGTGTTTGAGGGCTTTCTCCAAAAGGTCTTTGCGAAGAGGCTGCATTCCCGGCTCGTTGAGAAGTTCGTCCTCGCTAACACGCGTGAACAGCTCGTCCACGACTTGCAGAGCTTGCTGCAACCGCGACTCGGAAACGGCGAGGGCTGCCGTAGTATTCCGATACCCAATCACGATCGACAGTAGCGTCGCAAAAGAAAGGGCAATTGCGGTGCCGGTAAGAACAGCCGGAATTGGATTGCGTTGACACCATCGCCAGACGCGTTCAATCCTGCCCACCGGGCGAGCGATGATGGGGCGCCCACTCAGGTAAAGCTCCAAGTCGTCTGCTAATGCCGCGCACGTTGCGTACCGCCCAGCGGGGTTCTTACGCAAACACTTGAGGCAAATCGTTTCCAGATCGCGATCGATCGATGCGTTGAGCTGCCGGAGAGCGACTGGCTCCTTGTCGATTAATTGGCGTATCGTCTCAGCAATGTTCGATGCTTGAAACGGAGCACGGCCAGTTAGCAAATGATAGAGCGTTGCCCCAAGCGAATAGAGATCGGCAGAGGCGGTGACTTTGCCCGCGTCTTGAGCTTGCTCTGGTGACATGTAGGATGGAGTCCCCATGATCTCTCCAGCATACGTCAGAGCGTCTTGTCCCTCGACGAATTTCGCTAACCCAAAATCCGTAACCAGTGGCCGATCGGATTTACCATCTACCATGATGTTGTGAGGCTTGAGATCGCGATGCAAAATCCCTTGCTCATGCGCTGCCTGAAGGGCACGGGCGACTGGTGCCATGTAAGTGGCGGCACGTCTGTTTTCTAATGGTCCGTCGCGTACGATATCGAACAAGCTACGCCCTTGAACGAATCGCATCGCGTAGTATCGCAACGGACACGCACCCGGTATCCCCGAAGGCACTTCGCCGATCTCGTATACAGAGACTAGGTTGTCGTGTTGCAAATGCGCGGCCGCTTGGGCTTCCGTACGAAATCGCTCCAAAGTGCTCGTTCTCGTGTCCATAGGCATCGCGTCGAGGAGTTCGTTGCGAACGACTTTTAACGCGACGATACGATTGGCGGCGATTTGTTTCGCACGGTAAACGATTCCCATCCCACCGCGCCCCAATTCCCCCAAGATCTCAAAACCTGGGATTCTTGGATAGCCAGCAATATCGGCTTGATGCGTGACTAGCAATTCACCTTGCGATTCGACTTGAATCGTTGCGAAGTCGTTGTTGATGGTGCCCAGACCCAAGGCATTGTCGGACGGAGCCCGGCTAACGGACGGAGCCCGGCTAACGGACGGAGCCTGTTTATCGATACGTGACGGATGTTGTGCGGGAATCGGCACTTCGCTGTTTCGAACGGTCTCCCATGAGACGTTTTGAATCCGCCTAAACTGCTTGCGAAGCGCCTCGGCGCACTGAGGATAGTTCACGTAATCATCTAGGCTTGGGGATTCCCCGCGCGCTTGACGTAAAGCAATCTCGCTGCAAACCAGATCCGTGAGTGTCAAGTCGTCAGAAGCAAGAGCCGGGTACATCGCGAGATAGCTTTGGACGGTAACGCAATCCCCTCGCTGCCAACGCTCCCGTTGATCTTGTTGCAGCGATTCGAACATTGCGGATCTCTTCCAAAAAGTGTTGAGCAAACTCAGCCAAACCAGTAGTAGAACGCTCGCCTAAAAGTAGTTTAGCTGAATCTCTTGGCGCTTGGGAATTCAAGCCAGGAAAGAGTGAAGCGATTGCCATCAATCGTTTTGGAGATGAGAGCCGGGCCTTGGAGCCTTGGACTGCGGTAGGGATTGGGTTTGCATCCACCTCCAATCAGCAATAAGATCCAAATCGCAAACGTGATTCAGTGAGTTCCTGCAACCGGTAATTATCCATGAAAATTTGGTTCATCTCGGATACGCACAATAAGCACGAGGATCTCAAGCCGCCCAAAGTGGATTTAGTCATTCATTGTGGAGACGAATCGGAATCCGGAAATGCGTCGATGAATGAGCCGGAATCACGACGATTCCTCGAATGGTACTCTGCACTTGATATCCCAACCAAAATATTCGTCCCTGGGAACCATTCGACAGCCATCGAACAGGGTTTGATCCGCAAGGAAGATTATCCGAAAATAACATTCCTCATCCACGCACAGACGGAATGGAACGGGTTCAAGATCTTTGGATCACCCTACACTCCGAGGTTCTTTGATTGGGCATACATGAAAGAACGCAAAGACCTCGATGGTGTGTGGCAGTCGATTCCAGACGATATCGACATCTTAATCACACATGGACCGCCCAAAGGAATACTCGATGTGACTCGCGACATAGACTCTGGGGAGCCAGTGCATGTCGGCTCCAAATCTCTTTGTCGACACGTTTTGGAGCGGATCAAGCCGACGATTCACGCCTTTGGTCACATTCATGATGAAAAGGCGTTCATCAACTACGGATCTGTGACTCGCGCAGAAACGCACTTCATTAACTGCAGTTGCTGTGACCTAGCTGGCAGGCTGAAGCACAATGGCTTTGTGATTGAACGAACGCAAGCCTAGTGCTTTGTCCAGATTAGATTTTTGGGTAGAGGGACTTAAGTTTTGTCCTGGCATCATCGATCTTGAATTGCCAATCAACACCTCGTTTTCGATTGTTGGTCGCATTCTGCCAAGCTGCAGTTTGTGTTTGTAAGTCCTCGATGGTCGCGAACC
>CAMBSL010000108.1 GCA_945870455.1 Pirellula staleyi DSM 6068 | reverse complement strand
CGAAGGTTTTCGCTACCCGACGAAGCGGTGGCAGCCAAGCTTCCAAGGCCTTGTGCCGTGCGAATCGATCCATTCGGGCCAGGGGCCGCAGCCGAAATATCCTCGGTTTCCAATACGAGTCCAACATTGCGATCGTTGGAGTACTGATCCAGCAATACTCCGCGCCAGTCGGAACTGCTTGGAACAGAACCAATACCATCATTATTCGTGTCGTTTTGCGATCGTCCGTCCGGACGCAAGCCTGCTCCGACGGTATCGTCCTTCAAGCTCGTCAAGATCACCGGGAAGCCTGGTTGGCCCACCAAGTACAACGTGCCGCCGACCCGATTGTTGCCAGGCATCAACTGACCATTGGCTGTGATCCCCGCGCCCAGGTTGCGATTGTAGTTCGAACCATATCCATCGAACTTGACGACCAACGATTCATCCGTGGCGCTCTGCAATCGCAAGCCCCCCTCGTGCTGGTAGTCCCCAACAAAGATCCCATCATACACAACGTGAACGATGTCGGCATCGTCCCATGCGCTGGCGGTGGTCAAGGTATCGCCTCGGATCTTCAAGCCGTTAAGGCTATTATTCGTGAATCTATTTTCACGAATCAACGGACCTTGGTTCGTAGAATAAATTGGATTGATGTCAACATTTCCAGTCTGCCTTCCTGAATCCGCCATCACATGATCGTTCATGCTGTTCGCATCGATATCAATCGCAGCGCCGATGTTGTTCCGGAACACATTGCCGAGGATGGTTGGCTGCGTCCCTCGCACAAAGATCGTGGCTGGCTCGTTGAGCAATCGACCGAATCGAGTTCCCGGTCCTTGACCACCAAAACCATCGGCGTTGTTTTCGAAGACCGAATGCGCGATGCGAGCATCGGCTTGTTGAAGTTCAATCGTATTAAAGGATCGGAACGTACCGTCCAACCTCGTCACACCTCCCGCGTAAGCAAAGGTCGAATGGTCGACGCTCAGAGATGCAGTTGGCGCGACGTAAATGCCACCCCAATCGCGTGCTGCCGGACGCGTACTCGTCCCGTTGTTGTTGGTGTCAAACGTACCGCCAGCACCGTACCGATCATCCAACTTGCTAGTAAAGATGATCGGCAAATCCTCGGTACCTTCGGCGATGATGCGAGTACCAAAGGTAGCCTCAATACGCGAGCCTTCCAACTTCAAAACGCTACCCGGATCGATCACCAAGGATGAATTTAAACGAGGTCGCTTGACCGCCAGAGACTCAGGCGAAAGCGCAGCACCTGTAACGGAACCATTGTCCGTCAGCGAGGCTAGGTTGGACATCGTTGAATTCGGCAATTCGGCGATCAACGAGTAAGGTCCCGAGCCATTGTTCGCACTTCGATAGACGCGTCGCGCCACATAACCCGGAATAGGTTGCGGCAGTTGCGTTAACACAACCGATTGACCCATTGGTATGACAATGTCGTTGGTCGGATTGGATGCAAGTCCTTCTTGTCCTGCCGCGTCGACCATGACGAAACGATAATTGTATCGGCCGGCAGCCAATGTCCCACCTGCGGAATTTCCGAGCAAAACAGCAGACACATCCAAACGATCACGAGCCAGCGTGCCGCCCAAGGACTTGCCAATATCCAAGTACGTCGATGTTGCCTTGTCCAGCAACGCAATCAATTCGTACGCTCCCGTTCCGCTTACACTGCTGCGGTACAATCGGCGAGTCACAAAATCGCCCGTCGCCGACGGCAAACTGGATAGTGCAATCGCGGTCTGATTCCCAACCAGAGTGATGCTTCCCGTGGCATTGGATGGAACGCTCTCGCTTCCATTTCGGTCGACAAACGTGAGCTTATAATTATAGATGTCCGGCAAAAGCGTTCCGCCGACCCCAGGTGCCAAGGAGACCAAATCCGCAGCCGGCGTGAAACCATCAAGAATCGAACCGCCTGGTGCACCAGAGAGAATCAAGTTATCGGCAAAAACATGAACGATGTCGATGTCGTCGAATCGCCCCGGAACAGTAAGTGTCTTCGGTGACCCGTCCAAGGGTGTATCGACGCGGATGAACAATCCATTGAGCGAGTTATTGGTCAACGTGTTATGGTGGATATCTGGTCCCACTCGATCATAATCGCTCGTAAACGCGCCGCTTAGTTGGAATCTCGGTTCGTTGAAATTCGTTTCTTCGAAACTGTTCGGAAGCGCGCTCATCGCAGCATCGGCACTCCGTGTGATTCGATTGTAAGTAATCGTCGGACGCGTTTCGAACATCTGGATTGCGTTGATGGTTTGAGCAACCCCGTCTACCACAACGCTACCGCCGCCGTATCGCATGTCTGCATTGTTGACATACTGAAGGAAAATTCCTTCGTCCTCACCATCGCGCCGCCCCGAAGCGACGTCGATATCCCGTCGAAACGAAATCCCACCCCAATCCCCTGCACCGGGGGTCGTTCTCGGGCCATACGTATCGAGCCCAATCGTTTCATCCAGCCAAGAGGTGAAGTAAACGCTTCCTGGGGCAACACCACCCGTCGCTTGCTTAAGCATGTTTCCGCTAGCGTCGAGCAAAGACGGCGCACCAAGAACTTGCAAAGCAGCCCCGGATCGATTGACGTTCAAGCTAGAGCTACCGACTCCCAGCCGCGCATTTCTAATTTTGAAAATTGCCCCCGCATCGATCATCGTGGTGACCCCCATCGGTACATCCATCGTCAACCCATCCGCGAGAATGGCTCCAGGCAAGAGACCAATTCCAATTTCGTACGCAACGTTGTCGCCAATGGTTTCCAGTTTGCCGTCGCTACCTCCGTTGCCGACGATCCGCACGATATCACCTGGCAAGGCCGCGGCAAAAGCGTTGGGGACTCCAGCCCCAGCAATATTGTTGAACGGACGTTGCAAGCTGCCGTCTGCGTTCGGACCTGCGGATTTGTCGACGAAAATGTTCTTGCCGACCACATCAATCAAACGCATTGCGGGATCGACGGTTATCGAGCGCTCGCCTTGCAATACGATGCTGCTGCCATTGACTGTTGCACTGACTCCCAACGCGGCTTGAGAGGCAATCGCGCTGGACAACGCGTTCGCCAAATCAATCGAAGTATTGCCGTTCACGTAGGGGATTCGGATGCGTCCAGGACTGACGAAGTTGTCGCTCGAGAACTCGAAAACGCGTGTAACTCCATTCGAGCCCACGACCGTGACGATCCTGCTCTCGATTGCCGCAGATCCTCCCGCGTTGAAGTTCAGTGTTCGATTGAGCGGACGGGTTTCGAACCAGAAATTATAGATTCCACCCGCAACTCCATCCCCATCGCCATCGAATCCGACCGATGGGTCGCTCTGTGCGTTCGTCGAAACGTCTTGAATCGCGTCATTGACGCCAACTTGCCCACGGAACGTGAGCCGCATTTCGTACTTGCCCTGCGATTGACCGCCGAAACCGGTCCCAGCAATGGTCGCGTTATAGTCGTCGTTGCCGCTAGCGCTCACACCAACAAAATAGACCCCGCTGCTAAGCGATACTTTGATCAACGAATCACGGCTGAAGTAGTCATCGTTCCGTGAAATCAAATCCATCTTTCCGCCCGAAAGAACGATCGGATTTTGAGTCAGCAGATTTCCGCCGACCTTGGTGCTACCCATTCCCTTGGCCAATTTGACTGAGACCAAATGGCTTGCCTCGCTCGAACTCTGAATCGCCGCGATGATCTCATCGACCGTGCTCTCACTGCCAGGAGTCGCGTTCAGATCGATCCCGATCGCGTTCGGATACACCGAAATCGATGGTGCTCCATCTCGCACGCTTTGAGTCAGGTAAATTTGAAACTGATTTCCCTGACTACCTGGTCGTACTGCGGTGAACTCAACCGACAATAGATTGCTTACACCAAAGCTGGTCGAACCCGTAGCTTGTGTTTGCTTGTACAGATGCAGATTCGTGTCCAACTCGCTGCTGTTGGCGAGACGCTGCGCATACGTTTCAAGTGTGAACAAGCCCGCTCGACTGGGGTCACCTAAATTCACTTCGAAACGATACAAATCGACATCCGAACCGTCCGGTCGATGCAAGTACTGACCGTGGAGGACGTCCTGATTGCCTGGAAAAATTGGCTCAAAACGTTCTTCACTTGCCGTCAATTGTGCATCGTTCGGATTGATCGTTGGACCAGTGCCAGCAAAGAAAGTTGGATCCAATCGCATGAGCGTACTTTGAGGTAAATCGCCTGCATGCTCAAGGCCGAGAACCATTCCAATGCTTGCCATCGTCGATCGGAAATAATCCTCTCCGTACGAATTATTCCATGCGCGAGTGGCTTCCAATATGATCAATGAGTTGGCAAACGTCTTATCGATCCGCACGCCGAAATTGATCGTATTGTTGAGTCCGACTTGAATCGCCTCCGTCTGAATCTGAGTGGCTGCGACCGGCGTCAGCCCACTCAACGAGCCCAACGCGATCGTCACACCTTGATCCGCCGTTTCCACGAACTGAACTCCGATCTTGTAAGCCCATAAATTGAGGGCTTCCCGCGTTCGGCCTTTTTGCTCTTCGGTGATCGAGTTAACTAAGGGATTGTTTAAGTTGTCGTTCGAGTAAATCGTCTTGAAGTTGTAATAGATCGTTGTAATTCCAGCCGTCGGATCTGCTCCGAAGGCTGCGTTGACGTGATCCTCGAAACTGCCTTGTAGCTTCTGAGGCAATGTACGATGAGCCGGGTCATCACTGGCACCCTCCAAGTCGAGCGCGAACGGCTCTGGATCGATCGAGGACGACAGAATCAGACTGCTCTGAAGCAGATTCGTAGACCCAATCAACCCTAGATTGGTTGCGGTGTTGAACGAACTCCCCAGCCCAAACAAAGTGACCGGCGAATAGCTTAGCAATCGATCGCCAATAACCGTCGACGAGTCACTGCCTGGCTCGTAGTCAATGCTCACCAAACTTGTTGCGGCTGGCACGAGCAGGATGGCGTCCACCACCTCTTTCGCCGTAACCGTTGCGGTCCCTAAATCCACTGTGATCTTGCGACCAACGACCGAGACAGCCGGCGAACTTCCATTGAGCGAGTTCACGAACTCGACCTGTACTCCATTGCCCGCTTCACCGATTTGATTGGCTGTGAATCGAACTTTGACTGCACCTGCCGTGTTGAAATCCGTGATGGCGTTGGCGGCCGCTTCGTTCCTGGTCGGCGCCAGAGGCTGCGTCTCGCGAGTCCCGATTCGTAAACGGTACGTTACTGGACCAGCACCGGAACCCGGAAGCGTATCCAAGTCACTAGCAAAAACAAGAGTTGCCGTGTTGGAGGCTGCATTGTAGCGCACCAAGATGGGCTTGAACGCCGCTCCATCATCCGTGTTTCGGATTGTATCCCTTGTGAAGATCAATTGATAGAAATCTGGGTTCTCAACCGATCGTGACGTCGGACGACCTTGAGCGTCGTTTTCAACCAACAGCTTTTCTTTGTCGAAGTAGACGACGATGGTGTCGCGTTGCTGAGTCAACTGTCCATTCTGACGCACAACCGGTTGTGGTACGACCGAAATAACTTGCGGTCCGAGATCCAACCGGAAGTCAATCGTATCGGATCGGGTATTGGGCTTCGACGGAATCAGCAGGTTTCCGGGGAGACCATTCTCACCCACATTTCGCAACCCAACGATACCTAATGTCGGGTCGTCAAAACCAAAGACCTCGATGCGATATTGATCATCGATCAGATTCTCTGCGAAGCGTACTGTGACTTCATTCTCGTCTGGATTTTCGCCAACACTTCGTGCACCCGGTTGGACGATGATGTCGTTGGTTTGCGTTAATCGAATGGGCGAATAAGAGGTAGGATTCCCAGCGTTCAGCAGCGTAGCCTCCAGCCCCCCGTTTATCTTGGCCCGGATCTGAGTATTGATCGCAGGTGTGGTATTAATTGCATCTACCAGTTGCTTAGCGGTAGTGCTTGGCGCTAAAGTCACCGAGATAATGCTGTTCGAAATCGAGAGAGCGAAACTTGCGCCTCGAGTCACGTTCACATCAAAGGCAGCTCCCTGGGCAACCGAACTGAGCTGGATGTCGACTTTCCCAAGCGTTCCAAAATCGCTCGAAGTGCTAGCTAAACCGAAGGAACCATCACCTCCGGACCGCGTGATGCGAATGCCGCTGAGCGTGTTTGCGTCGATGATCTGAGTATCATCGAACCGGAACGTAAGTTCCCTCGGAGCGATGCTACGCACCACGCCATTCTCAATCAAATCACTATTGTTCGGCTGAACTCCAATCAACCGAGGACCTGCAGCCAACATTTGCCGAGACTCTAAGGTTTCAAGCAGGCAGCGACGGAGTTTGGCCCGTTTTGCTTCGCTTGATACAGCGTCTTGAGGAGCAATGGATCTGATGGAAAAACTCTTGTTGCGAAGCCGGCGGATGGTCATCACCAACCCTCAGTGCAAAGGTAGCCAGGAACTCCTTGCGAAATGAAATACCTCGCAAGGCTGTAAAATTGTGTCCCGACCAACCAAACGTTAAGGCTAAAAAACAACCCTAAAAATCTAGCAGTCGGAATAACACGCAGTTTCGAGTATAGTTGGGCTGGATTTGGATGCAAACTTGCGCCCACCCCATACGTAACAACGAACATGGAATTCGAACCGAAACCACCCTAAAGAATGGGTCGGATCCTCCCCAGAACATCGAAAAACGATGAAGATTTTACCAAAACTAGCCAACTACGCTGGTCAATTGCCGCTCAACGCGACGGATTTACGGCCTTTGACGTCCCTTTGGATGTTGAACGCTTGGAAAGGTTCCAAGCCGCATGGGTGGAAATGAAAGTCTTGAAGAAAAAGGATTTTTTTTAAAACCGTCTCATTTCGCGGTTTTGCTTCACATTGTGCCGACCCATTCTCTGAGGGCGACCCATTGGGATCTTTTGCTCGAACACCCGCACCCAGGCAACGATTGCTTGCTTTCCTTTGAATTGCTCGTCCCTCCCGCAGAATGGTCCAATCCAACCGCCGCGACTCGGTTGCCTGACCATCGCTCTAGGTACTTAACCTACGAAGGTCCAATCTCAAACGATCGCGGACATGTAAAACGCATCCTCCAAGGCTCCTTGGAATGGGTAAAATCTACGGAATGCTCGCTAATCGTGCGACTGAAATGGGAAAAATTGGAAGAACACACTGAGGACCTAGAGGGTTTGTCGACGCGTCCGTTTTCCGGAATACTAGAACTTCATCGAAACCAAAATCTTCCGGAATTCGCCGTGGGATCTTGGCAGATTACCCTTTCCGAACACGCTAGACCGAACGATCCTGACGCCCTCGGCAGTTGATTTACTGGACCGCGTCTGTCACGATGCATTGCAGCAATGGATTCCATAGCGATCTCGATTTCTCACACATTTTTCCCGCGAACGCAAATGCCGAACTCGAACTCGAACCTGGAATCCGGACCCTTCGCCGAATCGCGACGCTCGCGAACGACGATTAGTCTATGGATGTTAATGTTTTCCATGGTCGTTTTCGCGGGCGTTTCCATGGTGATCATGTTGGCAGCAAGAGTCCCGACGATCGCCAACAGCATCAATGAATTTTTTGGACTACCTCAAACTGCCAAACAAGGCAAACCCGACAGAACAACGCATTTGATCTTTTTGCTTTTTTGCTATTCCTCTCCGTTGATGTTTGCAATGTGGGTCGGAATTCTGCACTCGATCAATGTCCGTCTCAAGCATTTCTCTGCCGCAAAATCCGGACAAGATGAACCAGACAGCCCGTTCGTTTGATGACGCGAGCAATCGGAAAAACCTAACATGAACAAATTAACGCTGGCGATTGAAAAACACTTGCAACGCCGAATTGCCGAGCACGATTTGAACCACTATCGCTTGCTGGGCGTTTCGGCGAACGCAAACGCGGATGAGATTAAGCGCGCCTTAAAAACAACCGCCGCCGTTTGGAATGCTTCCGACACAAAATCGAATCCGGAATCGGCACAACTGGTCGCCAAGCTTCTCAAGCAAGCCCAAACGACATTGCTGAACCCAGCTTCCAAGATCGAGTATGACAAGCAAATCGCGGCCGAAGCCCTCGTTGCGGCCAACATCTTCTTTCCCGATCGAAATCCCTTTGAGCCATTCGACCCCGCAGCCTGTCTAGTCAACGCAGCATCAGCCGACGCAAACGAAATTTGGGCTCACTCTCCAGGGAATGGCCAATTGCGATGGCGAGAACTCCAGCGGTGTATCCCACCACTTTGCGAACTCGATTTGCTCGCTCCACGATCAACGGCAAAAACATTTACCAACCCAGGTTCTCGAAGTTCGCCCTTGCCTGCTATCGAACCAACACAGGCGTCCAATCGTCAGTCGAGTCTCGCTCGCATCGAACAGCTCAAACGTGCACGACGAAACAAGCAGAGGTTGGTCTTAGCTGGTGTCTTTGCTATCGCGATTCTTTTCCTGGGCTATTCCGGAGTGAGCTTTGTCTTAAATCGCAAACAAGTCGCTCAGCAATCCGCTCCAGGCCAAACAACCTCCGATCCAATCCCCCCAAATCTTGCGTCTGGTCCCAAGCCATTCAATGCGCCGAACAATTCAAAAGGTCGGTCGAACCAAGGATCTCCAGACTTTTCGTCCGGGCTGCCCAGCCTAATGAAAGAAACAAGCGACCCCGTCGAGACCTCGCCAGTCATGATGCCCGACATGCCCGACATGCCTGCCACGACTCCACCTGCCACTCCGCCGCCCGTCACTCCGCCGCCAGAAGCTCCAGCGCCTGTCACTCCACCTGTCACGACTCCACCTGTCACTCCACCGCCAGTAACTCCGCCGCCTGTCACTCCGCCGCCTGTCACTCCACCAGCCATGCCAGCACCTGGTTCGGAAACGAAACCCAACGCCATGTCCACTAAGAATTGGGCGTTGGCGATGCAGAAATCCAGAGCTGCACTCGACGCGGCGGACTTTGCTAATTTCCACCAACAAATGGAAATCGCGTTGCAGTTATCCTCGAACGACGAGATGCTTGCCAAGCGTGCGCGTTTGGATCAATTAGGGCAATTGTACGAGATCTTCAACGATTCGCTCGAGGAGGGAAAGACAAAGTTGGGAGCGACCCAAGTTCTCACGGTCGGAAAGAATAAGCTCAATATCGTCCTTATCAGCAGTTCGGAATTGACGATTCGCATCCAAGGTAAAAACGAGAAGTACGCGTGGGACCGTTTACCGCCTGGAATCGCCTTGGCCATAGCTGACCTGACGCTCAGCCCGCAATCGCCGATCGACATTGCCGCTCGGGCGGTTTACTTTTCACTTTCACCGACCCGAAACGAACTCTTTGATAAGAAAGTAAAGGACTGGTTCGAAAAATCGGTTGGGCAAGGTCAGGTTCGCGAGGATTTACAAAAAGCTCTGACCGATCAATACGAATGACGTCAGCGTAGACCGGGCTTGGGCTAGGACTCAAGAAGCGTGCTAACAACTTTCCCTTGGCTCAATACCAACGGTCGACCGATTGGGGTTTGAAGCTCTTTGGTAAAATCGACTCCAAAGGCGTGTAACAACGTCGCATGCAAGTCCTCCACTCGAACCGCATCTTGTATGCCAGTGAGAGGGTCCTTGCCGTTTTCGAGAAGCTCGTGTGTGGTTTGTCCATGAACATGACCTCGGCGAAATAGACCACCTGCCAGAAGAGTACTAAAGCCCGTTGGCCAATGGTCGCGGCCACCGGCTACGTTGATTCGCGGTGTTCGACCAAATTCGCCTGCGCACATCACAATCGTTTGCTCAAGAAGGTTGCGCTCGTCCAACTGCTCGATGAGAGCGTGTAGGGCTGCATCCAAGATCGCACAGCGATTGCTTTGCAGGGTATGGTTTTCGACATGCGAATCCCAACCGGACAATTCCACTTCGACGCATCGAACACCGTTTTCGATTAATCGGACCGCGGCCAAACACCCTCGCCCAAAGGGCGTATCGCCAAACGAGGACACGATCTTGGACGGCTCTAGTGCGATATCAAAAGCCTTGATCTGCTCGCTGGCCATCATCGTTGTGGCGCGTGACGTCGATGACTCATGCAGCGTTTTGGTTTTGTCGAGATCGCGAATCCGTCCACGCCGAAACTCTTTCTCAAGCACTTCGTGAAGATCGCTTACTCGATTCTGAAAGACCTTAGGATCGGTGTAACTCTTTAAGTTCGGGAGCGGATTTCTTGGATCTCCAAGCTTGAATGCATCAAGATCGCTTCCCATATAGCCTCCTCGCGATGGCCATTGGTCGCTCAGAATCGAGACGTGGCGTGGGATTTCGATGTTGTTTTCCGACTGATGACAAATCACAGCCCCGATGGATGGATGAACCAATGTGGGGTCAGGCCGCCAACCCGTCTTCATGTTGTACGTCGCTCGCTCATGGTCGCCTTCGCGAGAAATCATCGATCGAATGAGCGTAGCTTGATGCATGATTTCGGCTGTTCGAGGCAGCGAACTTGCAATTTGCAACCCTGCTGCCGATGTTCCGATGGCTTTGGTCTCGCCACCAATCATCGAACCAGCATGCGGATCGAACGTTTCAAGCTGGCTTGGCCCCCCTTGCATCCAAAGTAGGATCAGACTCTTGGCAGAGACTTTATCAACCTGTTTCGATTCGGCGGCCAATGCAAGTCGCTCCGCCAACCGCGTCAACATGCCTTGGCTGAGAAGCCCACCAGCAAGGGTTGCAGTCCCGTTCAGAAAACGCCGTCGATGAAACTGTCGCCAGGAGTCGCATCCGACGTTTCCTGCTGCGGTAGGTATTCTGCCTGAATTTAGTGGTTCCATTGAAATTCCGTGCTATTCATTAGTGCCCAAAAAATACTGCTCATTTCGGCCGACCTTGTAGGCCCTCGCGAATTGCCAAGTCGTTTGCCGAAAACACTGAGCTCCAACTCGCTAGGAAGTCGATTCAATACCGACAGGGTTGCCGTTTCGATGGCGGTACGGTCATCCGATGTCAATTCGGCAATGCGTGTTGCAGCATTCAAGACGGGATTGTGCTTGATTCGTTCGCTGACAAACGAACCGTTCATGACCAACAATCGCTGGGGAATCGTTACCGACTGCTGGTTGAATTCGTCGTCACCTCGGTCGCCATATGCCTTGGTAAAGTCGTTGACGCCCGTAAACAATTCGAGCTGTGAAATGATGGAGCTGTTTTCGTCAATGGCTTTGACCCTCGACGCTTGATGGATCGAAGCCGCAACTTGTTCGGGGCGGAGCTGTGTCAACGGAAAGATCGCCCAGTGCTGCTCATAGCGTTCGTCGATTTCCATTTCCTCGTTGGGGGATTCCTGGTCGATTCGCGAGTCGCGATGATACACTTCGGTGCAGATAATTGTTCGGATGAGTCGTTTCAAATGGTAGCCATTGGCAGCAAAGTCCTCGGCTAAGCGTTCAAGGCCGGGCGGAAAGGGGCCGGAGAGGGGGATGCTATCGATAGGTTCTACCAAGGGTTTCCCGAACAGGACGGCCCACATTCGATTGACGGTTGCTCGCGCGAAAGCTTTGTTTTCGGGGTGGGTCACCCAAACCGCCAACCGATGTCTCGCGTCTCCCGTTTCCGGCAACAGGTCGCGACGATACGGGACGGACGGTACAACCGCCGTCTCCGTCTCCTCGTTCAGATACTTTACGCGATATTCCTGATTCGAATTGCGAAGCCCGACGAACGGGTTCTCCAGCCTGATACCGGAGAAGAAGGCCGCCAATTGATGGAAGTCCGCTTGTTCTCCCATCCGCGAGCTAGGAGCCTCTGCGACAGGGGCTTGTTCGTTGCCGGTTTCAATCGAATTTTCGCTGAAACTTACCTTGCCCAAGTAGTCTTGATGGCATTGCAAACAATCGATGCGCTGAGCCAAGAATGCGCGCGAAGTGCGGCCAGCCAATCGGATGGCGTCCGGCTTTTTATTGTCGGCATCGTCCATGGTTGCGGTCAAGAAATTCACCTGTGGCGCATCGGTCCAGGAACCTTGTGCTTCAAGAAGCTGACGAGCGATGGCATCGTAGGGCGTACCCTTTTCGAATTGATCCGCCAACCAATCGACATATTTGCGTCTTCGGAAAATCAAAAAGGGACCTTGATTGGTTCCCACGGTTGCCCGTGTCCAGCGTTCTGCCAAATAGTCTGCCGAACGGCGGTCTTGCAATAGATACTCTGTCCACCAATTCAAACGTTGGGGCTCCGGGATTTGCCCGAGCACTCGCAATTCCTCTAGGGATAGACCGTTGCCGATCATTGCCAAACTGATGCGTCTTGCGACGGTCCGCCAGTCCGCTGGATGCGCTTTTACCAAATGCTGCTTTTCAATTTCTGAATCGATGGCCGCATCAATTTGTTGTGCTACAGCTTGGATGGTGGGATCCAGAACGCCGGAAACGGACTCGGTAGATCGGGACAGTTGAGTCCGGGGCGAAGTTTCCCAAAAAATAGCGGTGAGCAACGAAACCCCAACACCGATCGATAACGCCCGTTTCTTCCAACGCGAGGGCTGCTTGGTTGCATCCATCCGAAGCGGTGGTACATCGCCTGAATTCAGTAATGGAGGACTTAGTACAGGCGGTATGGGTTTTGGATTCATTGCTTTTACAACCAGTTCCATGTTTTGCGTCTCATGGCATCGCATCAGGGTTAATCGCTCGGAGAGCATTCTACTTTAGGTCGAGGAAGACGATGCAGGATGGGTTACCGACGGGTGCGTAGTGGCCTGTGAATTTGAGACCGCCCGTTGTGCGATTCACTTCGAAGATAGCGACGTTATCGGCTCGCTGATTGCAACAATATAGGAACCTCCCCGTCGGGTCAAAGCTGAAGCTGCGTGGGTAATTCCCTCGTGTCCATTCCTCTTCCAAAAAAGTCAGATCGCCCTTGGGACCAACCGCAAAAATCCCAATGCTGTCGTGCAACCGATTCCCTGCATAAACAAATTTGCCATCGCTAGAAACCAAGATCTCAGAACAGAAATTGCTGCCAGCAAAACCTGGCGGGAGAGTCGAGATCGTTTGGCGCGATGCTAACTGCCCCGTCACGGTATCGTAATCAAACAATACGATCGTCGACCCCTCTTCTTGAATCGAATAGAACCAGCGACCGTTGGGATGAAAATGAAAATGTCGCGGTCCATCTCCAGCTGGTAACGAAACCGAGAAAGGATCGTTCGGTGTAAGGACGCCCTTGTTTTCATCGAACTTCCAAACGAAGATCTGATCCAAGCCCAAGTCGACATGAAGCACGAACCGACCCGTCGGATCGGCCTGAATCATGTGCGCGTGCGTTCGATCGTGACCGCTGAACGCAAAGCTGCCAGGCGGCGCGTTGGTCGCTTTCGTTGGGCCAAGTTTTCCCGCATCATTACGGATGTCCGTTGCGTCCCCTAAACGTCCATCGGACAGGATTGGGTGTACCGCCACCGAGCCGCCGAAATAGTTGGCGACAAACAAAAAACGCCCCGAGGGATGGATGCTGATATACGTCGGACCAGCCCCGCCGGCACTCACCGTGTTCCTCAACGTCAAATGCCCATCCGATCGATCGATGGCAAAGGCACTCACGGTTCCTTCTTTGTTCTCACCGACCCTGTCTGTTTCGTTGGCAGAATAGAGAGTTGAGCCGGATGCTTTGATTGCCAAGCAACTCGGACTCGTACCCATTTCGTAAATGCCTGCCGCCGACATAGCTCCGCTAATGCGATCAACCCGGAAGAGGTGAATGCCGCGCCCGTTCCCTGGCGGCAGATCCACTTGCGTTGGCAACGTATCTCGCAGCGGAGAACTAAAGGTTCCCACATAAGCCATGAGAGGGCCACCAGCTTGGTTCGATTGCGCTCGAAGCGAACCAGCTAGCAGCGAGGCGGTCCCCACCCAACCTAACGAGTTCGTGAGAAACGACCTTCTGGACCAATCAAAACTCATCATGATTTTTCGTCTCCTGCTACCCTATCTGCCATCGCCCGATCAAATTCATCGACTTGACTTTGAAAATCCGCCACCTTCGAAACCAACATGGGATAACGCTGGCCAGTCGCATCCAAGTGACTGGTCAAAACTCGCTTTGCAACCTCGCGCTGCAACGGTTCGCTTTGATGGTATTCCCGGAATGAAACGTTCAAATTCTTGATCAGTTCGTTCGGTGCAGAATTGGATTCCAAATCCGAAATGATCTCGGTCAGCCTAAACGCCAACTTCATTCGACCGAATCGATCGCCCGGCAATGGTCCATCCAACATTGGACTCGACCAAGCCGATGCGAACTCGTCTTGCTCCGTTTCCCCGGCCGCCTCGCGAGCCTCGCGTTCCTCCCGCTTGCGATCCATTTCACTAGACATCTCCGCCCACTCCGCTTGCTGCTCTTCCCATTCCTCGTACGATTCGCGTGTTGAAAACGCAAACTCTTCGTCAAGTTCAAGATGATGGCCATCCAAAGAAGTAAAACCCACGCCGAACATCCCCGACGCCATCATGTTGCACAGCGGGCAATCGCAATCCGGAATGTGTTGTTCCTGTTCTTGTCCCATCATGCCTGCAATCGACACACCTGCACCGCGCGGAACACGGCGGCGGCTGCATTCGACGATAAAGCTTGGTGGCGAACCACCTTCAAAGGGTTGTTGCAACCAATCATCGCGTACTGCTGATAAAAATGTACAAAGCTCCGAAATCAGTTGCGCTCTTTCGTGGCTCAATGACAACCGGGCTGCATCGACCTCATTCTGACACCAAAACCATCCACCCCGGATGACTTCCCGACATAGATCAAAGTAAATGATCATTTCTTCGCGACCCATCGGTGCATCTTCATAACCATCGACATCGTCTGGCGCCGCAACCATCGGCGCACCATCCTCAAATCGCAATCGCTGCCCATTAATCACGCGGTCGCTCCAATCATGCGCACCGAACAACAAAACTCGAGGGGTTCGTCCCTGCAAATCTTGTCGCGGCGTCATCAACCAATCGCGGTGAACGTTGACCGTCAAACGATACAATGCGTTATTTGCCTCAGGATCGTCAACCTCCTGGGGCGATGACAATTCCATCGGTAACAGTCCATCTCCGACCATGCTCATTATCCGCGAGGCGAAAAAATCTATCATGGCCGATCCAACTAGAACTTCGCGATTCGTTCGCGGAACAACGATAGGCATGTCTCGCGGTTTTTTTACCACAAACGGTTCGACGTGTTCCTTGAGTTCCCACCAAGGCGGCAAATGCACGCTCATCGGACAATGCTGATTGCCCTTCTCGTCAGTCACCATTGCAAAGACCGCATCACGATCGACTTTCATGACGTTTCGGCCGGTACAAATTCGTTTCTGCACCAAATCTATGACGCACCAGCTTTCCTTTTCGTCGATTGCGTCGATTGCGTCGATTGCGGTCGCCCAATCGACCACCTGCAATGGCAACCCGTCGGCGAACTCACTCATCTCTGGCGTTCGGTACCGAGGCCAATAGGAAACAATCTCGTCCCAGGAACTTGGATCCTCCGATGCAACCGCGATCAAAGTGACCGCCGAATCGGCATCCAAGCTGGCCGCTAAACGACAGCTTCGTTCGTCCAAAAGAACAACAACAACCGGCAACTCTTCTAATTCGTGATCCGCCATTCAAACTTTTCCTTTCCATCCGCGACGCACTTGCCCCGTTGACGCATTGTACTACGCCCAGATTTCGTGTACGACATTTCCATGCACATCAGTCAATCGGAAGTCGCGACCTGCATAGCGGTACGTCAATCGCTTGTGGTCAATGCCTAATCCGTACAGAAGGGTTGCATGCAAATCATGCATGTGGACCGGCTTTTCGACTGGTCTAAATCCAAACTCGTCTGTTGCACCGTAAGTCAAACCGCCTTGGACTCCGCCACCCGCCATCCACATCGTAAACGCTTGAGGATGATGGTTGCGTCCATCCTTGTTTTCTGCCGTCGGGGTTCGACCAAACTCTGCCCCCCAAAGGACAATCGTATCTTCGAGCAACCCGCGTCTCGCTAGATCTTCGAGCAAGCCTGCAATGGGTCGATCGACTTTGGCGGACTCTGCCACGATACCACTCTTCAACTGTTTGTGGTGATCCCAGGTGTAGTCGGTGGAAACTTGGATGTATCGCACACCCGATTCCGCCAATTTTCGAGCCAGCAAACATTGCCGCCCAAAATTGTCCGTGGGTGTACTGCCGATTCCGTACAGTTCTTTCGTCTCTTGTGTCTCGTCATCGATATTCATCACGGTTGGAATGCTGGATTGCATCCTAAATGCAAGCTCATAATTGGCGATAAGACCTTCGATTCCTTGGTCGGAGCTTGCGTTGTTCAAGTGATCTCTGTTCAACATCTGAATAAGATCCAACTGCTCGCGTTGCAATCGACTATCGATTCGCGCGTTGCCTAAGTTCGAAACCCGAGCCTTGGCCACAGGCATCTCGGCAGATCCAATGGCTGTACCCTGATGGCTAGCAGGCAAAAATGCGTTGCCGTAGTTTTGGACCCCTCCATGCCCACGCGGCGGTGAAATCGTGACGAAGGCTGGCAAGTTCTCGTTTTCGCATCCCAATCCGTAACTGACCCATGCCCCAACACTGGGACGCACTAAATTCGATTGCCCAGTATGCAATCGCAAAAGTGCTTCTCCATGTGCGCTCCCCTCTGTATGCATGGATCGAATCACGCAAATCTTGTCGGCATGCCTAGCGAGATTGGGTAACAACTCGCTAATCCATACGCCGCTTTCGCCATGCTGCGAAAACTGAAATGGGGACGCGAGCAGATTGCCTAATTCACTTTTTTTGCTTCCTACCGACTGAGGAGAAAGTGCTTTGCCGTCCTCCTTGATGAGTTGCGGCTTTGGATCGAATAGATCGACATGACTTGGACCGCCCCACATGAACAGGAAGATAACCCGTTTGGCCTTAGGACGAAAGTGCGGCAACATGGGGGCGAGCCGATTGGCATCCTCAGTTGCGAGGACCGACGCGTGATTTGCCAGGAGACCACGCATGGCGAGGTATCCAAAACCACTGGCGCTGGACTTGAGCAGCGCTCGTCGCGTGGAGTGCGGTTCAAATTGGAAACAGGCCATACTTGAAACTCACTCCAGGAATTGAAATCGACTCGAAGCGAACAAGGCATGGCAAACGATTGCCAATGCCCTCAGCTCAGGCTCTTCCACTTTTTCCGAAATCAAACGCGTCTCGGTTTGGATCAAAAAGGCTTGGATTGCCTTCTGCTCCTCCTCGTTGGCGTTCTTATTCAAAATCCATTCGAACATGCGATCGACTCTTGCCCGATTGTCTTTAGATTCGATTTCCCGGGTAATTCGTCGGGCGGTTAAGTTCGATGCCTCCATCACCAGTTCATCATTGAGCAGAAACAGCGACTGCGTTGGAACGATTGTGTTGGTCCGCGCGCCGGTGGTTTCATGCGGATTTGCGAAATCGAAGACACTGAACAGCTCAGGCAAGTCATTTCGGATAACCGGCAAGTATACGCTGCGGCAAGGAAAATCGATCCGCCGTCGAACCTTGTTTTCACCTACTGCGGTCGCTTGATCGCCTAAGTAATAAACCGACGACTCCATAGGCCTCAAGTCGAGCTGATTTGCTGCAGACAACATGGCGTCGCGGAGAGACTCCGGATCCAATCGTCGACGGTGAGATCTCCAGTACGATCGGTTGTCGGGGTCGATGGCGGCATTGGCTGTGTCGTACTTACTGCTGAGCGCAAAGGTCCGGCTCAAAACGATTTCACGCACCAAGGCTTTGACAGACCAGCCCGATTCGATAAAAAAGCTTGCCAAGTGATCCAGCAATTCCGGATGGGTTGGTTGCTCGCCCGTTCGGCCGAAGTTATCGACGGTTCGCACAAGGCCAACTCCCATCAGATGGTGCCAAACACGATTGGCTTGAACACGCGCGACCAATTGACCAGCTCGATTCTTTGGATCGACCAACCATTTGCTCAGCTCCATGCGGCCGCTTTGCTTGACTGGCATCGCGATTCGTTC
>CAMBSL010000107.1 GCA_945870455.1 Pirellula staleyi DSM 6068 | reverse complement strand
CGTTCCTTGACCTTTTTCGACACAAATTCTGACTTTAAGTTGATATTGCGCAACCGACTATGACCATCGATGAATCATTCGACGACCTCTACAGACTGCTCCGCGGATCGAGATGCGCTTCCCCACTACTCAGCGCACGGACTCTGTTCGACTTCGGAAAGGTCGCCGAATCCATAGCGGAACTCAAAAAAATCCGTCATACCTACCAAGAGAGCCGCAAGAACACCCTCGCTACCGAATTCGATGAGTCCAATCCAGCCGACAAAGAATCCAAACAACTTCTAAAACGCCAGTCCAAAGCCGTGGATGCAATCGGTCAAATGGATGGACTTGTTTCCATGCTGACACTTCAAATACCGCAAGTTCAAAAACCAAACACCACCGCGCCCACTGCCGCGCCAAAGTCCATCCAAACCCGTCGGATTTCTAGTCCATCTGACCAGCTCGACAATGACTTGCGGCAGAAACTCCCATTGGCAACTACCGATGTCGATGTTCGACGCGTTCTTTCCCAACACTGCAATTTGACGATGGTTGCGGACGATCACGCACTTCATGCCGGTGAACGATTTGTCATTTTCTCGAATGGACTTGGATATGTTGTCGAGGTTGACGAACCACCGCTGGAAAACAACTCTGTCAGGATCCTGACTTGGCTCGATCGAAAGCGGATGCTCCCGATTCCTCTCTCAAAGTGGAATAAGTCCGCCTCCAAAAGCAAGGTCCTCAAGCTTGAACCTTTCGCTCGAGAGGCTGTTTCAACGATTGCGGTTCCAACGATTCAAGTGCCAGCGTTCAGCTTGAAGTTGCCAGGAACGGATCGCAGTGGTGAGAACTCGGAAACGGCCGAAAGGGACAAGATTTTGGACGTGGGGGCGTTTTCGCAACTGCTCGACGCGGCCCAGCGGAGCGGCATTGTTCCAGGCTCGGGAGTCATCATTCAAGTTCGCGATTGCGAGTTTCGCCTCGGCAGGTTCAACAAGGGCCTTCAAATGATGGAGACTTTGTATACCACGTTTATCGCCGCAGAATCGCAACGCAACCAACGCCTGCAACGCGAGGAGGCGGAGATTGCCAGCGGACGAAAGAAGATATCCCCCAAGGATCTTCAAGCGAAACGCGCTCAAGACAATCAAACAACTCAGGTAGTCGATCGAACTAAGGTGAGGTTTCAGCGTGTTCTGGAGGGACTTCGTGGGTTGCTCCCTCTTGAAAAGGCGTCCAATGAAATGGACTGAGCCCCTGAGTATGGTTACGCGGAGCACGGTCAGGAGACGCGTAGCGGTCGATCCGTATTTCGCTGCTGCACGCGTCGTATCAATCAAGGGTAGGGCTAGCATTCGACCGCAACTTTCTCATTCATCCTGTCGATGAGTACCTTGTTGGAGGTGGATTCGCTGCAGGATGCTGCGAAGTGATCGAGGATTCGAGCTCACAACTCCACCAATCGATTTTCACGGAAGGAGCCTTTCAATCTGCATTTTTGCGAATCTTAACGGAGTGGACCGATGGCCAAAAAAGATGTTTTCCGTGTTGTGACTCGAGCCCAAGACGGTTCGCTCAAGATTCGAGATTTCCATAGTCCTGAATTTATACTCTCGACTCATTCTCAATCCGGTGTCGATGACAGCAGCACTGACCTGGATCTGAGAGGAATGCCGATTTTCCGAGGCTTGATCGGTCCGATTCCAGAGGGCAAAAACATCGTTCGTTACGAAAGTCCTGATGTTTTCGAAATCATGACCAAAGAATGGGGGACAAACAAGCCACGCCGTCGTCGCACGAAAGCCCCCGTGGACGTCAATGTTCCCAGCGAATGGGTTGCACAGTCCGAATCGGCGTGACAATGAAGCTATGATTCGTGATCTTGTTTGGCTACAGTAGTACGAACGCGTTCCTTTCAATTTCGACTACTTTCCAATTCGTTCCCATGCCCGATTTGATCGCTCAAGGGCCAACTCCCTCGGATCGTTGGCGACGCCCTTTACCGAAAGAAGGCTCGGCACAAAAGACCATTGTGCTCGGCAGAACCTCCGCTGGATGGTCGGTTCCATGGGATGACCGTATTTCTCGCAACCATGTCAGCTTGACCTGGAACGGTGCTCGACTTGAGGTCTCGAGACACACCGATGCACGCAATCCTGTCTTCCACAAAGGACTGCGACAAGAAGAATTCGAAGTGGGTATCGGCGACCATTTTGTCATCGGGCAAACAACATTTAGCCTTGTCGACCAGCGTGTTCGCGTGCTTTCCCAATCCGATGAAGCCCCAGCGCTGACCGAGCATTCGTACGCACCCAATCAATTGCGACAAGCTCGTTATCGCGACGCGGACCGACGAATCGAAGTCCTGAGTCGCGTCCCTGAGATCATTTCGAGCAGCAGCAGCGATGAGGAGATGTGCGTTCGTGTCGTCAATGTTCTGATGCAGGGGATTCAACAAGCAGGCTTTGTTGCCATCGTTGCAGATCAACGTGACAGTGGGTTCCATTCAACCCCGCTCAACTCGGCGATTACCAAAGGCAACGCACTTAGCGAGTCCAACGACTTCGGAATCCGTCTATTGCATTGGGATGCGCGAAATCTTATCGGGCATCAGTTCTCGCCATCGGCTCAGCTGATCCAACAGGCAACCACGAGTCGCGAGAGCGTGTTGCATGTTTGGAGTCGAGCCATCGACGCAACTCAAGCATCCTATACTCAAAGCGAGAATGTAGACTGGGCATTTTGTACACCCATCAACAGCGAGTCCTGTCCAGGATGGGCCATCTACGTCGCAGGCGACTTTGCGAATTTGCATCCGCAGAACGCGAGGGACGCGACGGCTGCGATCGCGGTTGACTTGCAAGATGATCTCAAGTTTACCGAGCTGACCGCGACCACGCTTGGCTCATTGCGTCAAACGCGCATGCTGCAACGCCGGCAAGACTCCTTGCGGCCATTCTTTGCACCCGTTGTTCAGCAAGCACTTGCAACGCGTGATCCAGATGAAGTGCTTGCGCCGCGCGAAGCCAATGTATCCGTCTTGTTCTGTGATTTGCGAGGTTTTTCCAGACAAAGCGAGGAGTCCGGCGACAAGCTCTTGGAGTTATTGCGGCGTGTGAGCGACGCGTTGGGGGTCATGACGCATCATATTCTCGATCGAAACGGTGTCGTTGGCGATTTTCATGGTGATGCCGCGATGGGTTTTTGGGGCTGGCCACTTGAACAGAAAAGTTCGGTGCTGCAAGCCGCACAAGCTGCCTTGGCAATTCGAGCTGAATTTGAGGCAGCGTCGGCAATCGAGAAACATCCGCTGGCCGGATTCCGAGCGGGTCTCGGTATCGCAACTGGCAAAGCGGTGGCTGGACGTATTGGAACAGTCGATCAAGTCAAAGTTACGGTCTTTGGCCCTGTAGTCAATCTGGCATCTCGATTAGAGAGCATGACGAAACAATTGCGAGCACCCATCTTGATCGACGAAGCGACGGCGAGTCGTGTGCGAAGCGAAGTCGCACCCAATGTTGCGCGCACACGGCGGGTGGCTCGAGTATTGCCCATGGGGATGACGACGCCGCTGATGGTAAGTGAATTGTTACCGCCCGAGGGCCCAAACGAACTGCTTAGCAACGCACATATTTTAGCCTACGAAAAGGCGTTGGATGGGTTGCAGGATGGCAATTGGAGCGAAGCGTTTCGTTTGTTGCACCAAGTCCCCTCGGAAGATCGTGTGAAGGATTTCCTAACGGTCCTAATCGCTCAACATGGGCGTACGGCTCCTCCTGATTGGCAAGGATTCATAAGGCTACCCGAGAAATGATGCGTTCACCATCCAAGCCTGATATTGCGTTGCCTGAATGGAATAAGAGTTGGCTCAAGCCTGTAGTCTGGATCGGGTTCTGTACGGTGCTCTTACCGCTGACGTTCACCGCAATATTGAGTGGCAAAAGTACTACTGAAAAGATGCTTACAGGCATGGCTCAGCCGCTATTCGTGGCGATTGTGGCAACAATGGCGATCGGAGCAACGTTGCTACGTCGCGGAGAGCGGTCAATGGGTTGGTTGCTATTGATAGGTGCTTGTATCCTTTGGTGCGTTAGTAGCGGCTTTGTAGTCAAGCGGGTTTTCTCGTATTGGGAATCGCGATTCGAATCGGTCGAACCGTCGGCAAATCAGCCGTTCGACTACGTTGTGGTTCTTGGAGGTGGAACTGGGATAGCTCCCGATGGACGTGCGCAATTTGGGGGAGCAGGTGATCGAGTTGGGTATGCCGCGCAGCTTTTCCTGGCGGGCAAGGCAAAGAATCTGGTTACGACCGGTGACACGCTTGTTTTGACAGGGGTCTTGGCCCGCGAATTCGAAGCGAAGTATGATCCAAGCGAACAAACACGACAGATTTGGAAAGACCTCGGTATTCCTGGGGATGTGATCTTCGAACTCCCAGGTCAGAATACGTCGTCTGAAATGGCCGCTTTGAAAGAACGTCCGGAATGGTGGAAGGACAAGCGATGCGGACTCATCACGAGTGCCTTTCACATGCCGCGGGCATTGAAGTTAGCGGAGCGAGTAGGGGTTCAAGTCTCACCCATAGGCGCAGACTATCGAACCGGGAAAGGATCTTTCATGATCAAGGATCTAATGCCGGATACGGGCGAGCTGGAGCGCCTGCAGTTGATTATCAAGGAGTGGATTGGAATGAGGATTGGTCGCTAAAATCAACTGATTTGTTGTTCCTATTTTGTCGTTTTGTTAAGCGATTGGAGCACAATCGGTACAATGCGAGGAGTTGCCAGCCAGACACCTTTCCCAACCTTCTAGAAGTGTTGCTCGATGATCCGCAAAATTGTGCTTTCCAATTTTATGGCTCATGCTCATACCGAGCTTGATCTGGCGGAAGGACTCACTGTGCTTGTCGGCCCCAACAATATTGGGAAGAGCACAATCGCAGTCGCTCTGAAAATTTTAGCTCGCAATACAAATTCAAACTTTGTCCTGCAGCACGATCAAAAGGAATGCTCGATTTCCGTAGAGACGAGCGAGGGTCACTCCATTCAGTGGATGAAACGCAAAAGCCCTAGCTACGTTATCAACGGTCAAACCAAAGATCGACTTGGGAGAGGTGGAACGCCGCCGGAACTCGACGAAACCCTAAGACTTGCCCCAGTCGAATTTGAAGACAAAGATTTCGAACCGCATTTTGGGGACCAAAAGTCTCCTATTTTCTTGCTCAATCGGTCGCCAAGCCAGATAGCTCAGTTCTTTTCGACAACTTCGGATGCCGAGCGACTCGTTGCCATGCAGCGCCTGCATCAACGCAAGCGTTCCGAGGCTCAAACTCAAGCCAAACTATTGGCAGAACAGAACGAATCGATTCAGAAATCGGTCGATGTGCTGGTGGATGTTCCTTTTCTTGAACAGCAACTCGGGGGTTTGGAACGCGACAGAGAATCGCTTAACCAATTTGAGCGGGAGATCGCTCAGCTGGCAGCTCACGTTCAACGCTTTGCGGGACTCATGATTGAACAACGACTGGAGGCTCATCGTATTTCATGCCTTCAAGATTTGGAGGTCGTTCCGACTCTACACCCGACGGAATATTTGGCGAGCGTCGTCGCTAGCTGGCACGCGAGTTCCATCAACCAAGCCTGCTTTTCCGAAACGCAGAACGTTTTGATGGATATTGGGCCCGTACCGACCGTAGAGGACATTGCTCCACTCGCAAAGACAACCATACAAATTGAGCATTTCGATCGCGACGTGGCATTCTGGAGCGATTGCTTTCGATTGCAATCCGAACTGGGTTCGCCCCCTTGTCTTGATTCTCGCATGGAAGAACTAGAGGAGCGGATTAACGTGATGGTCGAGACTGCTCGCGACTTCGAGAAATACAACTTGCTTGTAACGCTTCTTGGGCCGCTTTCGCCGGCGGCACCTGCGACAACGATTGAGCCACTTGCAGATACGATCAAGCGATGTTCCGAAATCCAAATGCATCTTTCAGACACTTCTTCGACGCTAGAGCAAGTTCGCCGGACGATCGAGCAACTCGATTCCGAAGCGTCTGCCTGGCTCGAGACAGATCCCGTTTGCAGTACTTGCGGAGCTAAGATCACTTCGGACTCAATCCGATTTTCTTCCCAT
Organism: Pirellula staleyi DSM 6068; assembly: GCA_945870455.1. Taxonomy (GTDB): domain Bacteria; phylum Planctomycetota; class Planctomycetia; order Pirellulales; family Pirellulaceae; genus JBKCUI01. The sequence goes on along the minus strand of CAMBSL010000107.1, from coordinate 11,991 downwards.
GAGCATGAGGAAGCTCGATGAAAAATGCAGTGGATCAAAACGACTCGAAGCACTTAGCGGAATCGAATCAAGCCGACAACATTTATGTTGCGGTCAACGAAAAAAGATTGTCAGGATTGTTGTTTATTGGTGACCCTCACGTCGAAGGGCGAACGCCGGGGTTTCGAAAGGACAACTACCCCGAAACGATTCTGAACAAGTTGCAATGGTGCGTTGAATATGCCACAGAGCACGACTTGCAGCCGATTCTACTGGGTGACATTTTTGACAAACCGCGAGACAACCCAAACTGGATCATTTCGCGTTTGCTGGACATTTTGGCAGACTGCACGATTCCAACGATCTTTGGCAACCACGACTGCGCGAATCCGCAGATGGATGAAAACGATACCTTAACACTTTTAGCAAAAGCAGGTGTCGTGCAATTGCTCGACTCGCATCATCTCTGGGCTTGTCATGTCGAAGGCCGAACGGTGGTGGTCGGCGGATCGCCGTATCGACACCCCATTCCCAGCGCCTGGTCACTCCAAAATCAGGCTGTTGTACTGACGAACCAGGCTCGCGCCCAACTCTCGGAACCAGACCAAGCAGGTTGGATTCGCTCTCTGACCAAGCCTGGATTAACGGTATGGCTTACGCACCATGACTTGACGTTCCCCAACCCCCATGAAGCGGTCGTCACGCAGATGAATGAACTGCTTGGCATCGACTACATTATCAACGGTCACATTCATCGACGGGCTTCTGCAAACGTTGTTCGAGGGCAAACAACTTGGGTCAATCCGGGCAACATTGCCCGCCGATCTCGAACGGATTCCATCCGTGGTCATGTTCCAGCCGTATTGAGAATGGACATTGGATCCGATGGACAGTGGCTTCACTACGTCAATGTTCCGCATCAGAGCGCGGACGCCGTCTTCTACGATCTCGAATCATTGAAAACCGAAGAGACCGTGAACGAACAATCGAACTTTGTAACAGGGTTGGCAATGTTACAAACGCGAAAGACGGAGTCCGGTGCAGGCTTGATGCAGTTCTTGACAGAGAATGTTACGCAATTCGACGAAGACGTCGCAGCTGAGATTTTGAACTTGGCCAATGCCGTGCTGCTAAGTCCTGAATGAGACTCCAACTAGTCGTTCAACGAAAAAATTTCCGAACCAGAACGTGTGCCAGCTGCGCTCCAAATAGACAGTTCGATAGCATCCGAGATCACTTGAACATGACCATCTGCAAATATCGATTGGATCAAGCCAGTGTGACGAGAGCTGTACCCAAGCTCGATGTCTTCGATGAATGGGAGCGGGCCCAATTTCCATGAATTGATTTTGATGGCAGTTGACCCAAGAGCTTCCGACATCTCGCTGCTCCCCATGCCCGACGAACCGATACACCAATGGTCGACGATCTGGGGATTACCGTTATTGTCTGGACCTGTGACACCCGATAGGAAAAGCGATTCTCCGACCAAGACTGTTTGGCTCAGACCATCCGCGAAATCGCGATGACGTGTTTGACTGTTGGTATAGAGCGATCCATCTAAGTTCAAATCTCCCATTAGCTTGCCTGAACCGGTTTCGTTTCGGACAAGCCCGGTTGCGCAGCCCAAATAGGTGCAGGTAGTTCGATCCTCGACGATTTGAGTGTACTTCTCGGGAGCATTGGAAGAAGGGCATCGAAACATCGGGAGATTGCTTTGCAAGGCTTTGACATTCGGCAAGAAGCTGTCCCATGGTTGATCTGGATCAATGGAATTTCTCAGGTTTGTTTGTTCTAGAAAGGGCAACAATTGCCCGCTCCAAAAGAAACGATGCGAGTCGGGTAAGGCCTTTGACGTCGAGCATCCTGTCGGAAGTTTTCTATTGACATCGTCGTAAAGGAGTGCTGCAAGTCCAATCTGCTTCAAGTTGTTGGCGCATTGAAACCTTCTCGCGGTTTCGCGAGCAGCTTGGACAGCGGGAAATAGCAGAGAGACCAAAATAACGATGATTGCAATCACAACCAGCAATTCGACGAGCGACATACCGCTGCTTCGCCGACCATTAAACAATCGCTTCCGCATCAATTCGAATGTCATGACCCGCGCCTCCGTCTTTAGAATGCTGCACCATCCTATAGCTTAGGAACTTTTGGGGCGATGAAGTGCGTTAATCGCGTCGAAATGAAGACTTTCGCCAGAACGTAGCCAATGCGATAGGCTTGAAGCGGGCGGCAGTCCTTAGAGACGATCACTCCTTCGGGGGAGTTTTTGCTTGGTCTTTTTCCAAGCCATCTTTCGATTTCTCGATTTCGGCTGCTTCGATCATGGACTGAATCACTTTGGACTGTGCCATCGCCTCGTCTGCCATCCCAATCGCTTTGTACACGTCGACCATTTTTTTTCGTGTAGACAATCGACCTTTGTCCTGACGGATGGACATTTCATATTTATTGATCGCCTCTTTGGGACGGTTGGCTATCATCAAAACGTCACCGAGCGAATCAAGGAGTTCCGGACTGCCAGGTGCTAAACTCAAGGCTATGCTGAGTAGTTCGAATGGGCGATCGAGGTTAGCGGGATTGGAACGTGCCAATGCTACCGCCAAGTTATTCATTGCCGTGGTGTTGCGAGAATCCTTCTGCAATGCCACTTCCCAATTTCGAATGGCTTCCTTGCTATTTCCTAAACCAAAATATCCTCCAGCCAGAAACATGTACGTTTGAGTGCCCACGATGTCTTTCTGAATTTGCTTTTTCAAGACATCGACTAGTTTCTTGGTCGATTTGATCCCCATCGGCAACAGCTTTGCAATTTCAAAGGAAAGGCTTGGGTTATCCGGAGCTGTTTCGGCCGCCTTTTCGAGCAACGCAAGATCGGCTCGAAACTTGCCGTCTGGTTGCTGCGCAATTGATTCGACGTAGTGCATGAGTTGTATTTCCGAGAGTTCTCGGCTAAGAAGTGGTCGGTCCGGTTTATTGAGCAGACCTTCAGTCAAAACGGTGGATGCCAGATCCAGTTTTCCCATCAGCTTCCAAACTTCGGCTATGGCAAGACGATCCGTGTCTTCTTCTTGCGATGTGTTCAGTTTGCGACCAAAGTATTCTTCCACTGCATAGGCGCAATCGCGAAGCCCTTGCTGATTGCCAACTCGGGCATAAAGTCTCGCTAAATCTAGATTCAATTCTGGCTTGATGAACGCAGCTTTCTGGGCGACCACAATGGCGTTCTGAGTTTCCCCCGCCTGCTCAAGCCGTCGTGAGTAGATCTGCAAGAGTCGAACATCAACATTTTTCCAAGCAACGGCTTTCGCAATATTAGCTGTCCATTGTGGCAACGATTTTTCGTCAAGATATTCCCCTGAAGAAATCGAGCTTTTTGCCAACCAAGCGTTCGCTTTCGGAAAATCATAATTCTTGCCTTCTGCTAACAAACGCATTTCATCGGTCGCAGCCTGAGGATTGCCATTGATGAAATAGATCAGTCCCAAACGATAGTGAGCGGTTTGGTTACCTGCCTCGATAGAAAGAATCCGCTTGCAAAGCAGCTCTACCTGTTTTTTGGTCAGTTCGGTAGTAACAATCGCGGACTTGGGATCTGCTACAGCTGGAGCAAGCCCAATTTTCCTGCAAAAATCCGGCTCAATCAACTGATCGCACGCTTTCTCCAGCGTGCTGGTGGAGCAAATATTCTCGCTTTCCACAAGGAAACGTTGCATCTCGCCATCCACAGTGTGGAATCGCGAGAAGCCGTAGACGATGTAAACACCCGCAACGAAAACTGCAGCGGGCAAATTCAGCAATAGAGATCGCCAACTGCGAGAGAATTGCCAGCCTCGCGCAGCATCCAATAATCCACCCAACACTTCGACTGGACTACGAACAACCTTAGAGATCTCTTTCACGAACCACTTGACATTGGAAAAAAACGAAACTGAGTTCCAACTCATATCAGGAATCCTCGTCCATTGGACCAAAATCAGAATCTCGTTGCGGCACCGAAACGGTCAACTTTGGGAGTCCACAAAGCCAGTTCCAGCCCATCGCAAATAATGGGAACTCGGTATGGGAGAACTCGAGCGGTATGGGCTGAAGCAATTCTGAGAAAAACTCCTGCAAACTAACAATCAATAGGCACCCTACAATCAAACATCCTACCTCCATTTGGAAGCTCCATTCGTACCATGATCCATTCCTTGCTCCCAAGTGCAACAAAATGACCCATGCAACTGCACGCACTGCAAGCCAAACGAGAATCGAGACGGCTATGGTAACGACTGCCGACAAAAGATTCCGACGGCGGACTAGCAAAAAGAAAACTCCGACGGCGATGAAACTCACCACGCTGTCAAGCTCTCCAATACTTGAAAAGCGACTCGCAACCCCATTCACAAAAAAAATGTTGCTTCCCTCGCGAATATTGAAAAAATGGGAAGCGTCCGCGAGGCCCGCAGTCAAGTTCGCGGCAAACGACTCAATCAACGTATCCCAACCAGTCCTGTTCATCCATTCGATCCCAGCAGGAAACGTGATCGCTCCACCCAATGACAACGCAAACGCTAGGCTTTCTCCCCGGACTCGCAAGGCACACCAACCAGCGAAAGCCAAACCGATTGCGACAAGTGGTTGTTGAAAGAGCTCCAATTGCTCACCGCCAAAACTCAGGCAGATCAGAACCAATGCGGAAATCCAAAGAAGTACCGCCGACGCGATCCGCCATTTGCTTTGATTGCCCCGCCAAGCCGCTTGAGCAATCGCAATGATGAGCCCGGCCGCGATACAGACTGACAAGACAGTTCTATCCGCCGTTGAAAACAAAGTTTGCCAAAACCGATGCGAGGGCAATACCGACCCCACTATCAAACCAAACGACACAAGTTCGATCCAACAACTAGACCAATGGGTCGGACCGCTCCTATTCGCGTCGTCTCGATCTTCCATTTCTATCGCTATGGCCGAGACTGGTATTGCGCTTGTCATGGCGATGGTTAATTTTCTTTTTCTTGCATAGATTATCTTGGGAAAAACAAACTACAACTAGTCAGGAAATCAGAGTGTTCAAAATAGGCTCCTACCAACTCCACTTATGTCGCGTTTGCTAGATTTATTGTACTTGTTCATCCTACTTTGCGCCAGCCCGTGGATCGTGTTGCGCAGATTGAGGTTCGGACGTTACCGCAACGGATGGAATGAAAAAATATTTGGACCCACATTCACATTCCATTCACATTCGTCTGTTGTCTGGCTTCACGCAGTAAGCGTAGGCGAAGTACAAGTGATCCGAACGATAGTCGAACGACTTGAAAACGAACGGCCAGACCACTCTCTGGCCATTTCCGTTTCAACGGATAGCGGAATCGAACTCGCCAAAAGACTCTTCCCAAAACATACCGTTTTCTACGCTCCATTGGATTTCAGTTGGGCCATCCGTCGAGCAATTCAACAACTTCAGCCGAAACTCATCATTCTGGCTGAGCTGGAGTTGTGGCCCAATTGGTTGCTGACTGCCGAACGCGTTAACTGCCCCGTCGCAATTATGAATGCAAGACTTAGTCAACGCAGCTTTCAAGGCTACGTTCGTATCCCTTTTCTTGTTCGGAAATGCATGCAAAGTATTGACTGGGTGGGAGCCCAATCCGAAACCTATGCGAAACGCTTTGAATCGCTCGGCGTTTCCGCAACGAAAATCATGGTAACCGGAAACACCAAGTTCGATGGTGCTTCGGGAAATCGAACGGCCATGGAAGTCCTTGAACGAAAAACGTTGTTGCGGATATCCGATACCGATTTGGTCTGGGTCGCAGGAAGCACTCAGGCTCCCGAAGAAGATCTAATACTGAAAACCTTTGTCGAGTTGAGTCACCCATTTCCAAACCTAAAACTCATTGTGGTCCCTCGACACCCGGAGAGGTTTTTGGAGGTCGCCAAACTCATTGAGTCAACGACCCTTCCATGGGCGCGCCGCAGCGAACTTCCTGCAACCGGCCTCGACCCGACGTGGAAGATTTTTCTTGGTGACTCCGTGGGCGAACTTCGTTGGTGGTGGGGATTGGCCGATATCGGTTTCGTTGGCGGGAGTTTCGGAGATCGAGGCGGTCAAAACATGATCGAACCGTGCGCTTATGGTGTCGCGACTTGCTTCGGCCCCAACACGAAGAATTTCGCCGATATTGTAAAGCTCTTGCTCGACGCAGATGCCGCCAAGGAACTCAAGGTGGCGAGTGAATTGAGGCCATGGATTGAGAGCATGATTTTCGATCCCAACGCGAGACGACGCATGTCAAAGTCAGCAAGGGAAACGTGCCAATCTCAACGTGGTGCAAGCCAACGTACCTGGGAACAAATCGAACGTTTGCTCGGCTAAACACCGTTGCGCGAGGTGGTTTTGGCCCCCGGCGACCAAGGAGGCCATAGGGCTTTGTGCGAACGTGGCGCAAGTTTTCCGCTTGCGATGAATCACGGATGGCAAGCTAGAAGCTCACCCCACTTTTTAGCGAGGCCAACGACCCAAGGTTGTTTGAGCAGCTTGGTCACATGGTCCAACCGTCCTTTAAAGTCGCGTCCTTGGTCACAATCGGGATCCCATCGCGAATGTAGACGGGCTCGAACTGATCCGATTCGGTCATGCTCAATCGGTTGATGACTTGTACGTGGCGACCTATTCTGCAATTCTTGTCGAGGATCGCACCTTCGATCAACGAACCTGCTCCAATTCCGACTGGCACTTCGCCGCTGGCTGCAAGGGTTGCAAGCACTTGCTCGGATTCAATGTAGTCCGCGCCCATGACGACGCTATTCTTGATCGTCACACCCTCCCCAATAACGCACCGAAGCCCGATAATGCTGTTCTCGATCCGAGCCCCCTTGCCGATGCGACATCCGTCCGCGATCAAAGAACTCGAAATCGATGCGCCCTCCACCACGGTTGGCGGCAAAAATCTTGCCCGCGAGTAGACCGGTCGATCGGCTGAGAACAAATCGAAAGGCGGGTTGTTTTTAGTCAGTGACAAATTGGCATTGTAGAATGCGCGAATCGTTCCGATATCTTCCCAATAGTCATCGAACAAATGGACTTGGACTTTCCTCGATCGGATGGCAGCCGGGAATACTTCTTTGCCGAAGTCGCTGTAGTTGGTTTTGTTGAGGACATCGAAAAGCAACTGCTTGTTGAAAATATAGAGCCCCATGCTTGCCAAGCAATCACGACCTTGAGACGGAATACCGCGTGCATCGATCCAGGCCGGACTGGTCGTTACCATATTGATCTCTTCCTCGGTCTTCGGTTTTTCTAGGAAACCGGTCACGCGTCCCGAGTCATCGCACCGCATAATCCCCAAAGCGTGAACTTCTGAGCGATGAACTGGGATCGCTGCAATCGTGACGTCGGCCTTGGACTGGATATGGTTGTCTAACATCTGGCCATAGTCCATGTGATACAATTGATCACCGCTCAAGATTAAAACGTATTTGCAATCGTTTTCATCGAAGTAGCGAAGGTTTTTTCGAACGGCGTCTGCCGTTCCTTCATACCATTCGGTACCTCCCTCCATCGTTTGTTGAGCCGCTAGCAACTCGACGAACCCACCATTGAAGTTATCAAATCGATAGGTTTGTCGAATGTGTTGGTGAAGCGAGACACTGAGGAATTGCGTGACCACGTAGATTCGATTGACGCCGCTATGAATGCAATTGCTGATCGGAATGTCGATCAGCCGGTATTTCCCAGCCAACGGGACAGCGGGTTTCGCACGGATCTTGGTCAGAGGGAATAGCCGAGTACCTCGACCACCCCCTAGAATCAACGAAATCACTTGACGCATATCATTGAGCATCGAAAAAACGCTACCTTTCAACCAAAATACGCATGGGAGGGATTACTAAGTCTACCTAGAATACTCGAAACCGCAAAAGCCGGACAGTTTACCTCTCAGAAGAGCATGCAATGAATGGACGCATATTCGAAAAGACGTTGCAACTAACCAAGGATTTAGTTGCTTACCCGTCGGTCAGCCATGAAAGCAATGAGTCGGTCAGCCAATTCGTTTCCAATCAATTATCGGCCCAGAATTTCGATATCGAATGGCACCACTATGTCGACGAAAAGGGAAAGAACAAGGTGAGTGTCGTAGGAAAGCGAGGGGGAGGGCGAGGCGGCGTCGCGTATTTGGCCCACACGGACGTTGTGCCCGCAGAAGATTGGTCGTTTGATCTCAGCGGTCCCTTTGAACCCAAAGAACATGGCGCACGGCTTTACGGTCGCGGTTCGTGTGACATGAAAGGCTCGCTGGCCTGCGCAATCGTGGCAGCGAGCCAAATCGATGCCGAACAACAATCAGGACCCATCTATTTCGTCGTGACGAGCGATGAAGAGGTCGGCATGTTTGGCGCTAAACAAGTCAATTCGCAATCGATTTATTTTCAAGAAATGGTGGATTCCGGAACCGTCGGGATCGTTGGGGAACCAACTTGCCTGAACGTCGTTCACGCGCACAAAGGTGGACAACGCTTAGCGGTCAGGTCGCGTGGCCGCAGCGCTCATACCAGCACCAACGAAGGGATTAACGCAAACTATCAACTTATTCCTGCCCTACAAGAGTTATTGGCCATCCGGCAAGAAAGCGAAACCAATCCCATCTATCGCAACAGCTTGTTCGATCCACCCACTCTGTCATGGAACATGACCATCACCAATGAACCAGAAGCCGTCAATGTCACTCCATCGCTAGCTCAGGTGAACATCTTCTTCAGGGCCATGCCAAACGTAAATCATCAGCCCTTGCTCGAAGCTACCCGGAAACTATGCACCCAACACGCGTTGGAATTTGACTTAAGAGACTGCGTTGCTCCATGGCACGTTGCGAGCGATGGCCCGTGGATTCAAGACATGTTGCGAATCGTGGGGCAAGCCGAATCACATAGCGTCTGCTTTGCTACCGATGCCGGCATCCTACAACGCCTAGAAAGGCTATTGATCTGCGGGCCTGGCGATATTCAACAAGCACATCGGAGCGATGAATGGATCAGCTTCGACCAACTCGAGAAAGGTGTCGAAGTCTATCGTCGCGCATTTGAGTTTTGGGCAACGACAGGTCAACTACACTGAGAAAGAGTAGATACCCCGTAGGACCATTCGGGGCAAAATCCCTGACATTCACCCGCTAAGCCGCTTTGCGTGCAGCCCGCCGCAGATGCCGTGGTTCGATGACTTCGGACGCAAGACCGATCCATTCCAAAAACTTGATTTCGTAGTAGCTGATGTCAATTTCCCACCATCGATGTTGGAGGCAAGCCGTGGATGGGTCTTCGTGATGATTGTTATGCCAGCCCTCACCAACGGTTAGAAGGGCGACAAACCAGTTGTTGCGGCTATGTTCTTCGGTTTCGTAGTTTTGATAGCCGAACAAGTGGCTCAGTGAATTGACTGACCAGGTGATGTGCCAGACAGCAATGATGCGAACATAGACGCCCCAGACGATCATGCTCAGTCCGAGTTGCAATGCGCTCGCAGATCCCCAACCAATCCATCCTACGATGAACCCTAAGAGGAAAAAGACAGGCAATTGGGCCAATGCAATGTAAAGGTGCGTCATAGGACGCTTTTCCAAGTACATGTAAAACGGATCGCGGAGCAGGTCTTTCGAGAACTTTTCGATGGCTGCCAAAGAATGCGTTTCTCGGTTCTTGAACATTAGCCAGCCCATATGCGACCAAAAGAAATTGACGAGCGGCGTGTGGGGATCCGGTTGATGATCGGAGTGGACGTGGTGCATGCGGTGAATGGCGACCCAACGAGCAGGTGAGTCCTCAAAGCAACAAATACCCAAAACGGCAAAGGAATGCTCAACCCAGCGAGGGGTTTTGAAACTTCGGTGGGTCAGGAGTCGGTGGTAGCCAATCGTGATACCTTGTCCGAAAACGTGGACTCCCAATAGCATGGTGAACAGGCCGACCCACGAGAAAAAGTACGGGTGGAGGGCCAACAAGGCAAGCAAGTGCATCCCAACGATTGTCCCGAGGTAGAGACGGTTTAGCGTGAGCGGCTTTACGACTGCCGCTGGGATTTCTAGAGCCATATTGACTGAGCTCCGTTTGAGCATAGTAATTTATCCATTCAAGTTCCGTACTACCGTTTAACCGACCATTTAACCGTCAACGGCCTTTAGCCTTAATCGAATCTCCCTGAAAAAGCCCCTCGATTGTGGCAAAAGCTTGTTGAACAGCCAGTACAAACCCTACATGATTGAGAAATAATTCTCTACAGCGAAATCTAGGTATTCTTTTTTCGGTCCAGAGGGACGGAGCTGAAAATAACAAGCTGTTCGAACGGGACTTGGACTTTTTGCTCCTTATTGGCCGCCAGGTACTCGAAACGTTTTTCCAACGGGACGATCCAACGGTTGCGCAATTCATCGAAGCTCACGCGATGCCGGGCCCGCACCCTTTCCGAATCGTCACGACAAATACGGGGTTATAAATGCGAGATGATCCGTCGCCAACAGTTCGAAGGCTCATTTTGCTAGCGGTGCTGGCAAGCAACTGGCATCAAAATCACAATCAAAACCTGGGGTATTGCCAAGATGGAAGCGAGTCGGAAAAAAAAGAACAACAATAGTTGCTTTGCCCCTTGCAGCCGTGGCGAGGTGCCACTATCTTTTCGCCTCCTCGCTGAGACCAACTCCGGTTGGTTGAGTTTTCTGACTCGGCAAACTAACCGATGCGACGAAAATAAAAGCGAACTGATGCTTGACACGAACCGACAAACTCGGTTACACTGTTGGGCCCGACGAAACGAGTGCTAGTGAGACGGACAACCTGGAAAGGTAGTTTGACCAAGCGAAACGCAAGTTAAGTCAATTTGATCTTTGACAATCTGGTGGATGAGTTTTAATGTTGATGTTTTTAGCAATCGTCAATAACTTTGAGAATTTTTGTGTAGATGAATTTCGGTGACCAATTGACCAAGGTCACCAACCGGTTTCAAAAAACCAACCAAGTTAGTTATGGCTGACGTTGAGAGCAATTTCGATGTTGGTCTAAGCATACAAAAGTGAAGGGTTTGATCCTGGCTCAGAATGAACGTTGGCGGCGTGGATTAGGCATGCGAGTCGCGCGAGAATGTAGCAATACAGGACAGCGGCGAAAGGGAGAGGACAACACGGGAATCTGCCTTGGGGACGAGGATAGCGTCGGGAAACTGACAGTAATACTCGATAATGTTTGCGGACCAAAGGTGTGATTCCGCCCCAAGATGAGCCCGTGCCCCATTAGCTAGTTGGCAGGGTAATGGCCTACCAAGGCTATGATGGGTAGCTGGTGTGAGAGCACGACCAGCCTCACTGGCACTGAGACACTGGCCAGACACCTACGGGTGGCTGCAGTCGAGAATCTTTGGCAATGGACGAAAGTCTGACCAAGCGACGCCGCGTGCGGGATGAAGGCCTTCGGGTTGTAAACCGCTGTCGTAGGGAATCAAATGTACGGGGGTTCTCCCCTGTATTTGAGAGATCCTAGGAGGAAGGAGAGGCTAAGCTCGTGCCAGCAGCCGCGGTAAGACGAGCTCTCCAAACGTTATTCGGTATCACTGGGCTTAAAGAGTTCGTAGGCGGCTTTGTAGGTGGGGTGTGAAAGCCCTCGGCTTAACCGAGGAACTGCGCCCCAAACCACAGGGCTTGAGGGGTATAGGGGTAAGCGGAACAGATGGTGGAGCGGTGAAATGCATTGATATCATCTGGAACACCGGTGGCGAAGGCGGCTTACTGGATACTTTCTGACGCTGAGGAACGAAAGCTAGGGTAGCGAACGGGATTAGATACCCCGGTAGTCCTAGCCGTAAACGATGAGCACTAGTCTGAGGATCTGTCACAGATTCTCGGACGTAGCGAAAGTGTTAAGTGCTCCGCCTGGGGAGTATGGTCGCAAGGCTGAAACTCAAAGGAATTGACGGGGGCTCACACAAGCGGTGGAGGATGTGGCTTAATTCGAGGCTACGCGAAGAACCTTATCCTAGTCTTGACA
>CAMBSL010000106.1 GCA_945870455.1 Pirellula staleyi DSM 6068 | reverse complement strand
TTTAGGTTACACTCCAAACAGTCAAATTCCAATCGAAATGAGACCTTTTTGTGACACCAATTCGTACAAATTGACCGAAAAACACAATTCTCTCGTTGTGGGGTCTCGCAAAAGCGTTGCAAGAACGTGGCAGTTTGCTACCTTTTCGTGTTCAAACTCGCGCAAGGTCGCGAACCGGCACATCCATACTCTCGAATTTAGGAATGTTACATGTCCATGTACGTAGGCGAATCATTGGTTGGAGAAGGAAACGAGATTGCTCACATTGATCTCATGATCGGTAGCAAGGATGGCCCTGTGGGTACGGCTTTCGCAAATGCTTTGGCGACCCAAAGTGCCGGTCATAGCAATTTATTGGCCGTTCTGGCACCGAACGTTGCGGTTAAACCCTCGACGGTAATGATCACCAAGGTCACGATCAAGGGCATGAAACAAGCGGTTCAAATGTTTGGCCCAGCTCAGGCAGCCGTTGCGAAAGCAGTCGCGGACAGCGTTGCGAGCGGAGTTATTCCAAAGGATCAAGCCGAAAACTTGGTCGTGGTATGCGGCGTGTTCATCCACCCAGCAGCCGCAGACGACAAGAAAATCTACGAATTCAATTATGCTGCAACGGTCGATGCGATCTCGAGCGCAATGAAGGGTCTTCCGACCGCTCAACAAATGCTTGATAAAAAGGATACCGCCGCGCATCCATTCCGCGGTTTCTAGTGTGGCGTGGGATGGGACCATTTGTCCCGTCGGTAGTTTCCAATCTGCCGCATGTCTTACTGGCGTTTCCGGTGGTTCTACGTCATAGATACGTGAATCGGACAATCATGTTGAAAGTCCGGGACGTCCGTTTGAGGGCAAAAACGTGCGCATCCACCGTCATGCAAGGGATCAGACATCCGGCAGGCGGTGGATTTCCTTTAGAGCCATGCTTTGGCGAGCTCAGTCAACGATATGTTCCACACTGACGCTTGTCGTTCCTCCAACGAAAAAGGGCGGCGTCACGAAACATGACGATTCGAAACGACCTCAAGATTCTTTATCACTTGGTCCTGCGGCCTGTTCGTGGAAAAGACCATGCGGACCGCATGGAGAATTTCTACTCCGGTCAAGCGGAGGGATACGATGATTTTCGCAAAAGGCTACTGCAGGGGCGCGAACACGTTTACCAAACCCTCGGACAATCCAAGCCTTGCGTGTGGGTTGACTTCGGCGGAGGCACAGGTGCAAACCTCGAATTTATCGGACCAAACATTTCCAAGTTCTCGAAAATCTACGTAGTTGATTTGGCAACCTCTCTCCTCGGGATTGTCAAAAAACGAAGCGAACGAAATGGTTGGACGAATGTAGAAGCGGTCACCGGCGACGCCACCACTTGGACGCCGCCCGAAGGCTTTGCGGACATTGTGACGTTCTCGTATTCATTGACCATGATTCCGGATTGGTTTGCGGCCATCGATAATGCTGCACGAATTCTCAAACCAGGTGGTAAAATTGGGGTGATCGATTTTTATGTTTCGCGAAAATTTGCTCAGCAGGGTTTAGCGAGGCATAGCTGGTCGACACGCTCTTTTTGGCCGATTTGGTTTTCAGGCGACAATGTTTTTCCAAGCGCAGACCACATTCCCTATTTGCAAAATCGGTTCGAGACAACTTTGCTCAACGAGCAGCGTGCCAAGATCCCCTATTTTCCCTTAGCAAGAACGCCCTACTATCAGTTTATTGGCTTTAAAAGATAGAAGTTAGCCATGCCCTTCGAATTTGTTTGTCCGTTTTGTCATTTCAAAACCAAGGTGCTAGATCGCTTTGCTGGACAATCTGGGCCATGTGCAGAATGCGGAAAACAAGTGACCATGCCGCATTTCAACGAAAGCGGTGTGCTGGTTCCGTCGATTGCCTTGAATTCGGGAGCTAGCAAATCAAAGGGAGCCGGCAAATCAAAAATCGCAGAAAAGCGAAGTTGGATGCCTGCAATTGTAGGGGCATCCGTTGTTCTGTCGCTTTTGCTTCTTGGCGCGATCGTCTTTCGAATCGCTTGGCCGACCGTTAAAAACAGCATGAGACGCATGGCTCAAGCTCGTGATCTTGAGAACATGAAATCAATTGTCGAGGGGTTGAACGCGTATTGCGACCGTTACGGAACCTATCCTCCGCCGGTAGTTATGGATGATTCGGGCGTCCGCCTCTACTCTTGGCGCGTACTTGTATTGCCGTTCATGGGCTACGAGGAGCTTTACAAGAGTTTCGAGCTAAGTCAGCCTTGGGACAGTCCTTCCAACATGAACTTGGTTCGATTAATGCCAACGGAATTCGCTAGTCCTAACTCACCGGATGCCCTTGGAAGCAGCGAAACCAACTATGTCTTGATAACGGGTGCAGGAACACTCTTCCCGCCCTCGGGTTCTTTATCCAATTCCAACATCGACAAACACACGATCCTATTGGTTGAAACGAACAACAACACGGTTTGGAGTACCCCGGGGGATATCGACATCAGTCTTGGATTACGGGTTGGCAACAAAGCGATGAAGGAAATTGGTGGCCTTCATTCCGGTAGCTTCACCGCCGTGACCCTAGAGAAGGAGTTGATGCGAATCCCGTCAGACGTTTCGCAAATAGTTCTAGACGCGTTGGTAACTCCAAACGGTGGCGAAAACGTCCAAACCTCGACGTTTATGGATTAAGCTTTTTCGGTGCGAAAAAGTGTTCCGATGGCGGAACGGCGCGAACCGATTGTTGAATTCCCTGTTGATTTGCCAATTCTCACCGGACAGCTTGCGCTGTTCGGCTACCAAGTGAATGCCGTTGGTTTTCGCCTTCCAGGTGCACGAAAAGAACGGTGTTCCGGCTAGGTCAGTCCGAGCTGGCGAAAATTTCTTTTCAAAATTTTTGCAAAAAATGCCGCAATCAAGGCCCCAATCAAGGCCTCAATTGCGTTACAAGATTTGGGACTATCGTTTTTCGCTTTTGGAAAACTCGGACGTTCCGATTGCAAAAACCATGCAAATCATGCCAGCTAGTTTGTCAACTCGCCTGAGAGGCGAATTCGTTGTGTCTCGGCCAGACCGCCAAACGCAACAAGTTGATGTCGTTGCACCGGCTTCGATCGTTCATATTTGGATGCAGACCACAACTTCCGTTTCCAAGTCGCTCGAAGTTCTGGATGATGAATTTTTTGCAGACAAGTATGGATTACGGTTGGTCAAGATCGGTGCGAATTCACCTTTCCTGAGGTTGGCGATTCCTGGGGATGCGATACTGCGAGGAACAATGGAGATTGGCGACCGCATTGTTGCCATCAACGGGTTGCTTGCAAGACACCCAGACGATTTGGAAGCACTGAGGATCGATCACCGGAGGTTCGAAATCTGCATTTTCGATCATCGAACCCATCAGACCGTCTCGTGGGAGTTGAAAGCGATCGATGAACTATACGGGGTTGTGACTAAAGAGGATTGATACAATCCACTAAACACTTTGCGGCGATCTCAGCTAAAATCAACGTCCCGTTACCTGGCTGCTTCCCCGGTCTTTTGCTGAGTTACTTTCCACGTGCCGCTTGATTTCGAATTCATAGGTCCATACCAGGTTTTGCGGATCCTAGGTCAAGGGGGAATGGGGACTGTCTACCATGGTGTTAACGCAAAAACCAACAAACCCGTCGCCATCAAGGTACTTTCGGCGGGACTTGCTCAGCATCAACGGTTTCGCAGGCGATTCGATTCGGAAATTCAGACCCTTTTAAAACTGAAGCATCCGGGAATCGTTCAACTCATCGGATCCGGCGAAGAAAAGGGATTGCTGTTTTACTCGATGGAGTACGTCGAGGGTGAAAATCTGCAGCAAATCCTTCGCCGCGAGAAAACATTGCCTTGGGAACGCGTCGTTGATATTGCCATCGAAGTTTGTTCTGCGCTCAAACATGCTCATGATTTTGGAGTCATCCATCGCGACCTCAAGCCCGCCAATCTCATGGTCAATTCTGAAGGTAAGCTTAAGCTGACCGATTTCGGTATCGCCAAACTCTTCGGCGCTCTCGATGCGACCGTCGAGGGATCCATTCTCGGCACTGCGGATTACATGCCGCCTGAACAAGCAGAAGGAAAACCCGTATCGGTGCGCAGCGATCTTTATTCGCTCGGCAGTGTTTGCTATGCCGCACTTGCAGGTCGTCCTCCTTTCATGGGAAAGAATATTCCCGAGATTCTCTTCAATCTTCGATTTGGCGTTTTGACACCGCTAAAAAATCTAGCTCCCGACGCGCCAAAGGAACTCTGTGATCTTGTCGAGGAACTGCTTCGCCGCGAACCGTCCATGCGCCCGCCAACGGTTTTGGTTGTCAGCAATCGATTGCAATCCATGCGAGCCGGGCTATCGAAGCGGGCTCGCGAGAAACAAACGGACAAAACCGAGGTTCGAAATCTTGTTGAGATGACCAGTATCGACCTGAACGACGTCATCGTTCCAGGCAGCGATACCGCCTTTTCGTCGATGAAACAGGACGAGTCCCCCCAAGAAACTTCGGCGGCGATTGCCCCCGCCGAAAACAAGAAAGATAACACGCACGCAACAATCCCCTCGGTTGCTGGTCCGGACGAGCAAACGCAATTCGCAAAACCTAATTCGGAATTCGACTATTCTGAACATCCAAGCGGTATCGACCAAGTTTCCAAAACGTACTTTACTGAAGTTGGAGACGAGGATCGGCGTCGATCCAGCATCGTGATCTCGGAACCTGAGCCTACCTCGCATTGGGCTCAATGGCTGAGCATTGCGGGACTCGTGGCAACCTTACTCGCTTGTGCTTTCGGGATTGTTTGGTTTTCGCTCCCTCCGTCGGCAAACACCTTGTACCAACAAATTGCTGCCAGCATGAATTCCACGGACGACGAACAGATCATGGCCATCGAGCCTGTCCTTGATCGCTTCAAGGAACTATACCCAACCGATTCTCGGATCGCGGATGTCGAAGTTTTACTGACAGAAATCGATTCGATGCGATCCATCCGTCAATTGCAGCGCAAGGCAAGAAGCTCTGGTTCGGACCAATTGGATCCGGTAGAACAAGCGTTTCTCGAATGTACCAAAGCGGAATCACTCGATACCGAACTTGCTAAACGCAAGCTCAAAGCGATGGTGACTGTCTTCGCAGCCAACGAGAAACTATCGAACCGCCAGCGGCAGCTCGTCACATCGGCGAAACGCATGTTGGACAAGCTAGTTAGCGAAGGAAATGCCTCGCGGAATCCCGCTATTGAAACACTGGAAAAACAAATGATTTGGGCGGATGCCAATCTTGCGCCCTCGCCGCGCGCAGAATGGCTAAAGAGCCTCATCGAGCTGTTCGAAGAAAAAACCTGGGCTCGCGAATTGGTTACTTCTGCGAAACTCAAACTCATAGCGATCGAAAAAGGTGCTGCGGACCAAAATCCGTAATGACTTATGGAAAATATTGTCGAAGTTTCTCAGTTGACGAAGCGGTACCGCTCGTTCGCTGCCCTCAATGATTGCAACCTATCTATCACTCAAGGTACGGTATTTGGGTTGCTCGGTCCCAACGGAGCAGGCAAAACAACGATGATTCGCTGCTTGATGGGATACCTGAAACCTACGTCAGGAACGGCAGTGGTCGACGGCCTGAATTGTCACTCCCATAGTTTGCAAGTGCGCCAACGCGTAAGCTACCTACCCGCCGAATCCAAGCTGTTTCGCTTGATGAAGGGGAGTGATTGCATCGAGTTTTTTGCGTCCATTCATCCGCGTGGCAACAAAACACTTGCTCTTGCCATCGCGCGAAGACTAGAGCTGGACACCACTCGCCGCGTTGCATTCATGTCGACTGGAATGCGACAAAAATTGGCCATTAGTTGCGTGATGAGTTGCCATAGCCGCCTTATGATACTGGACGAACCAACGGCCAATTTAGACCCCACCGTTCGATCGGAGGTTCTACAGTTGGTTCGAGAAGCCAAGGAGCGTGGCACAACGATCGCATTTTGCTCGCACGTCCTGGAGGAAATCGAACAAATCTGCGATAAAGCCGCGATCCTGAAGCAGGGCAAGGTGGTCGTCACGATTGATTTGCGAGAACTGAAGTTCGTTCACCGCATCCAAGGGGCAATTACGCGGAACGGTCCACTCAAACTTCAAGAGGACCACGTTCGAATCATAGACCAGGATGAGGCTAGAATCGTGATGGAGATCGATGGCCCTCTCGACAACCACCTGGAATGGCTTTCCAAAAGCGGACTTCAATCCATTCAAATTGAATCCGTTGGACTAAAGGGCGTGTACGAACGGTTCCACCCTGGCTTTGTCCCGTCCTTGGCAAGCTCGCTCATGCTCCCGGCATCAAGTGTTTGACGAAATAATCGTGCATGCGGCGTTGTCCGTAGGCTCCTCCCATACCGTGCCCAGCGTTCGGAATAACCAACAAATCAAAATCCTTGTTCGCTCGAATGAGCGCATCAGCAAATCGCATCGTGGACTCTGGGGGGACATTTGTGTCCATCTCTCCAACGATCAAAAAAAGCTTGCCCTGGAGTCGATGCGCGTTTTCAATATTGGAACATTCTGCGTAGTGAGGCCCGACTGGATATCCCATCCACTGTTCGTTCCAGGACGCCTTGTCCATTCGATTGTCATGGCAACCGCAGGCGGCGACTGCGACTTTGTAGAACTCTGGATGAAATAAAACTGCGGCTGCAGCATTCTGTCCACCCGCAGAAGTCCCATAGATTCCAACGCGGGAGAGATCGAACTCCGCATATTTGGCGGCAGCCGATTGCATCCACAAAATGCGATCGTGGAATCCTCCATCTTTGAGGTTTTTCCAGCAAACATCATGAAACGCCTTGGACCGGTTCGCTGTACCCATCCCATCGATCTTGACGACGATGAAGCCTAAACGAGTCAGCGATTCGTATCGCATTGTTGGACTAAAGGTTTTTGGGACAAACGAGCTTTGCGGCCCAGCATAAATATCTTCGATAACGGGATATTTTTTCTTAGGATCAAAGTCCTTGGGGCGGCAAATGATGCCCCAAATGTCGGTTTGATTGTCGCGTCCTTTGGATACAAATACCTCGGGTGGCGTCCATCCGCTCGCACTGAGTTCGGTGATGTCAGAACTTTCAATGTCGCAGACTTTGGACCCATCCGACACCCTTCGAAGCTCGGAAACGGGGGCAAGGTCCACGCGTGAGTATGTGTCGATTAAAAAATCCCGCTTCGGAGAGAATTGAATCGAGTGGTTGCCGTTTGCCTCGGTAAGCCATACCAGCTTTCCGGTATCCAGAGAGACATAACCATGGTGGATCAAATACGGATCTTGATTTTCGCGACCACTCGCGCTGAACCAAACGATGCGGTTCTGTTCATCGACCGATTCAACACCTCGAACCACAATTCCCGTTGGAGTCAGAACCCGTTTTTCGTTGCCCGTGGTGGCGTCGACCAGGATGAGTTGTCTCCAACCATTTTTTTCTGTCGTATAGAGGATTTCATTGGATGCATCGAGCCACTGAACGATAGCAAGACTTTGATTCTCTGCGTGGGCGGTCCAAATATAGGTCTCGGATTTCTCGTCGATGATGTTGCGAGTACTGCCGTCTTGGAGACGAACTTCAATCACGCGAAATCTTCCATGCCCACGGTCCGTCTGCTCGTAAGTGAACTTCGAGCCATCTTGGTGAAAGCGAATACGCGGACGAAGCCACTCGTGCTCGAAGGGGTCAACCCTTGGTTTGATCTGCTCGCCATTCTCCACTCGCAGGAGATTCAGTTCGCAGATTGGAAAAGGATCGCCCGGCAAAACGTACGGACTCGTTTCTAGTTTAGCTCTTCCGCCATCTGGAGGCGACGACCGAATCCTATGAACCGTCTGTTTCTCAACCGACTTTTCACGAAAAGTCACGACGGTTTGCGAGTCAGGCGACCAACTCAGTTGGCCATAGGCATTGGATTCTGTGCCATCCTTGGTCAAGACGATTCGCTCATCCGAGTCAACACGCTTTACGATGACGTTGTGGTCCTGAACCAAGGTTCGCCACTTGCCATCGGGGGAATTCAAATCGCGCCCTGCCGCACCTGCCGCACCTGCCCCAGTCGGTCGACGACGGGTCGGCGAATTGGATGCAATCGGCCGACCATCCACAACGATTGTGGAATGGTTTTCTTGCGCCGTCACCTCCCCTAAACTTTCACCTTGAGCATTCACGATCTGCCAACGATGACCGCCAAACGTATGTTGATCCTTAGAAGAACCACCTTCGATTTTTCCATAACTCTGTTTGCCGCCATCCTCGCTAAGCCAGAATATTTCAACGGGTGATTTGGTGCGATTCTCAAACGTGATGGAGCTATCGCTTCCATTGGCTCGACCCCCGTTCGACTGGGAGGTCTGCGGTGTTGGTTTCCCCTGAGGACTGGCAACCTCGGAAAGCGTTTTGGAATCACTATCCCATCGATAAGTTTTATCGTTTCCGATAAGTAAAGTTTGATCTGGAATCGAAAAACCCAAGCGTTCGATGGGCAAGTGTGTGCTTTTGGTGTTGGGCCCTAGCGATTTCGCGACCGCTTCATGATCGAAGGCCAACTCACGCTTCCCGAGCGCTGCATCTACAAGAATGAACTCTCTGCCACCCTGCGGTAGGTCATTGCGATACCAAAACTTATGGGTTCCTTCCATCCAATTTGGAACAACACGATTGCGGTAGACTTTACCGCCGTCTCTCGGCCCGCGATTTCGCTCTTGAGGAGATTCTGGTTCCGATGAACCCGTCGGAAGGTTAGAATCATCGTTGCGATCAGGTGAACAAAAGGCTTGGGATTGCAATCCGAGGTAACTCATCGCAAGCAAGAGCTTGGACAGGAATACAAGTTCGGTGCTCGGCATAATATCGCGTTTCATTTAAAAATGATGATGATGATGATGATGATGATGACTTCGATCGACTGTATTGTAACCATGGGTCGAACGGTACGTGCACTAGCAGTCACTGTTACCACGCTCAGAAAGGTTGGAGATTTGCCATCCACTTTCGTTCCCCAACTCGCCCTGATCGTCAGTTGCTGCTGGCTGAGCATGGCTTGCGCAGGGGACGCCGATTGGCCAGTGTACCTCGGGGG
The DNA here is from genome assembly GCA_945870455.1 of Pirellula staleyi DSM 6068. Lineage (GTDB taxonomy): Bacteria > Planctomycetota > Planctomycetia > Pirellulales > Pirellulaceae > JBKCUI01. The sequence continues at coordinate 9,252 of CAMBSL010000106.1, read as the reverse complement.
TAAAGAGCGCAATCTCTATTCGCCGCTCGAACAGATCCATCGCGAGAACGTATCCCGATTGGGAGTTGCTTGGACCTATGAGACGGGAGACGCGGACGAATATCAGGCGAACAACCTTATTATCGACGGCCGTCTCTATACGCCGACTCAGTCTCGCAAGGTGGTTGCACTCAACGCGGCCACTGGCGAGGAACTCTGGAAATGGGATCCTGCGAATGAAAACACGGGACCGGGCCGCGCAAGGCAGCGAGGGTTAGTTTATTGGGCGAATGAAAACGGAGAGGAGCAGCGATTGTTCACCTCGGTAGATGGCCTTCTTTTTGCAATAAATCCGAAAACCGGAACAACAATTAGAAGCTTTGGTGAAAATGGCTCGATCAATCTTGGTTCGGGTCTGAACACGCCCGGAATCGCCTACCAAGATGTTTTGATCGTGGGTGGACTCGGAGGCAAGGGGGCGGTCCGAGCATTCGACGTCCGGACGGGCGTGCAGCGTTGGATATTCCACCTGATCCCCCGGCCTGGTGAGGTAGGCTACGAAACTTGGCCTGCCGACGCTCACGAAAACGCGACAGGTCTGATGCCATGGTGCGGTCAGTCGTTGGATGAAACGCGAGGTATCGTTTACGTCGCGACCAAAACGCCGGAGCCAGATTTTTATGGGGGTAAACGACACGGTTCGAATCTGTTCGCGAACTGCTTGCTTGCGCTGAACGCCGCCACCGGCGAGCGGATCTGGCATTTCCAAATCGTTCATCACGATCTGCTCGACAAAGACTTGCCGTGTGCGCCAGTTCTATTGACCGTCAACCACGGCGGAAAGCGAATCGATGCGGTCGCACAAGGCACCAAACACGGATTGCTATTTGTGTTCAACCGTGTCACAGGCGAACCGCTATGGCCCATTGAGGAGAGGCCAGTTCCGAAATCGGATTTGGTCGGCGAACAGGCTTGGCCAACCCAGCCGTTCCCCACCAAGCCACCACCACTGATGCGGCAGCGTTACACCCAAGACGATACCTCGAACATTTCGCCAGCGACCCAGCAACTGACTCTGGATCGGATTCTGGCAGCACCCAACTTTGGTCCATTCCCGGCACCGAGTCTGAATGAGACCGTGATGTTTCCTGGATTCGACGGCGGCATGGAGTGGGGTGGCGGCGCGGCGGATCCTGACGGGATATACTACGTCAATATCAATGAGATACCGTGGCTGCTGCAAATGATCGAGACCCGCCATGCGGATGGCTCCAAGCTCATACCCGGCGAGCGCGATTACATGGTCTATTGCGGTGTCTGCCACGGCCTTGAGTTAAAGGGCAATCTCGACTTGAAGTTTCCGCCCCTGCTCGACATTGAAAAGCGAAAGACTCGCGTCGAGGTGGAGCAAATGACGCGGAAGGGTGGGGGACGGATGCCCTCTTATTCCGACATGCCAGAGGCCAAACGCGCTGCGATTATCGACTACGTGCTCAGTAAAGGCGGTCCGCAAACGGCAACCAAGGACGAATCAGCAACGCGCAAGCCAGCAGCAGTCGTCGCTGACGACGAAGGACCGGGATATGCCTTTGGTGGATTCCGTCGCTGGCTCGACAATGAGGGATATCCGGCGATCAAGCCGCCATGGGGCACTCTGAATGCAGTTGATCTCAATACCGGCGAGATCAAATGGAAGGTTGCCTTGGGCGAATATCCCGAACTGACAGCCCGGGGAATCCCGCCAACTGGCACGGAAAACTACGGAGGCCCACTGGTGACGGCCGGTGGCCTAATCTTCATTGGAGCCACAGAGGACGAAACCTTTCGTGTGTTCGACAAGAAGACTGGTGAAGTTCTTTGGAAAACGAAACTACCGTTTGGCGGCAACGCCAGCCCGAGCACTTACACCGTCAACGGCCGTCAGTACGTAGTCATTTCGGCTGGCGGAGGCAAGGGTGGTCGCCCACGAGGCGGAACTTTGGTCGCGTTTGCGTTACCGGATTGACAAGGGAACACGAGCCGAATTCTGCGATCGCCGTTGGGGTTGTCATCACTCCGACGTGCCAGCATCCATCAACGCAAACGCAGTCTGTCGTAAGACTTCAAAGTAGAAAAGGTTCGCATCGTTCCAACCAACACTGCATCGCCTGATCGGCAGCCATGATCTCATGCACAGCCCACTCGATGTCATCTGCTGGCATTAGATAGCGAGGTCCGACCAAACGCCGATTCGTTTCTGCGAAATCTTCGTTTCGAACTTCCAAGTCGAGCCAACGCGCCCACGGAGCACTAAAATCCTCCCACTGAACTGCCATGGGGTCAGGACAGGAAACCGCAGCGATCGTCAGTTTGGATCCCAATACCGTCTCGGCCAATACCTTCTCGGCCAACTCCTTCTCGGCAGAGTGCTTTGTTCGTCCCAAGGACTTGGCTAATTGTGATGGAACACCGACATCCCAGCGCACCCGGATTCGATCGTTTCCAGTCGCTCGCTCAAACGCTTCTTGCAGCCGTTTGCTGCGGATCGAATCTTCTGAGATGACTCGTATCATCGAATTATCCGAGTTCGAACGTTCCAGGTGAGTGTTCAGTTCATGTATGGTCCAGCGCGTGACCGGGTCGATCCAATCGGGAACGATCTCGTCTGCTGGCTTGAGAACGAAGGTGCGCATGCACATGCGAGGATGGGGAACCTTAAAATGCGGCGTCCAAATACGCTGCTGACCATAGAGCAGCAAATCGATATCAATCCGGCGTGCTTCCCACCGAAATTGCCTTTGACGCCCGAGATTCGTTTCGACTTGCTTGATGGTTTCCCAGACTTCCCAAACGGACCGATTGGTTTCGATGGACGCAACTGCGTTTAGGAAATCGCCCTGCCCGGCCGGTCCACCCACAGGAGGGGTTCGATAGAGGTGGCTGAACCTTAAATTTCTTGGACCAAAAGCGTCGTCAAGTAGTCGCTTGGCAGCGGCCATGGACTCGCGCACGTTTCCAAGGTTTGCTCCCAGACTAATTAAGGTTCCAGCCATCCAATATTTTCTACCGAGCGTCGGCAACGCTTAGACTATCGACATACCAATTGATCGAAGTAGCCTTTCTATCACGTTTCGGAGACGTTCTCCGCACGCTCAAAATATACTTGGGCGAATTGGCTTGGCCCACATCTTGGTATGACAATTTGTAAATATGTGCGCCTGAGGCTGCATAATCCCCAGTGAGTCCAACGAATTTCCAGCTCGCGGGGGTTTTTTGATTTTTGATTGCCAAATGAACTGCATCGGTCCTGATACGAGAAACGGCTTGCTTTGCGTCGGCTGCTTCCGACTGTGTGTCTCGAATGGGATCGATGCCAGCCAGAAAAAGAACGCGATCCATATCACCTTTTGATAAACTATCCAAGTAAAGATCGCATATTTTTTGCGATTGGCTTAGGTCATGTTTATCCTCTAGAACGCGTCCGAAAAACCCGGTCGATGCCGTGGTGGCGCTGATAACGACAGCTAAAAAGCCGAATAGTTTCGAAACGAATCCAAAACCATGTCGCTTGGCGATGACCAAACTGAGAGCCCCTAATGCCCCGCCAAGAATAGCAAATGGCAGGACCTGAGTGTACTGCAGAGAGAAGATTCCCACGAGCGCCAATAAGAAACCGATCAAGGCAACAAGCGAAAAACTGGTCGTGTCAAGAATCTCATCAGTTTCGGCAGATAACACAGTTTCGTTCATGGATGAATTTTGAGAAATCGGTGCGTGGATAGAAAGCAGCGGACAATTCAACAGAATACTAACCTGGATTCGGATTCTGTTCCACCTGGCAAAGACCAACAATTCAGCCTTATTTGGTTGGATCCCGTACGACCCCAACCCTGGTATGGTTCAGCTGGGCTTGACTGCGAGCGGCGTGGCGAAGCCTGCCTGTACTTTTTGTCGGCTGTGTCGTTTTGGCTCAATTCTTAAGGAATGCGGGTATTCATTCCGCCGAGTTTTCCTCGATTGCAACCGGCTCACTTGAATTCTTTTTCGGCAACTCGGGGAGTGTCTTGGGGGCGGTCTCTACATCCATATCGATGAGATCGAATTCAGCGTGATCCACATCCAGTCGCAAGATCAAGTAGGTAGCCGCAGATGCAGTCCAGAAGAAACTAAATCCATAGGCAGTTATCAGAAGAGGCACGATGCTCGTCAGGATCGGCGACCACACGGATTCAAGCTGAGACAAACTTGAGAACGAACCAACATCGAAGGATGCCTGGACAACCAAAGCCCCGGACGTCAATACCAGAGAGAGCATCCCACCTCCGATCATGCCGAGGAATTGTGCGGCTAAAACGCACAGGCCTAAGGTCAAGGGACGCTGGAATGTGTACGCGGCCGATCGCGAGATCCCGTCGTAGGCATCCGCTTGTTTCTCCGTGACAATCGAACAAACCGATAATGGAAATCCAAAGAGGGTGATCGCCGCGCACCATCCAATTCCAATCGAACAGAGCAATACGGGAATCAAGAGCAAACCCGCCAACCAAACTCCAATAGATGGGATATCGGAAATCCAGCCCACGAACAATGGGCCGAGTGCAATCAACAAAATTAAACCACTGGGCATGGTTGTCGACCAGGCGATGGATTGCCATCGATTCCGAACCAATCGAGCACTGTCAGCCCAGGGTGCCGTCATGCGTGTTCCAAGTTCGACGATCGATCGACGACACAAACATCCGCCGACGAAGGACCAAATCGCAATGATCCCGATATAGGACGCCACGCAATCGGCCGCGCCGTTGACACTCGGATTCGCGAGCCAACGAAACATCGGATTTAAATAGTGTTGCCATACCGACAAGAAAGTATCTGGCATGATGGCATCCCACTGGGACGCGATCGGATTGATTCCGCCGCTTGGCGTGATCCAGGATTGTATCGGCGCCGACTCGGAATCGAATATCCGATGCGATGCCGAGACCCAAAGCTCGGTCAACAGCAGCGCCAATGCACACAGAACAATGTGGGTCGAACGCCAGGAGATCGTGATGCTTTGCGATGCGAGGCGCCACCAAGGCGTTGAGCGGTACCAGTCGATAGCGACCTTGGGGATAGCAACGTCTTTGGCAGTGGAGTCATTCATTTACTTGCAGCGTCTAAGTCTAAGTCGGAAGTAGTGATTCTTGGTTGAACGAAGTACGCCGTTCTTGGCAGTCAAACGAAACGACAACTCAGTCAAAATCCCATTGCTTTCGAACCGGTGGTGGTTCCGGCTCCGCATCGTCTTCCTCCTCGGAACTACCAGTAGGAATACCGATCGATTCGCTCATCCAAAGATACAAATCAGCGAGTTTGCACCGTTCCGAACAAAACGGCATCCATTGACCGCGTATGTCTGCGGCAAAAATTCGCTCACATGAAGGGCATTTCTGAGATGGCGCGGGTTTTGACATTCCCTGAGAATAACGCATTTATGGCCGGAAGGGAACGCGTATTAGGGGTTTGTGTCTCGGTGCAGTGGAACGCGCTTTCCCTCGTTTCGACTTGGAAGGCAATCTGTTTTCTGCAATACTCTTGCCAATGCGAATAGACCACACAATTTGGGATTGTTCGATCAATAAATGTTCTGTTTTGCAGCCGGAGTCGTCAGATTTCGGAGCATGCACAGCCAACACTGAACTTTTGCAAGTCCAGCGGCGACAGTTGTTTCTCGATCGATCCACAAGGTGATTTTCGCCACATGAGTGCTCGTTGGGAGCCCTCTCAACAGGGCCATGAAGGACTGTTTGGCCCGATGGAAAAGTTTTTTGTATGTTTGTTCGGTCGATTTCATCGTCCGACGCATACACGTTTTATTTTGGAGATTGGTTGAATGTACAAGAATTTGAACGCGACGGTATTGGGTGTTTCCGGACGACAAAGCGAACTGATCGAATTGGCAATGACCTATGGCTTTAGCGGGTTGGACATCGATATTGTTGACCTCGTCAAGCGAACTCAACGCAGTGAATTTGAAAAGGCGGCAAGGTACCTCCTCAGCGCCAAGATGAAGGTCAGCGGCTTCGAGACACCGATCGACTTGGATGCGGACGACGAGACCTTTGCAAAGGAACTTGCAACGCTTCATCAGACCCTTGAAATCGCCGGCAAAACAGGGGCACGAGCTGGATTTCTGCGACTCCCCGCTGCAACCGATCGATTGCCATTTCATGAATTTTTTGACGTCTTGAGAAAGCGAGTCGACGCGATTGCCGAGATTTTTGCGAAAAACAAGGTAATGCTTGGCCTTTATTTCTCTGCTGCTTTGGAAAACCGCGAAAATCGACAATTCAAATTCATTCAAGATGTTGAAGGCTTTCTGGCTTTTTTCAAGGCTTGTACGAACCCAAGCGTCGGACTTGTGATCGACTCATTCAACTGGACTGTCGGTGGCGGTACGTTTGAGCAACTCGCTACCATTCCGGGAAACAGAATAGCAGCCCTGCGACTAGCGGATACGGAAACGATTCCAACGATTGAAGATGCCAGCCTCAAAATGCGATTGTTGGCTGGGACGAGCGGCGTTATCGACAATGTGCGAATCGTCTCGATCCTCAGCAAAGCTGGCTACGAAGGGCCGATCACGGCCTTTGGGCATGCGAGCAATTTTGGCGGAATGACGCGCGACTCGATCGTCGCCAAAAGTCAAGATTCCCTTGACAATGTCTTGGCCGGGGCAGGTCTACCAACCTTCACCCGTCGACCTGATATGATCATTGAGTCGACTTCTCCATTGGTTTTGGAAGACATCGGACTTGAGGCATAGCCGCGGATAGCCTAGGAGAACTTGTCTCCTATTTGTCCCCGGCTTTTCTAGTTGACCGGCTTTTCTAGTTGAATCGTGACGAACCAGAGGTAGCAATGTGCAGACTGACGCTCCGCGTAGTCCAAGGAGCTGATCGAGGACGTATCTACCCTGAACTCAAGCCCCCGATTTCGATCGGTCGTGAAGAAGGAAACACGATTCAACTTAACGATGAACGAATCAGCCGCTTTCATTGCAAAATCCAAGAAGATAACGATCACTTGGTGCTAACCGATCTGGAGAGCACCAACGGCACTCGCGTGAATGGCCAAGACTGTCAACTAAGGATTTTGCGGTTTGGCGACATCATTGCCGTGGGCCGAAGCTTGTTGCTCTTTGGGACTTCGGAGCAGATCAACGCTCGAGTCAACGAAGGCCTGACCGCTGTCGAAGAAGGCATGCTCGTCAGCAAAACCGACAGCGGGGATTTCGATTTAGATCCTGGACTTGTAGAATCCATTCGAGCCCTGCGTGAGCTAAACAAGCCACCCGAATTACCGGAGCGGCTGAGCCCTAGCCAAGCAGCTCAGCTCGCCGAACTCTTTGAGTATTTCCATGCTCGAATCGGTGAAGTTGTCAATGGGGTGAACATCAACGAAAAACGCTCTACGATTAGTGTTGATATTGCCACTTGGCAATTGATCCTGCAACTTTATAGTCGTCTGTCCGAACTTATTCGCGGAATCTCGGATCCGGATTTCCGATCACCAAATTAATTGACTCTTCCCCGAGAGCATTCCATATGGCCCAGTCTCTTCGATTTACCAAAATGCACGGAGCAGGTAATGACTACGTCTATTTCAGCGGTTTCGATCAAACATTACCAACGGACTTGAGCAGCCTAGCGGTTCAAGTCTCCGATCGACGTTTTGGTATCGGCGGCGACGGGCTTATCGCCATACTTCCGAGCGAAAAAGCGGATGCCAAGATGCGCATGTTCAATGCCGATGGCAGCGAATCGGAAATGTGCGGCAACGGTATCCGATGTGTTGCCAAGTATGTTTATGACCATGGTATTTGCAAGAAAGAGTCACTCACGATCGAAACAGGAGCCGGCGTCCTTTCGCTCGACTTGACCATCCACGCAGATCTCGTATCGCAAGTACGGGTCGATATGGGGGAACCACGCTTGGCAGCAGCGGAAATACCCACCACTCTCGGTTCAAAGCCAACGGACACAATCGTAAATTACCCCATCGAGTATCGAGGCCAAAAACTCTTCGCAACCTGTGTCTCGATGGGTAATCCACATTGCGTCATCTTTGTTTCCGAGGCGACCGACGACTTGGTGCTTGGAATTGGCCCATTGATCGAGCGCGATGATCGCTTTCCCAAGAAAACAAACGTCGAGTTTGTTGAGGTGTTGGCTCGCGGAGAAGTCCATCAACGAACTTGGGAACGTGGATCAGGTGAGACTTGGGCCTGCGGGACAGGAGCGAGCGCCGTGTGCGTCGCGGGTGTTCTGACCGGCCACACCGACCGCCAAATTTTGAACAATTTGCTGGGTGGGCAATTGCGTTTGAGTTGGGATGAAGCCAGTAATCATGTATTCATGACGGGGCCAGCGACCGAAGTTTTCTCGGGGCTTTGGTCTCTGGAATCGTAATGCAACTCCCAATGTTCGGCCTGCCAAAGCTCGAAGTGCAAAAAACAACGATGCGTTGGGGCGGAACCTTGCTCGCATTCGGTATTCGCGCATGGATGCGAACTCTCGATGCTCGCATCGCTTGCTATCAATCCGAAATGGACCCGGCTATGGCCAGTTTTCGGGGGCCAGCCATTTACGTCGTGTGGCATGAGTACCTCGCTCTGCCTCCTTGCAATCGCCGAGGGTGCGATGTGACGATGCTGTTGAGCCAACACCGAGACGCAAATTGGCTGTCGGAAATGATCTCGCAGTTCGGCTTTAAGACGGTTCGCGGTTCGACATCGCGGGGCGGTGTCAAAGCAATCTTGCAAATCACGCGCGAATTCAAAAACACCAGCCTAGTCATCACACCCGATGGGCCACGGGGACCTCGACGGGAATTGTCGAGTGGATGTATCTACATTGCTGGCTTGCTCGGGATACCGATCGTACCGCTTGGATGCGGGTTTGATCGACCTTGGCGAAATAGTCGCTCTTGGGATAAATTTGCAATTCCAAGACCCAGTTCGCGTGCCAGGATCGTTCTCGGTCCCGCTATTCGTGTCCCTCGCAAGCTGAGCAAAGATGAGATTGAAGAGTATCGCCGCCATGCCGAGGAAGTGCTGCATGCGGTCACCCTCGAATCGGAAACGTGGGCGACCGATGGGTCGCTCCGGGTGGGCGAACGTGCTTTCTATCCAGTACCGCAAGGATCCATTTCATCGTGACAGGTTTCTTATGGAGCGACGATGCAGATGCTTTCTTTGACGACAAACCCAAGAAAGACTCGGTCGAGATCAATGCAAAACGAAGCGGCGAG
>CAMBSL010000105.1 GCA_945870455.1 Pirellula staleyi DSM 6068 | reverse complement strand
CCCACCGGCGTTTCTTGCGGAGAATGACAAGGGACTCATTGCGAACGATCCTCAGCAAATACGGCCAAGGAGAGTCCGCTCGCGTCAGGACTTGCGGAGACGCCACTACACGAACCAAGAGGCCTGAACGGCGTCCTCTGCATCATGTTGATTGCGAGTAATGGTCACGGCGAAACGGACTAAGCGTTGTGCAGTCAAGTCGTACAACCCCGACAGGCCCGCAGCACCGCTTTCGACGATGCATTGGGCACTCATTCGCACTTGGTTACAAAAGGAGTCGGAATTTGTCATGACAATAACTTAGGATGCGCGAAACGGCACAATTTGTCTAAGAATAATTCTTGTTTTGGCCAATTCGGCGTAAAACTCGATCCACATGGCCTTTGAGGCCGTAGTCCTCTCGATCGAATTGGTTTCACCTCGCGAACCAACGGCGCACCACTGATTTTCCGTTCACTCTAAGAACTGCACGACAGCATCGAACAGCCAGCTTTGTGTCTGGCCCAATCGGGCCGTCGCTTACAATAGGCCTCCTTGCCGGCTTGTTCTTGGTAAGGCTTGCGAAGCAATTCCAGGAGATTCTCGATTTCGCGATAATCACCTGCTTCCGCAGCGTCGATGGCTTGCTGGGCCAAATAATTCCGCAAAACGTACAATGGATTGTTGCTGTTCATTTGTTCGGAGCGTTCGCTATCACATCGACCATCCTGCATCAATCGCCTCAAGTATCTTTGCATCCAATGGGCGGTGTCATTCAAGACACCCGATGGGTCGGGTTCGGAACCATAGTAAGCTGAACGCAGCAGCTCGCCGACCCATTGCGGTGTCACAAGATCGCGTAGCTCGCCGACTTGAATTCCGTCGAGCTTGATCGCCGATAGCGAACGGTAAAACAGCGTCATGTCGGTTTCCGTTCGTTGCAAAATTTTGTCTAACTCCTTGATCAACTCCGCATCCGTTTCACTTTCGAAATGCTTGAAACCGAGCTTGTTGGCCATCATGGTTTGAAACGAAGCTTGGTATACGTCAACATAGCGATTGAGTCCGTGTTGTAATGGGGCTTCTTGTTCGAACAAAGGCCAGAGTGCATTGGCGAGCTGCAATAGATTCCAGTGAGCAATCTCCCCTTGGTTTCCGAAGGCATAACGCCGGCCGGCTGCATCGGTTGTGTTGGGCGTCCAGTTAGGTTCGTATCCATCCATCCATCCGTACGGGCCATAGTCGATCGTTTGACCAAGAATCGACATGTTATCGGTGTTCATTACTCCGTGAACGAAGCCAACTCGCATCCAATGCACTACCATCTGAGCGGTTCGAACGCACACTTCTTCAAACCAATCGCGATAGAGATCGGGAGAGTTTAACTCCAGGTGGGGGAAGTCTGCAGCAATCGTGAAGTCGACAAGCTTTCGCAAATTATCAATCTCTTGCCTAGCGGTCAAAATCTCGAAGTTCCCGAATCGAGTGAACGTTGGAGCAACACGACAAACAATTGCGCCCGGTTCCTTGCGAGGATGGCCGTCGTAAAACATATCGCGCGTCACTAAGTCGCCGCTCAAGACCAAGCTCAAGGCACGTGTGGTGGGAACCCCAAGATGATGCATGGCTTCGCTGCAAAGAAACTCGCGAAGCGATGACCGAAGCACCGCCAATCCGTCGCCAGATCGCGAGTAAGGTGTCCGACCGGGTCCCTTTAATTGCAAGGTCCAGTGCTTTCCATCGGTCGCAATCATCTCGCCGAGATTGATGGCTCGCCCATCGCCAAGTTGTCCTGCCCAATTACCGAATTGATGGCCGCCATAACACGCTGCAAAAGGCTGCATACCTGGCAACAACTCACTTCCGCCCAAGACTCTCGCCGCTTGTTCGGACGCAAACCATTCTGGATCGATGCCCAACAGTTCTCCAACTTCACGCGAGTGCGCAATCAAAACGGGGTTTGACGTAGGGGTCGGATTCACCAGAGAGTAGAAGGCATTGCGGACTTGGCGACAAAAGTTCCTGGGCTCAACATCCGCTGGCAGGGAACGAACAAATCTATTTTCGAAAACAATTTCCAAAATGCGTCATCCAAACCGGCCAGTGATGTAGTCTTCTGTTTCTTGCAACTTTGGCTTCGTGAAAATGCGAGAAGTTAGCCCAAGTTCAACCAATCTACCCAGATACATAAAGGCCGTATAGTCGCTAATGCGGGACGCTTGTTGCATGTTGTGCGTCACAATAAAAATCGAGTAGTCCCCCTTTAGCCGCTCGATCAAGTCCTCGATCTTACCCGTTGCCAGCGGGTCCAAGGCCGAACAGGGCTCATCCAATAGCAGAACTTCTGGATCGCTCGCAATTGCTCGGGCGATGCAAAGACGCTGCTGTTGTCCTCCGGAGAGCCCAAGTCCAGATTCGTTCAATCGGTCTTTGACCTCTTCCCACAATGCTGCACCTCGCAACGACTGCTCGCATACTTGCATTAGGCGTTTCTTATTTCTCTCGCCATCGATGCGCAAGGGATAAATCACATTCTCAAAAATGGTCATTGGGAATGGGTTCGGCTTCTGAAAGACCATCCCCATACGTTTTCGCAACTGAATCACGTCGACGCCTGCGGCAAAAATGGAGTCCTCTCCTAAAATCATGTTCCCTTCGATACGTACCGATTCGATCAAGTCGTTCATTCGATTGACGCTGCGCAACAACGTCGATTTGCCGCAACCGCTAGGGCCGATCAATGCCGTAACTTTGCCTTTGGCAAGCGGCATGGAGATATTGTGAAGAGCCTGCTTGCGACCATAGAAGAGATTGAATCCGACGATTCGCAAAACAGGATCTTCCTGCAACACTTCGTCGTGCACGACCGATTCAACGCGTTGTCCGTCGGCGATAGCTTTGAGTCTGTCCATAAATACAGTCGATGCGTAACTAGAATTGGCTGCTTTGAAATCTTTTGCGCAATCGGGCTCGCAGCCAGATGGCAGTCACGTTAAGCAACGTGACGATTGTCAGTAACAACAGCGTCGCGGTAAAGACCATCGGCTTTGCCGCTTCGCTGTTTTGGCTTTGAAAACCCAAGGAATAAATTTGAAAGCCCAAGTGCATGAAGGATCTTGAGCCATGAAAAAACGGAAATTCAAAATCCAGCGGCAAGTCGGTGGCCAGCGGAATCGCACCCACCAACATCAACGGCGCAACTTCACCTGCACCCCGTGCCATGGCCAGGATAAAACCAGTGATGATGCCGGGTCTGGCAAAAGGCAACACAATGCGTTGCAACGTTTGCCATTTTCCGGCCCCACACGCATACGAACCCTCGCGCAGTGAGTTCGGAACCGCCGAAAGGGCTTCCTCGGTTGCCACAATCACAACAGGCAGCGTCAATAGCGCCAGAGTGCACGACGCCCACAGCAAACAGCCTTTGCCGAAAGTCGGGTTCGGCAAGTTCGCTTCGTAGAATCCGTCAAAGAACGGTGACTTGGCAAACAAAGCCACTAATCCGAACAAACAGAGCAACCAAAACATTCCACTGAAGCTCGCGATGCGTTTGCGGCTCTTGGAAATCTGTGTGGGTGATCCCGAACCGAGGAACGCAAAGACAAAGGCCACCGTTCCCGCGAGCGCCGTAGCGGCAAAGGCCACGAACCAAGTGCTCGTGGGCCAAGGTACCATGCCCGCCTTGGTTGGACCTCCGTCAATAAAACCTCCGATGGTATAGCAAAAGAATGCGAGCCCAAATACGCCATAAACGATGCTCGGAACGCCTGCCAGGTTATTGATGCTGATACGAATCAAGCTCAGTAACCAACCATTGTTAGCATACTCCCGCATGTACAAAGCAGCGATCACGCCAAATGGCATCACCGCCACGGACATGATCAAGGTCATCACGATGGTTCCCCAAATCGCAGGGAAAAAGCCGCCTTCGCTCCCGGCTTCTCGCGGTTGCCCAAACAAGAATTCAAACCACCTCTCGAAATACAGCGAGAATTTACCGAACAAACCCAGTTGATTCGGCAGCGCTACGCGAACGATATCGGACAACAGGACTTCCTTGCTTTGTAGCGAAAATCCGGAGGCTGGCGTGCTACCACTCCCGCTCAATACGAATACATAGACTGGCGAACTGCCATTATTGCTCATCGAAACCAACCTTTGGGTTTCGCTAAGAGCAATGGATTTATTACCCTGATCGCCGACGACATCAAGTGTTTGCAAGGGTTGCGTTTCGAGTATCGGAATTTGCATCTCAAGCACTTGCGATTTGCTGATAGACTCCAACCGTGCAATGCGACTGTTGATTTCGTATTGCGATGCAATCCCTTCCCTCGTTTTCTCGCTCGCCGTCTCCAACGCTCGCCTAGAACGGGCATGCAGAGACTCTTTCTTTTGCTTGACTGCGTCGTTCGCCTCAACCATCGATTGCAACGCGTCGTCCTGTTGCTTCTTAATTTCCTCCTGAATAGCCGTCAAGCAACGCAACGCGTCGTTGTCGGCCGCGAAGATGTTTTGCCAGATTGCAAGCGATTCGAGTGTTTCCTTTGATTGAGCCTTGATGGTCGCTTCCGCACTAGCCAATTGAATCGCGTCTTCGGCTAGTGCTTGAAGGTCTATCTTGTCCGCCAACTCTGCCTTGCGAATCAGCAGACGGCCGTTTGACAATTCTCGGTCGGATCGTCCTAGTTCTTGTTTGGCCGCTTCCATTTGTCTTTGGTTGGCGCGGCTGAGTGTCATGGCAGCATGCGTTGCCCCAACTAATTGTGTTTCCGTATCCGTGCTGAGATCGCGTTGAGTGAACTCGTCCTCCAGTTTCTTGGCGACAATTGCTAAGTGGCTCGCCAGTTTGGTCTTCAATGCATCGGCATCGGATTGCGGGTCTGTTTTGAATTGATCGATCTGATTGACGAGAACCATGAGGAGAGAGTATTCGCGATCGAATTCCGGAGCAAAACTTGTTTTCAATCGGCTTGGGAATCCATAGAGAACGCCCCACTCGCGACGTTCGAGCAACCAAATTTCAGGTGGAAAATGGGGTTTCTTCGAGGATAAACCGATCTTGGGAACGAATGCAAAATGGCGATTACCGACATCGTAATTGCCTGTTCGGAGATAAAGCTGTGTCGACACTGTTTGCTCTCGGCCAGCCAACAAGTCCTCAGCCTGTTTGCGACTGACGTCATCAAGCTCGGACAGCGATTGTTGGCTTACGGTGTAGGGTTGCTCATTTTGCAATTCACCTGCAAGCATGCCACCGCTGTTAAGCGTGTAGATTGCGAATGGGCGTTGCCAGTGGGTTGATAATCCTTGGTAAAGAATAAAAGCCAAGAGCGTCGCAATCATGGTGCATGCGATTGCAAACATCCCGCCGGTGAGCCAAACCATGGGCTCCCCTTGAGACATGACCGTCGTCCCTGTCGCGGTCGCACGGGAATTCGATTTCATAGCTGAAAGGCTCGCTTTCGAAATCGCATTCGAACGATTTCCGCGAACGTGTTGGCCACCATGGTGAAGCAGAACAGCAAGAAAGCGGCCAAGAATAGCGCATGGAAGTGGGTCGAACCTCGGGCTGCTTCTGGCAATTCCGTGGCAAGCGTCGCAGAGAGCGTTCGATAGCCGTTCATTGGATTGATATCCATCACAGGCGTGTTGCCGGCTGCCATCAGCACGACCATCGTTTCACCTACAGCCCGTCCAAATCCGATCATCAACGCGCTGAACAAACCGCTCATGGCCGTTGGAACCACCACGCGTATCGTTGTTTGCCAAGTGGAAGCCCCACATGCCAACGAAGCGCTTCGCAAATGCTGAGGTACCGACTGCAAGGCATCTTCGGAAATCGTATAAATCAAGGGTATGATCGCGAAGCCAAGAATGGCTCCGACCAACAGCGCGTTTCGTTCTTGATACGGTCCCAGCACCGACCCACGAGGATCCCAGCCCAGCCCAGCCACCGCCCAAGCGGACAGCGCCGCAATCAAAAGCACCGCCAAACTTGCGAGTCCGAATATTCCTAGATTCACGAGCGAAAAACGAAATGAGCTCATCGCCCTCGCATATGATTGAACATAAGGTCCCAATGGCCCACTAACAACCCACGCCACCAAAATCGACACAGGCAACAAAGCCAGACAAAACCAACCTGCCCAACCCGATCCATTTCGATTCGAAAGCCATTGAACGAGATCACCACCAAAGAGTGTCGCTTCGATCGTTCCAGACGAAATGTTAGCGATGGCAACACCCAATGGGATGAGTGCAAACAAGATCGGCAGTCGGAAATAGCGCAGTCGAATCGCAGTCGGGCTCGGGATCACCAACCACAAATGGGCTGCGAACACAAATAAAAACAGCACGGTCGCAACCGACCAAAGCACCATCATCAGGTTGTCGCGCAGGATCGGGGCAAGCACCAAAGCTCCGATGAATCCCAATACAACACTCGGAACGCTGGCCATGAGCTCAATGATTGGCTTGACCCGTGCGCGCCATCGACTATTCATGAATTCACTGCCGAAAATGGCCGCCATCAACGCGATAGGCGCCCCGATTAACATCGAGTAAAAGGTGGCTTTCAGGGTGCCAAAGATCAGCGGCATGAATCCAAATTTATACTCTCCTTGCACATTCCCGGTACTGCTCTGCCAAACATGCTGAGGAGCTTGGTAACCCTCATACCAAATGCGACCAAAGAAGGATCCGATGGAAGCTTCCGGGAAAGGGATTTTCAATCGCCACAATTTCACTTGCTTGTCGTTCAGAGAACCGACACAGGCAGCATTGGCAGAAAAGAATACATGCCCGTCAGCGACAGAATCATGATTCGCATCCAATGTCCATTCGAGCAGTTTCCGGTTTGTCGGCACGTAGTACACGGCTCCTTTGCCTGATTCAAAGGCGGCGGCGACAAGACGTCCTTCCGGTGAAGCGGCTAACCCTTTAACCGCTCCACCTTCGCCGGCAAAACGGTGAATAGAAAGGAGTTCTTGCCCAGCATCTGTGGAAGTCAACGCGACGCCTTCGATGTGTCCAGATTTGCTGCCAATCATGAAGGTCGAACGCCCTAACAGGGCAGTACCGATCAAGGCTTTGCTCTCCGTACCCGCCAAAGAAGTATGCGAGATGCCACTAACCAATTTGCCATCTGAGGTCGGAGTCCATACGATGATTTTCCCCGCTGAGTCAAGCGATTCCATATGTTCCGAACGCGAACCAACCATCAACGCGATCAGCTTCGATTCGCTTGCGCCCGTTGGGTTGGATGCCTTCCAGTTCTTCGTTTGCTGGGTGATGCTGCCGTTGAAGCTGTTGACTTGGTTGTCGACCGTTCCGAGAACGATCCGTTCACCATCCGAAGCGCCCCATGTCCAGGTTTGAGAATCGTCAAAACTGGATGCCACTTGCGGTGTTCGCCAGTCAACACACGTGATTGGCCGCGTGGAAATGTCGATAGGCTTGTGGAAAATGATGTCACTGACCGTTTGCTTACGTACCAATCCACTCGGCATCGAACGGTAGACGGTCCCATCGTCCAATGCGATACCGGATTTCAACGCTTCCGAAACGGAATCCGTAAGCTCATTCGCCTTTACGAACTCAACCACAATCGAAAGGGTGATGGGCCGAACCGAACCGTCGGAGCAACCCGCCAACATGCTCGCGTCGTTGTCGGCCACCGAGCAACAAACGATCGACGGCAGGGCCTTACCTGCACTGTCATCTTTCGGGGCATCTTTTGGGGCATCTTTTGGGTAGTGCGTGCTCAACAGCTTGCCCGTTTCAATCGAATGAACGGTAATCGAGCATGTACTATGCAGGACCCATAGCAACTCAGCGTACTCGTCCACGCCACAAGCAATAGGTACCGAGCCGTCGCTTGCCTCCGACGCATCAATTTGGGAAGCAACGGAAGCTTGGGAAGCAACGGAAATCGTCCCAAGCGTTGCCAGTGAGTTGGCTCGGAACATCGGGACGACATTCCCGAGCAGCACGAACACAACCAACATAACGACAAGAATGGTACCGATTCCGCCGACCGTGATCACTTGCTTGGCAATTCGATCTGATGCGCGAACCCACCACGACGAATTGCGATCGCGTCGGTGGCGAGTGGTTTGGCTTTCGGGATTTTTCACAAGTTAGTTTCGTAGCGCGAAAGGGTGGCACGCTCTGAGGAACGAAGGGTGTATGATGTGTCAATTGCATTGAACTTCGAATCCACGCCCATCGCTATCTCTTTGGGCGTGCCCCCCAGGGCCCGGTAAGAGTTCCTCTCTGCCGCTCGCCCAAGAGCGGGACAATCAAGGATCGATACCGACCATTTTCAATGCCTTCGACGCAGTCTTTGCGTCGACAGGGAAGTATCCGTCTTTGGCCACTAACTGTTGACCTTCCTTGCTGAATACAAACTTGATGAACTCCCTGCGAAGAGGCTCGAGTTTGCTGGTGGGCTTGTAATTGACGGTCAAAAACAAGTACCGACCCAATGCATACTTACCATTGTAAGCGTTTTCCTCGGTTGGCTCGATAGCTGGCTCTCCCTTTCTGGGAGCCAGTTTGAGCGGTTTGACAGAGGATGTCTTGTAACCGATTCCGCTATAACCCATCGCGAATCGGTTTTCACCAACGGATTGAATGACTGCGGTGCTACCTGGTTGTTCGTTGACTTGGTCGCGGAAATCGCCGTTTCCAAGTGCCTTTTCCTTGAAGAAGCCGTACGTTCCGGAGGCCGCATTTCGACCAAACAAGGCAATCGGCTCCTTGGCATAATCCCCAGTCAAGTCCAACTGTCCCCATCGCTCAATCGCGTCGCCACCCAGTTTTCGAGTGCTAGAGAAGACGGAATCCACTTGATCAAGGCTGATGCTTTCGAGAGGATTATCGCGGTGCACATAGAGGGCCAACAAATCAAGCGACGTCGGCAATAGCACGGGTTTGTAACCGTACTTCTTTTCAAAGTCACCAATTTCGTTCGGTTTTGCGTCGCGGCTCATTGGACCAAAGCTGGCTGCACCTTCGATGAGAGCTGGCATCGCTTTGGACGAACCCTGGCCCTCGACTTCGGTTCGAACCCCCTTGTAATACTCCTTGAATTTTTCAGTCCAGAGGAGCATAAGGCTATTCATGGAATCCGACCCAACCGATTTGATCTGGCCGGAAAGTCCGGGAACCGCTTTGTAGGTTGGGAGTTTTGGATCAACTGTCCCTTGAGCGTGTGATTGGGTCAGGTTTAAAACCAGAACCAATGAGATGAATGCGAGGCTGATTTGGAAAGAACGACCGACAATTCTAAGGTTCATAAGGAACTCCGCTGGTTGGATAGCAAATCACAAGGCGAATTGTTCCAGAATCCTTGGAATCCACTAGGTGATGATCATTAAAAACGCGCGAATAATGTCGTTTTACGCAGTGCACTGCTCTGAACTGTGATAGGAAAACCATTAGCCGGCAGAAGCGAGCCGACCTCTTTATTTATTTTTTCAATATCTTGGACCGGGTGCATGAGAAGGTTTGCCACAAAGTCGATTCGCAACGTTCTATTCTTCGTCCTCATCCTCATCCTCCTCATCGTCCTCATCGTCGAATATGTCGTCGATGTCTGGAAATCGTGGACCTTGAAAGGCGACTCCAGGCCGGTCGTGCAACGGTTCTTCGTTCCCTTCGATCTCCATGATCGAGGGTTCGAGCGGGTAACATTTGGCCTGCCATTTCAACGCGAAATCAGCCGCCTCGTCTGCGTTGCGAGCGAGCACACCCCACTGACCGACGTAGGACTCCCATTCCGTTTGGTCCATTAGACAGCCTTCGAAATCTTCCCAATTTGAGTCGAGCGGCTGCAAGACGTAGCATTGATAGAGATACAGGTCACAGGGTTTTTCGTGTGATCGAATTTGTTCGAAATAACTCTCGGTTGCGATTCCAGCTTTGAGCATTTTGTCTTCGACTTGTGTTTGGAGCGATCTCTCATCTGGGCACATTTTGGCTGAGGAAATGAGCCGCTCAAAAGCTCCTGAGACACCGCTAATCGTCAAGTCATCGATCTTGGAAAGCGGATGCGAGAGCGCACTTTGTATTTCCTTGGTCGCCTGCTTGGATAGTCCTAGCTGAGCATATGCAGCAGCAAGAACCGAATCGATGTGCAAGCCCGTCGACTGATACAATTCAACTTCTTTTTTGATCGCTTCCAACGCTTCTTGTGGTCTCTTTAATTCCAGCAGGCCAGAACTCATGTAATAGTAAGTCCACGGAGCGGGTTCGTGACGTTCATGTAGTTTTTGCAAGAAGCTCACTTGCAATTCGTGTTGGGTCAACGCGTGAGCTTTCAAGGCTGCTTCGAACAAAAGTTCCCCTGAGTCGCCACCTTCTCGAATGCAAAGATCCAAAACGTAAAGGGCATCCTGGAGTCGATCCGTCTCAGAGTAGATGCGTGCGAGTGCAAGGGCTGCGTCGTCTCGAGTTCGATCCAATTTGAATGCTCTGGCATAGCACCGCTCTGCCTCGCCTGAGTTGCCTATATACTCGAAAACCTCGGCTGCGCGGAAGTTGTTGTTCACTCCCTTGGAATCGATCTGCAACGACTTGCGAATCAACTGTTCCAATCGTTCATTGCTAATCGATGAGACCGGCAGCGAATCTTCATCGAATGCGTCCCCCAATTCATCATCATCATCCTCCTCCACATCATCTTCATCGTTGCCGTTGTTACTATCAGGCCGGCTCAGATTTTGGCTGCGATTTTCGTTTGCGCCGCGCTCGATCTCGGCCGTTAATCGATCCAGCATGCTGATCGTCATCCCGAGCCGACCAAGCAACGAAATCAAGTATGCTACGTCCTGATGTGCGGACACGAGTCGATTGGCCCACCTCCAAATCTCGCCGCGATCACAGTCGGGCGTGACGAGGAAATTCATCAAGTAAAGTGCCCGACCAATATCCTCGGGATAAATGAACTCTTTTGCATCATGCTGCAGCATTTCGTCGCGGAATGGACTGACATCGAACCTGGCTTCGCCTCTTTGCTGGGAATCGGCACTTGCAGCTTGCATCCTTGTCGTAACAGAGTCCATCCATAGCGAGAGGGGTGTGGGCAATTCGACCTGGCTAGATTCACTGGTTTTGCTCGTCATCTCACCTGGCTTTTCCATTTCACTCGCTACTTTCGCCGGTTCCGGTTGGGGCAACGAGCTGGCGGCTCGCGTGTTTTTAACAACGGTTCCGAGCGGCGTCACATCGAGCGTCTCGTCAAGGGCCTGGTTGAGACGACGAATGGATTGCCAATCGTTGGCTTTGGTAGCAGCCTCTTCAAACTGAACGCTCAGCCGTTTTGCTTTGGCCATATCGCCACGAAGACGAAAGAGCGAGACGAGTCGGACACCCGTTTCAAGCCATTTTGTCACAGCTTTATTTTGCTTCAGCGATTTGTTCCATGTCACAAGCAGCTTTTCCGCCTCGTCCCATTGGCCATTCATGGCAAATCCGATTGCGGTCAAACTATCCGTATCAAGATCGTACTCTGGGCATTCGCCGCGTGGCGGAAGTCCCTTGATGATTCGTTCAGTCCGTTCGTCCATCGGACGCTTTTCTATAATGTCGAGCGTGTAGCGTTCGAACATGACCGCCACTTGGGCGCCTGTCGAATCATTGACTGAGGGCAAACAAGCTAATTCGGTCGCTTGTTCCAATTTGGAGCGACCGGATTCGTGCTGACCTTCGAGGACATCCATCGATGCAAGTCGCAGCATGGCAAGCCACCGTCTATCACCCCTCTCCGGAAAATCTGTGTTCTGTTGCAACACTTGGTTGCAATGGTATCGAGCGAGTTCATAATCATCCGCCGCAGTATGAATGTCGCATGCATATTCGCGAAAACATTGCACACACGAGAGTTTGCCAACGCGATGGCAGACTTCGATGCCACCTGTCAGGCATTCCTGCATCCCTTCTGAGTTGTAACCATCAAGGTCACCGGTCGCGTCCGCCAGGACTTCATAAGCACATGCACCCATCGAATAGATAATGCTCTCGTATTGTTCTAGATTGAGCGAAGGCTCGATCCGTCTGGCTTGCTCTTCGTCTTCGAACAGAGCGATCAACTCCACGGCTCTTTCTCGTACCGTTTCAAATTGGAGCATGCGCTGTGCCAAATTCATTTGGAAAAACGTGCCGAATACATAGTAGCCAAGATTCCCCTCGGAACGTGATTTCGATCGCAGTTCGCCATAAAGTTTGTACGCGGACGCACAGAAGGCAGACTCCATCAAACTCCCGGCAGATTCGTTGATGTCGGAAAGTTCTTTCTCAATGATGTCTTGCTTGGTCTGGTTCTTCTTGGCCACGAAGAAATCTTTCTAAACGACAAATGCTGTCATGGATCGAAAAAGGTGCTGAACCCCATCCTACTCTCGCAAGACACCATCTGGGTTCGACTGCCATATTTGGCCGGAGGTCAATTCGAGAGCGGTCAGCCACCTTCCGCCGTAACAAAAGGTGTCAATGCAGATCAAATGCGCAACTTCGAAGATTTCCCCATTACGATCGTGAGTGTGTCCGACGATCGCTTTTTTTCCCGACATGTGCGGCCCCGGAAGCACTTCGGTTATTTTGATCCAGCGAAGTAAATCGTCGGGCTGCTCCGTAAGTGGCAGCATGGGGTCGTAGTTTGCATGCACGACAAAATGCGTGTCGTTCTCAAAGAAACTTGGCATTCGGCTCATGAACTCTCGATGCGACTTTGGAACACATTCCAGATCGCCTGTGAAGCCATACGACTCCATGGTCTGCACACCACCATGGTTGAGCCAACCAAACGGCTCCATGCGGCGTTCGACGACGGCAAGCATCATTTCTTCGTGGTTTCCCAGCAGCGGGACGAGGTTGCACATTTTCTCAAGCTCAAGCATTCGGTCCAAAACGCCTTTGGAATCTGGCCCACGATCCACATAATCACCAACCGTAATAAGGGTATCGTCATGTTGAGGCTGAATTGCGTCAATCAATGTGTTTAACGCAGCCAAACACCCGTGGATATCTCCAATTGCAATCGTTCGCGACATAAGGCATCCCAAAAATGGGGAATACGTGTTACAGACTTGACAGCGGATGAAAACGCCAGTTTGCTGGCCAACTCCCCTCTAGAATATGCGGAATAGTTTGCGTCGACCATGCCAAAATGGACGGACATCTTGCGGGCTTTGTTGTTCGAACTGTGTTCGATGTTGGCCGGAGTCGCGGAACCAAGCATGGTTAGGCTTCTTGTCTACTGAATCTAGACCGCGAAATACTCGCGTAGCGAAACTCGTCGAGAGTTTCAGACTGTGACAGATCGCTAACCTATCATTTCGAACTTGACAGGCTGGAAGAGTTGGAAGCCTATCCCAATCAAGCTGTCCAATGAATCAGCCACTACGCCCAATTCGAGATTCCGCTAGCGTTTTCCAAATGAACGCGTGGTGCTGGCGAGCCGTCGTAACGAGCCCACTCCACGCCCATGAACACACAAGCCAAGAACATAAAGATGGTCGCGAGGATCATCATCATCGTGTAGATGGAAATAGGATGTTTGGCTGACATTGGATTGATCGGTTGTTAGAAAAGATTGATTGAGAATCGGTTCGCTTACGGCTTTAGTTCACTTTGGAAGCGACCTTGTCGCCTGCCTGAATGTAACCCTTTCGGAACGAGGCCAATATTTGTCCAACAGCTCTGTCGTCCTGTACCTTGCGGATTTGAATGCGACCAAGATATTGACCGGAGCGATAGATTTCCAAGTAGTGCCCTTCGCGGAGTCCGTCATCTTTCCCGACGGAGACGACCACGGATTGGTTGTTGCCAACCGAAAGTACTTCCCCCTTCAAGTCGGACGGTGGAACATCGTCAGGATCTCGAATGCCAGCTGCTAAAAGTGCCGCAGAGGCCGTTTCTGCTCGGGCTTGGTAGGTGGTCAAGTCCACTTGCAACTGTGACACCTGGGCCTTGAGATCAACCGCTTGACTTTCCATTCCATTGAGTTTGTCGGTCAGGTTGATTACGCGACGAGTTTTATCCGCACGATCCGAAATGATCTTGTCGATTTCGGTTTTCAACGCGTCGTTTTGGCTTGTCAGGAGCTTCACGCGATCGAGCGTTTCACCCATTTTTTGTGTGTTTTCCGTAAGCGTGGCCGCTTTGCTATTCAATTCCAAGTTCGCTTGAGCTAATTGCTCTTTGGAACTTTCGAGCTGGGTCTGAAGGGCAGCCAACGCGGTGCGACGGGAAGCTTGTTCTTGAGCTCGCGACGTTTGCAGTTGCTCCACAAGTTTCTTGAGTTCGTCCACCGTGGTCTCAAGCTGTTTTGCCTGAGTTTGGTACTGCGATACCTTCTTCTTGTGGTCAATGTGCGTTGAGTTCGCAAGCAATGAAATGATGAAGAAGGCCACGCTCAAAAGGAGGATCAACAACGTGAAAACTTTGCCGAGGAGTGTCATGTGGCATCCGCTGGGATATAGAGCGATTGGACGATTGAACAAGCAAGCTCAACTGGCCGAAAGTGTGGCTTCGTCGAACGAGTGAGGACTGGAGACGGCAATCCATCAGTGTTCGAGTATAGTTCGCCCAAATCTGGCCTGTCAACGAAATAGAAAATTTTGCTGTGATTGATACAAACTGTGCCCCTTGCAAACTAGAATTGGATCCGAATAGGAGGGTTTTTCGGATTTACGCGAACGGGGACTAAATTGGATAGCCCTTGGTTCCGAGTTAAAACTGGGATATCCTCTACAGTACTTGTAGGGCGGGGGGATTGTTCCTTCGTCGCGGCAAAGCAAATGCTTGTATTCCTACCGCTTATACCTCGCCTAGCGTCCAAGAAATTTTTTGTATGAGTTCGCCAGTTGCCATTTCTCCTGCTGCTTCGTTCTTAAAGCGTCATGACTTTTTGATTCGTCGGCTACACTCCCTGAGCGGGTTGGTGCCGGTCGGAGCATATATGTGCGTTCATTTGCTAACAAATGCCAGCTTGATCGGTGGGGCATCTGTCTTTCAAAACAATGTCTTTACTATTCACAGCTTGCCTCTGTTGCCAGTCATTGAATGGTCCTTCATTTTTCTCCCCATCATTTTTCACGCGGTTGCCGGAGTTTGGATTTCACGCGCGGGAAAATCCAACCTGCAAAACTACGCCCTCGCGGGCAATCGCCGCTACAGTTGGCAACGAATCACCGCCTACATCGCGATCGTTTACATCTTTACGCACGTATTTCATTTGCATGGTTGGTTTCAAAACGAATGGTGGCTAAAGAGCGTTGCCGAGCCGCTTGGAATGGCAAACTTTCGTCCTTATAATGCTGCGAGCTCACTTGCTAACGCCATGACCGGATTCGTTTGGCCGATTTTCTACGTGATAGGCGTCTTGGCGTGCACGTTTCACTTCGCAAACGGAATCTGGACCGCAGGAATTACTTGGGGGGTTTGGCTCACACCGAAGTCGCAGGCAAGGGCTAGCATTGCTTGTGCGCTTTTTGGCGTTTTCATTGGAGCTGCAGGGCTTAGCTCCTTGGTGGCGGTCAAAGCCACGAATGCAAAAGATGCTGAGGTAATCGAAAATGAAATGTACGATGCACGCTTGAAAGAGCACACAATCACACCGGATGATCACAAACGATCTGGCCAACATCATACTGAAGAGGTAGGGCCAGTGCCGCTCGAGTAGTCAAGACGATTCCGCCGATTGCATTCGGCAAATCGTTATGCGTCCACGGACTCAATCCGTTTAACGGTTGCATGGCTGATAACGCTCCGTCATGCGTTTTTTTGAAAAGCAAATTCGAACCGCAAATTACGAATGGTAAATACAAATGGGCAGTAATCGAGTTTTAGTCGTTGGTGGTGGGTTGGGCGGACTAGCTGCTACGATGAAGTTGGCAGAGCTTGGCGTGCAAGTGGATCTGCTGAGCCTTACTCCAGTAAAACGCTCTCATAGTGTGTGTGCTCAAGGAGGCATCAACAGCGTTAGCGACCTTACGCGGCAAGAAGGCGACTCCGAATGGAAGCACTTCGACGATACAATTTACGGCGGAGATTTCCTGCAGAACCAGCCGCCCGTTAAGGAGATGGCTGACTGGGCCCCGAAAGTCATCGACTTGATGGATCGGCTGGGAGTTACGTTCAATCGCACGCCCGAAGGCTTCATCGATCGTCGTCGATTCGGCGGTACCTTGTACAGACGAACAGCCTTTGCGGGTGCCACAACGGGGCAGCAATTGCTCTATTCGCTCGATGAACAAGTGCGTCGACGTGAAAGCGAAGGCCTCGTCAATAAATATGAGTTTTGGGATTTCTTAGGGCCGATTTTGGATGACAACGGTCGCTGTGTTGGGGCGGCCGCTCAAGATATGGTCACTATGCAAATGAGAGCCTTTCCTGCGGATGCTGTCGTCGTCGCAACGGGCGGAAACGGACTTCTGTACGGTCGATCCACGATGTCAGTTTTCTGTACCGGCAGCGCGGCCAGCCGATGTTTCCAAGCGGGTGCGAAAATTGGAAATCCAGAGTTTATCCAAGTCCACCCGACGGCAATTCCAGGTGCTGATAAGCTTCGGTTGATGAGCGAGTCCGCCCGCGGCGAAGGTGGCCGCGTTTGGGTTCCTCGAAAGCCGAACGATTCGCGGTCTCCCAAGACAATTCCGGAACCCGAACGATACTACTTCCTCGAAGAGCGTTTCCCTAAGTACGGTAATCTGGTTCCCCGCGACATTGCGACTCGCGAGATATTCAATATTTGTGTCAACGAAGGCTTGTCGATCGATCCATCGCGCATGTGCGTCTACCTCGACTTGACCCACATTCCCAGAGCGGAATTGGACCGAAAGCTTGGCGGCATCCTTGAGACCTATGAAAAATTTCAAGGGGTTGATCCTCGCGACGAACCGATGAAAATCTTCCCGGCCGTTCACTACAGCATGGGCGGTCTCTGGGTCGATTATGAAGCCAACGCAGACGGAGGCCTGCTGCCTGGCTCTCCTCGAAATCAATCGACCAATGTTCCTGGCCTGTATGCGATCGGCGAATGCGATTATCAATACCACGGGGCCAACCGATTGGGAGCTAATTCGTTGTTGAGCTGCATCTTCAGCGGTCTCTTTTCTGCTCCTGGAATCGCGAACTGGGTGAAGGGCAACAAAGCGGCGGCAGATTTGCCAAAAAGCATCTACGAAAAAGCCGTTGCAACTCAAGAAGCACGACACAAAAAGTTACTTTCCAACACATCGGGAGATGAAAACCCCTATTTGATCCACCAAGAACTAGGTGACGTCATGACCCGATCGGCAACCGTTGTTCGAGATAACAAGCAATTGACCGAAGCCTATGACAAGGTTTGCGAATTAAGCGAACGAGCCGCCAGATGTGCTTTGTCGGATACCGGCAATTGGACAAACCAAAACGTTATCTTTACCAAAGCGGTCCAAGATATGTTCCCGTCTGCCAAGTGCATTCTGAAGGGCGCATTGCATCGCGACGAAAGCCGCGGAGCTCATTACAAGCCCGCTTTCACGATGCCGAGTTTGAGTGCAACCGAACCTGCTGCGAAACGAAAAGAGGCCGAGGGTTGGTGCGATGCCTTCGAACTGAACAACAGGAAGTTCCTTAAGTCGACCATTTGCACTTGGAACGGAATCGAACCAGAAATGAGCTTTGAAGATGTCGATACGCGTTTGCTGCCCCCACGGCCTCGAATGTACGGCCTTGTGGGCGCGGAAGTGATCGAACAAGTTTGGAAGGAACGAATCGCGAATCGGGAAAAACAGCCCGAGCCAGTAAAGAAGCAACTCGTCGGATCATTAACCTAGCCTCATTTGGTCCATTCATGGCCCTTAATGTTTAAACCAATCGAATTCAAACCCATTTAATATTTGCATACTCCTATGATCGCTCCAGGAAACGAAGTAGCCAGCCAGCGTCGCCCCTCCAAGGTGAATGTTCGAATTCTCAGACAAGATGGGCCCGGTCTTCCAGCATATTGGGAACGACATCAAGTTGACTATGAACCCGACATGAATGTCATCAGTGTCCTTCAGAAGGTCGCTGCGCAGGCGACGACCAGCGACGGCAAGAGTGTTCCACCGGTCGCTTGGGATTGCGGATGCTTGGAAGAGGTTTGCGGTTCATGCACGATGGTGATCAATGGCCGCGTTCGCCAAAGCTGCAGTGCATTGGTCGATCGTTTGTTGGAAGCAGATGCCAACGAAATTGAACTGCGACCGATGTCCAAATTTCCCGTACTTAGGGATTTATCGGTCGATCGATCGCGATTGTTTCGCTCGCTTCAGAGAGTCAAAGCCTGGGTGCCCGTCGATGGGTACTACGACATGGGTGCTGGCCCACGGATTTCACGCGACGAACAAGAGCAAAATTATCCATTGAGCCAGTGCATGAGTTGCGGCTGTTGCTTGGAAGCTTGCCCACA
>CAMBSL010000104.1 GCA_945870455.1 Pirellula staleyi DSM 6068 | reverse complement strand
GTAGGAAGCGAACTCGCATTCGGTCCAGATTGAGTAATGGTAGCCATGTTTTTTAGCTTGTAGTTGCGAAGGCATTGCCGTACTTACACGATTGTACCACCGCGTGAGTGCCGCTGCCAGAAACAGCAGAACTAGCCAGCGATGAGTTGCGAAATATAGAAGGAGCCGATTGCGATGATCGCCATTGCTTGTATGGTCGCCAGTGTATTGGCTGAGATCCGGTTGCGATTGATGCTGCGAAAAAAGCTGCCCACAAACTGAAAGAGGAATCCGCAAAGGATTAACGATGAGGCGATGCCTGCCGAAAAGACTCCAATGACTAGATAACCTTGAGTCGGATTGCCGGAAGAAACACCTGCAAAATAAGCTGCCAATGCAGTCGGGCATGGCAACAGCCCAACCGCAATCCCGAGCAGGACCGTCATTCGCATACTCGTTCCCACGGGCTTGGCGGGCGTAGAGCAAACCGTTGAGTCCGGAGCGACCTTTGCCTCGCGACAGCAACTACAAGTTTTCTTTGAGATCTTGCCACGCCGCGCCAGATATAACAAACGCAATCCGATCCCAACCAACAACACGGAACTTATCCACTGCAACGCTTCGCCCGCATGCTGATGTCCCGCATGTTCATCGCCGGACAGAAGATGCACCCCTAGATGGACGGCTAGGGCGATGACCATCAGCGATGCAGCATGGCTAAGTCCGGTCGTAACCCCCATGACAATGGGATGCCAAAACGACTTGCGCTGTTGGAGCATGTAAACAAACATGGCTGACTTGCCATGCCCCGGCTCCAATGCATGTAGAACGCCCAGTACAAAACTGACACCAATCGAGAATTCGATAACGTGACTGTGGTTATGCATTGCTTACCGCTTCTTTGCGAATCCTGAAACTACGATTCGTCCAACTGTCGCCCTCCCTATTGTTGCCAGGAAAAGACAAAAAGTGAACAACTATTAACTTTGCGTACAAAGTTAGATCAGATCTATTCCGAACTCGACTTGGGAATGAACAAGTACTTTCGTACACAAGCGTTGCAATTGCAATCGCAATCGAGTAGAACTTGTGCTCATGCAGATGATGATTTTCGGAGTTACGGGGAGAATGCAATGCAGGTTCAGAACCACAGCACGAAAAAGGCGGATTGGATCGGAATCCTGTGCTCGTTTGGATGTGCGATTCACTGCGCAGCAATGCCGATTCTATTGTCGATATTGCCATCGGTAAGCTCCGTCAAATGGCTAGCGGACCCGCTTTTTCATCAAATTGTGGCCGTAATTTGCGGTGTCATCGTAATTCGGGCAATCATCCCAGGGTTTCGCATTCATCGCGACTGGCGTGTGGCGGCGTTGGCGAGTTCCGGTGTTGCATTGCTGTTGATTGCGGCTTTTGTTCTGCCGGATGAATGCTGTGCAATTCCAGCCAAAACTGCACAGGGTAAGCCTTTTGTCGTGGAACTCACGCGGGTTTCCGCTGACGACAAAGAAAAAACGTCTGGCGACCAGAAAGAACACGATCACTCTGGTCATAACCACGCGAATCACAGCCATGCAAGTCACAACGATTCTGTCGAGATTTGCGAGGATGAATGTTGTGCAGAACCGTCGCCAACGTGGGGCCGGACGCTTCTAACCAGCCATCAAATCCGAAGCGCACTAAGTCCAAAATCGGCCGATTTCTTTTTTTTCATTCAGCCGTTCATAACGCCTCTGGGTGGACTGATGCTCGTTTTGGCCCACGTTTTGAATATCCGTATGCAGTGCTGCAGCCTCCATCCATCGACACAATTTTGGTTTTTCACTTGACGAATTGATCAAGTATCCTATACTCCACGGACGATCAATCAGTCGGTTGATCGATTAAGTGAGGAGTTTTTGTGAGTCTCAACGAAGAAGAGATCGGCTGCCTAGGCGAACCGCACGTTAGTGCTTTGGTTGGTCTACTGCCGGCAGACGAGAAGACATGCTCACGAGCAGCAAGTATTTTTCGAGCGCTCGGGGACTTGAGTCGGCTCCGACTGCTTTCGTTGCTTGCAAAGCAAGAAATGTGCGTAACCGAGTTGACGGAGTGTTTGCAAGACAATCTTCCGGCGATTTCGCAGCGGCTCAAGCTGCTGCGAGCGGAACGTATCGTTGCCACGAGACGGCAAGGCAAACACATTTTCTACCGACTCGCAGACAGCCATGTGGCCCACTTAATCGCCAATGGACTTGCTCATGGCGAAGAGCCTGACGAGTGAGTTTCAAACCTATCTGTCCCTATGTCTTTGGAGGAGAGAATTATGAGTCATACGCACGAAAATCACACCCATGTTCATGGCGCTCAATGTGGCCATACTGCAATTCAGCATGGGGACCATGTCGACTTTCTGCACGATGGACACTTGCATCATCAAAGCAGTACCGGCCTTGTCGAAGAACACTCGCTGGACGTGAATGAAGCCAATCCGGCCAATTGTTCTGGCGGGCATGTTTGCAGCGGTCATGATGCCGCTCACGTTCACGGACCGGGTTGTGGCCATGAAGCGGTTCCGCATGGCGACCATGTGGATTACTTGGTAGACGGCCATTTGCATCATCAACACAATGGACATTGCGACAATCACGGTGCCGTGATCTTGGCATAGCTGCACTAAGGCGAGCGGCGACTTTGCCGTTACCTGTGGCTTAGGCTTCCAGCCTGTGAAAACGCTTATACACAGGCTAGATGCCTATGCCACTTTCGTGGTTTCTAAACTGCCGTTCGCTATCCAATATTAGAGGACACAGATACGTTTGTGTCCTCAACTAACCGAGCTTGGCGTCTTGACGCCGTGTATCGTACTCCATCAACATCTTCGATTCTTAGACAGAATCCGAAGCCCTCCAGGTCGCGAAGCACTCTAGCAATCGCGTAACGGTCATTAACGGTCGGCTCAACCTGCTCAGATAAGTCGCGAATGGACATGGGAGCATTCGAATGCTCGAGGATGTAGAGCAATCTGATTCGGGCAATCGTTGATCGCATCCCAACTCCATGCAACCGATGGCGAATCTCTGCTACGTCATTCGGGTTCATTGGGGGCAACCTATTCTGCCAAACGCAAGCGTTTGAATTTGCATCAACTTAGATCAAATGGAACTTCCCGACGCTTTCCAAAGTAGCACAATCCAGATCCATTTGCAATAGTGTTGCTTTTGGATTTATATGCATAAGCTCAACCACTACACAAGCATTTTGTGTTACGTTGGGTCCGAAGAGCGATTCAATCGAGACATGGCGTTGCAAAATATTCGATACGGAAGGGGGCAACGGATTGGCACAGGGCGTTTTGAGAAATTCACTGTTAGGCGAGTACTTCGCCATCGCCGTCGTCGTGCACGCAATGTTTTGCGCTGCCGTATGGTCCATTGCGGCTTTTCAAGAGCCTGTGTCAGTTGGCCTAGTGCTTGGATGCGTTTGGATTTTCTTGCGAACCACCGAGTGCATCGCCGGCAATCCACTCACGTTATTGCTAAGTCTAGCATTGGCATGCATCGCCTTTGCGATGTGCTATCGTGAGACTAACGTGCTGCCAAACATTGGCTTGCTGACTACTGTTCAGCCATGGGTATGTTTGGCAATGCTGCTGTTGGTTTTGGTCTTGGATGTTTTCGAGTGGAGAAAAAATGGGCAAGCTAAATGAAGGTGCCTGACGCCAAAGCTTGGGTTCGCATTGCGTTAGTTCTACTTGCCATTGCCTTCGTGACCTACATGGTTTTCATTCCGACCGTGGACGCGATCCTTTCTTCTTTTCGGGAAAAGCCGAAGAAGATCATGCAATTGCAAAATGACATGACTCTTGCTGAGCAGGTTCGGCTGCGAACGATTGAAGGGGTGACGGCATTCTGGTTTTTCGCGTATGGAGCTGCGATTGGTAGCTTCCTGAACGTGGTCGTCTATCGGATGCCAAGGGGAGAATCTTTGGTCCTTAAGCGATCTCGATGCCCAATGTGCGGGACGCAAATCGCAGGGCGTGACAACATTCCCATTCTCGGATGGCTAATGCTGGGTGGCCGCTGCCGAGCATGCGGTGTCGCGATCTCTTTACGCTATCCGACTATCGAATTGATTGTGGGGCTGCTCTTCCTTTTGCTTTACTTTGTCGAATTGATTTCTGGTGGTGTCAATTTGCCAATCCGACGGCCCAATGATTACGCCGGAGTTGTTTGGATTATTTTTTACACTAAGTGGGACCTGGTAACCATCTACCTGTTCCATTGCGCCATGCTAAGCATGTTGCTGGCTCTGGCTTTGATTGATTTAGATGGAAAGCGATTGCCAATGAAATCGCTCATCCTGTTTGCACTGCTCCTGGCAGTCCCCGCTGGCCTGTTTCCTCATCTGCTGTTGGTCAAGATTCCGGTATCTAGTTTCGGAGTTGCGTTGCCAACATGGGCACAAGCGCCGGCAACGATCGTTGTTGGAGCCATCGCCGGTCTTTTTGGTGCGATCGCGATTGCGTTTGCATTTTTGCGAGATTTTCGGCGCGTTGAAATTCATTTTGTGTTGGGACTGATGCTAGTTGGCATCTCTTTGGGCTGGCAAGCGGTCTTGGAAACCGCTGTGATCACTTTGATCTTGAAACTGGGATGGTCTCTAGTATCGAGATGGTCGCCGCGTAAAGAATTGCCTGACGCAGTGAATTCCGAAGTTTCGGATTTAGAAGAAACGAAGTCGGCGTTGGAGTTAGATTTGGAGGGGGTGAATTTGAGGAGAGATATGGGTTTGGATCCAACTCGCGTGTGTGGTCGAAACCTACAGCTATCGATGTTTCTGTTCAATGCAGCCGTCATTCATCAGGTGATTTGGCGATGGTGGTTCGACTTCTTGAAGTGGTAACGGACGAATGCCTAGTGTCACTTTTCGATTGGGCAAGGTCCCAGCCAATCCACCGTGGTTGACTGCGACTTGACCGCATCTTGATGGTTTGCGCCGGTTAGCCTAACGGACTGGGCAATATTTGCCGAAGCCCAGTGTGACCCATTCTTGAACTAAGCCTGCATTTACGCTTCTCCATTGGCGATAGAATGCCATTTTCAATTCGTTTGCCGAGCACACTTTCTCAAAACCAACATCCTCCGACTGCAAGGAACGGCTGCTACTCCAATTGCAACCATCAAAATAAACAAACTGCTTGGTTCCGGCACAGCCGTTACACTGATTGTGCCTGGAGAAGACGTAAACGGAATCGAATTGAAGTCGGGTGAAATGAACGAGCTATTGGCGGCGCTTACACTAATCCGGTACTCGCCTTGAGCGATTGGACTGACATCTAAGCTGAACAAGAGACGATTAGACTGCGGAACAGTGACTGCATTGTTCGCGGTAGTCGTATCCGTGCCCTGATATTGTAGGCCGCTGTTCTCAACAGTTCCGATGAGTCCGCTTGAAACGTTATTAAATACATAGTTTGGTGAGTTGAGTTGAGACTCTTGCTGAGTTGTAGCAAAGAGAAGCCCATTTGGATTCAAACCGCTAATTCTCTCCAAGTTAACCCAAACGGTGAAACTCTCGAGCGGAGGCGTTTGTGCCGAATCACGTTGAATGAGTACATTCAACTTACTCTCTTGTCCCTCCAGAAACGAGATTGGCCCGCTGTTCAGTCCATTGCTGGGACCAAAACTGATGATTAAGTCTGCAAATGCGTTGGGCGTCGCAGATACCAAAGCAACGAGCATGGCAAAAAGCATTTTACAAAGTGAATATCGATACATGTTGTACTTCCTAGAATAACTTGTTGAAATATAAAGATCAAAAAACTGTCCGAGCTAAAAAAGGGGATGCCGCGTATCAATCATCGACTCGAAGGCCATCCTTCAGCTTGCGACCCAGTGCTCTGGACGCGAGCAACGAATCGAGGCCGTTGACAACTTTATCTCCATTCACATCGGCATTTGGATTGTTCGATCCAACGCTTTTGAGAATAAACAACCGGTCTAGATCATCTACCTTGCCGTCACCAGTCACATCGCCTAGCAACCGATAGAAATGTTTAAATGCATCCATCTGCCCGTCCCCGTCCACATCAATCCCGACGCGATAGTATCCATCGCCCGCATTTTTATTACGATTTCCGCCTAGTCCCTGTGATCCGAAATCGAAGCGTAGAGTGTTCCCCACAACGCCCATGGTCGGATTTGCAATCGCGACCCCATTCTCGCCATTGAGATCAAATTTGGTCAACTGAATACGTCCTGTACCCAACAGATCCAACAGCCCTTCATCGCTTTCGAAAACCAAGTCAAGATTTCGGATATACGATCGTTGATCCAATCCGTTTTGGACATCCAGTTCTCGTACTTCGTTTCCTACGACGAAGTAATAAGTGATTTGGCCACTGTCGGTTTCATTACCATCGGCGTCGATTCCTAAGGCTACGAAGGTAACCTCGTAGAAACCGAGCTTGGTAAATGCAAAATTGACGTGAGCGTGACTGCCGGCGGCGACATCGAAGCTGTCGGCTGCATCAATGCCGTCCGAGGTAGCCATAATCAGCTTGGGAGTTGTCGGTGTCAGTCCCGACTGCCAAACCGAAAACTGGCCTGGGCCAGAAACTGAGGCCAATCGAAGGCTGGCTTTATCCCCGGACAGTAGACCAGTCGCTAGTTCTTCTCCGCCGATACCGAGGAACAACAGATTCGGATTTTCCACTTGTGGCAAGACGAAAAGCGAACTTCCTGCAGGTACCCCGAGGAAATCGTAAGCAGGGTCAGCGGCATTTCCAGTGCGAGTCAACTTGGCATCGAGTCCAACACGTAGCAATGCTTCACTTGGTTCATACTCTGTGTCCGTCTCCTCGTCGTGGATATGCAGATCCCAAGCATCGTCTTCGAAGTTCACTCCGATATCGGCATGCCCCATCGTGAGCACTGCATCGAACTCAGGACGTATCGAACCTGTTATCGTGACGGTTGTGATTTCGCTTAGAAGAACCCCATCGCTGACGCGATACGTAAAGCTATCGCTTCCGTCAAATGACGGACCCGGCGTGTAGGTAAAGCTTCCATTCCCATTTAACGTGAGCGTTCCCTTCGTCACGCCCGCTACCACTAAAGCATTGAGTGAATCGCCATCAAGGTCTGCATCATTGAACAATACGTTGCCACGTATCACGTTCTCTCGCGCAAGCGTGTAAATATCATCAAAGGCAACAGGGCGATTGTCAGAAGGTACGACATAATTGACCGGGCCACCTGGGATATCGACTCCGTAGTAGATCGTCTCCTGTCCGCTCTCGATGTAAGGATCCAGGCCCTCGTCGTAGACTCCGTTTCCATTTATGTCGCGGAAGGAGGACACAACAAAGTCGACTTCGTAGTAACCATTTTTAGAGAAGGCTACATTGAAGTGTTGGTGGCTACCCTCTTGAATCCAAATCGAATCCTCCGAAGAAATTCCATCCGCCGTCGCAATCCAAACTCGGGTCGAAGCAACGTCATTTGTAAAGACCGAATATGCCCCGCCTTCACTCGATCGCATCCCAATGACCTGCAGTCGCAGATAAGTGCCAGTATTGGCGATACGAGGATCCGCTATCTCGTGCGCAGCGACGGTTCCGCCAGGTACCAGTTCGCCACTGAAGCCCTGCTCAGGAACCGTCAGGATGGCTCCATTGTCAGACCAAACATAGAGGCTCTGTCCCGCTTCAACGCCCAGAAAGTCCCATCTTGCACCTGCTGGTCTGGTTGTCAGTGCATCGGCACTGCCGTAAATCAAAACCTCGTCATTCTCATATTCGAATCCGTCTGGAGTGACCTTCAATTCAAGCCAGTTTTCTTCAAATGCCGCTTGAACATCGCCATGCCCTGCCGCGTAGAAGTTGTCGATCACAAACGACGGCGACCGTTGAATGGTATAGACTTGGCCACCCGCATAACCTCGACCAATCGCATTCCCATTTAAGTCCGTGATGGTCGCATTTGGCTTCACATGCAGACCGAGAACGCCGCTTCCGATACCCGTGTTGACGACGACTGTTCGCGTGGTTCCGGTGCCGCCGACAGAGACAACTGATGTTCCAGCCAGCGTGCCTGTCGTGACGAGATCAAAATCACTCGCATCCACATCCTGCACGGCCTCATTAAATGACACCATGAAAGAGACCTGCGCCGTATTAGCTCCGTGCGCCGCTTCGGCTCGTGCGATGGCGTTCGCAAACGGTGCGTTGCCATTTACGAGCACACCCATGAACGGTGTCGATGGCAGTGCAAGATTGGCTGGCTGGCCCATTGGATCAATGATCGAGCCGCCATTGAGGGAAATCAACGAAGCTGCAAGTTGCACACCGTCACTGTCTATGTCTGTGCCCTGCACGGTGTATTGGAATGTTAATGTCGGTGTTCCTGATCCAGAAAGATAAGTTGCTTGAACCGTCTGTGATCCGATTTGGAGGGCAATCGATGGCGTTCCGGTCACAGTGACGGGATAACCGAAATGCACCGCAGCATCCAGTTTTTGTCCCGACAAATAAGTGCCGCCTGCTGGTTGAACGACTTCGGTCGCGAACTCATTCAGTCGGTTCTCAAAGACCGACACACGTCCTCCCGAGAAGCTGCCAACGACCAGATCGGCGTCTCCATCGCTGTCAAGATCAGCCGTGGTCATCGAACTCACCTGGCCTTCACCGGTGGAGACCTGAAGCTGCGGCTTGAACGTCCCGTTTCCTTGATTAGCAACCCACGCAATCATACCTGCAGAGCCGTACGCGCCGTCGGCGATATCGTTGTCGCCGTCGTTGTCAAAATCGGCCACTGCCAACGCGTAAGAATCAGCAACCGTTAATGGGATTGCGACACGGCCACCGAATGCTCCGTCAGAGAGTTGCGGGTAGTAGGAAACCTTCCCAGTTGCGTACTCCAACGAAAGCAAGTCAACCCGCCCATCCCCGGTGAGATCCACCACGCGGTCCAATCCAGAGGAATCTTGCGAGCTGATAAACTGACGAGCACCGAAAACGCCTGAGCCGTTGTTGACGAACCAGGAGAGTTGGTTCGAACCATAGTCACCAGCAAATAGATCCAGGTCTCCATCGGAATCGAAATCGTTGAGATGGATTCCGCCAAGCTTCGAAAAGCTGGTGGCAAGTACTTCTCTCGATGCAAAACCGCCAGTTGGCAATTGTTGGAAATAAAAGATCGTCGTGCCACCGTCAGGCCCTGCAAGGATGTCGTTGCGACCATCACCATTCAAATCGCCAATTCGAACATAGGGACCGACAATGTCCGTCGCCAGGACGTTCTTGACAAATGATCCGCTGCCGTTATTCGCGTACCAGGCGAGGGTACCGGAGTACATGCCTGCAAGCACGTCGACGTCGCCGTCACCATCCAGGTCACCGTGAGTATTGAACCAGGTTTCGGCAGCGGCAGCGTCGATAACCTGCTCTGTCCCGAAGGTCGCATCACCGTTGCCCTTGTACCAAACGATCTTGTTCGCGCCATACGCACCAGCAACAACATCCAGTTTTCCATCCGCATCAAGATCGACGACGTTGACATTCGACACGCCTGCCAGACCGCCCCCGACAACTCTCGGTAGCGAGAACGGCACAAGGCCATCGGTCAGGAAAAAGTAATACGTCACTTGTCCGCTGTCGGTTACATTGCCATCGGCATCGACGCCCGACGCAACGAATGTCACTTCATAGAAGCCTTGCTTAGTGAAGGCAAAGTTCATGTGTGCGTGACTGCCCGCTACTATGTCCAACATATCCGACGCGTCGATGCCGTCCGACGTGGCCATGACGAGTTTCGGTGTGGTCGGCGTTAGACCCGATTGCCATATGGAAAACTGACCGGGTCCTGATACCGATGCTAATCGGAGAGTCGCCTTATCACCTTCAAGCAGTCCATCGGCCAGCTCTTCTCCACCAATGCCCAGGAACAATAAGTTTGGATTTTCGACTTGTGGCAAAACAAAGAGCGTACTGCCCACGGGTGCTCCAAGGAAATCGTAGGCTGCGTTGGCTGCGTCGCCGGTGCGAGTCAGCATCGCATCGCGGCCTACATAGAACATCGCCTCGTCTGGCTCATATTCTGTATCGGTCTCTTCATCATGGATGTGCAGATCCCAAGCATCATCTTCAAAATTGACACCGATATCGGCATGCCCCGTCTTCAACGTCGCATCGAAGTCAGGACGCACGGATCCTGTAATAGTGACAGTCGTGACTTCGCTTTGAAGAATTCCATCGCTACTGCGGTAGGTAAAGCTATCACTTCCGTCAAATGCTGTGCCCGGCGTGTAGGTAAAACCTCCATTGCCATTTAGTGTGAGCGTTCCCTTGGTTGCACCCGCTATCACCACGGCGTTTAGTGAATCACCGTCCAAGTCAGCATCATTGAACAGTACGTTGCCACGCAGCACATTTCCAGGAGCAACCGAATAAGTATCGCCAAAGGCGACAGGTCGATTGTCGGAAGGTACGACATAATCGACCGGACCACCGGCGATATCGACTCCATAGTAGATCGTCTCCAGCCCGCTCTCGATGTATGGATCGAGGCCCTGATCGTATACTCCATTGCCATTGATGTCGCGGAAAGTTGATACAACAAAATCGACTTCGTAGTAACCTTTCTTCGAGAAGGCCACGTTGAAGTGTTGATGGCTACCTTCTTGAATCCAAATCGAATCCGCTGAAGAAACTCCTTCCGCCGTTGCAATCCAAACTCGCGTCGAAGCAAGATCGTTTGTAAAGACCGAATACGCCCCGCCTTCGCTCGAGCGCATACCAACTACCTGAAGTCGCAAATAAGTGCCGGTATTTGCGATACGTGGATCCGTTATTTCGTGAGCGGCCACAGTTCCGCCGGGTACCAGTTCGCCACTGAAGCCCTGCTCGGGAACCGTCAGGATGGCTCCATTGTCAGACCAAACATAGAGGTTCTGTCCTGCTTCGACGCCCAGGAAATCCCATCTCGCTCCTGCTGGTCTAGTTGTCAGTGCATCAGCATTGCCGTAAATCAAAACCTCATTATTCTCATATTCAAATCCATCGGGAGTCACCTTCAATTCAAGCCAATTGTCTTCGAGTGCGGCTTGAACATCGCCATGTCCGGCGGTATAGAAATTGTCGATCACAAACGAGGGCGAGCGTTCTATCGTATAGACTTCACCGCCCGCATAACCTCGACCAATCGCATTACCGGTCAAGTCCGAGATGGTCGCATTCAGCTTCAAATGCAAACCGAGCACGCCGCTTCCGATTCCTGTGTTAACGACGACGGTTCGCGAGGCTCCCGTGCCACTAACTGAGGCTACCGATATTCCAGCGAGCGTGCCTGTCGTAACCACATTAAAATCGGCGGCGTCCACATCTTGCACGGCCTCATTAAATGACACCAGGAAAGAGACCTGCTCTGTATTCGCTCCGTGCGCCGCCCCAGCTCGGGTGATAGCGTTTGCAAACGGTGCGTTGCCATTGACGAGCACACCACTGAAGGGAGTGGCAGGCAATGCAAGATCGACTGGCTTGCCTAAGGGATCGATGATCGAGCCGCCGTTGAGCGAGATCAATAAGCCAGCCAACTGCACACCATCGCTGTCCAAATCAGTGCCCTGCACTGTGTATTGGAATTTCAGCGTGGGTGTCCCCGACCCAGAAAGATAAGTCGCTTGAACAGTCTGCGGCCCGATCTGCAGGGAGATCGATGGCGTACCGGTTACGCTGACGGGGTAACCAAAATGAACTGAAGCATCCAGTTTCTGTCCCAACAAATAAACGCCGCTTGCTGGTTGCACCACTTGCGTTGCAAACTCACCCAGTCGGTTCTTGTAGACGGAAACGCGACCTCCTGAAAAACTACCGACGACCAGATCAGCATCTCCATCCGTATCAACATCCGCCGCAACCATCGAGCTCACTTGACCTTCTGAGGTGGAGATCTGAAGCTGCGGCTTGAAAGATCCGTTCCCTTGATTGGCGACCCAGGCAATCATGCCTGCAGATCCATACGCACCATCGGCTATGTCGTTGTCGCCATCGTTGTCAAAATCGGCGACTGCCAACGCGTAAGAATCCGCAACCGTCAACGGAATTGCCACTCGACCGCCGAATCCTCCAGTCGTTAGTTGCGGGTAGTAGGAAACTCTCCCAGTTGCGTATTCCAACGAAAGTAAGTCAACCAGTCCATCCCCGGTGAGATCCACTACGCGGTCCAACCCCGAGGAATCTTGCGCGCTTACAAACTGACGGGCACCGAATACGCCAGAGCCATTGTTTACGAACCAGGAAAGTTGGTTTGAACCATAGTCGCCCGCAAAAAGATCTAGGTCCCCATCGAAATCGAAATCATTTAGGTGAATGCCTCCCAGCTTTGAAAAGGATGACGTGAGTAGTTGTCTCGATGCAAAACCGCCCGTTGGCAGTTGCTGGAAATAGAAGATCGTTGTGCCACCGTCAGGCCCCGCGAGAATGTCGTTGCGACCATCACCATTCAAATCGCCAATTCGAACATACGGTCCGACAATGTCTGTCGCCAACACGTTCTTAACGAAAGATCCGCTGCCGTTATTCGCATACCAGGCCAAGGTACCGGAGTACATGCCAGCAAGCACGTCGGCGTC
This sequence comes from Pirellula staleyi DSM 6068, assembly GCA_945870455.1. GTDB lineage: Bacteria > Planctomycetota > Planctomycetia > Pirellulales > Pirellulaceae > JBKCUI01. Next base: position 5,853 of record CAMBSL010000104.1, on the reverse strand, counting down.
CCCATCACCATCCAAGTCGCCAGGCGTATTGAACCACGTCTCTGCAGCGGCAGCATCGATTACTCGTTCAGCCCCAAACGTCCCATCCCCGGTGCCCTTGTACCAAACAACTTTATTCGCGCCGTATGCGCCCGCAAGAACGTCCAGCTTTCCGTCCGCATCTAAATCTGCGATGTTGACATTCGATACGCCAGCCACTCCGTTTCCAATGACTCTTGGCAGTGCAAACGGAACCAATGGTGTAGCAATCACCGAAACATCAAAGGTGTCGCTCGATTGGAGACCCGCCGCATCCGTAACCGTAACGGTTATGGTGGACACTCCGATTTGCCCCTCAATCGCTGTCAGCCTAATCGTGCGATTTGCACCACTGCCAGCGAGCACTATGTTCCCATTGGGAATGACAGATTGATTTGACGAAGTCGCAGTTACCAGAAGATCTGCAGCCGCGGTTTCAACATCGGAAACGGTGAAAGGAATCGCGCCGGTCGAATTGCCTTCAACCACGAATCGGTTTGCAATGTCGGAAATCGTCGGTGGAGAGTTCTCGACATTCACGATCGAGATCGTGGCTGTTGCGATACCTCCTAAAAGGCCGTTCACATCTCCTTCGATATTCTGACGATAGCTATGGAAGTCAGCCGGCTTGGGAGATGTTAACGCCAGCGAAAATGCTTCCGTTGGCTCCAAGGCAGCATCGTGGATGATTGGAATAACAATCGTCTTGCGCGTCTCTTTATCACCAAACGTCAACGTGCCAATGGTTGACGTGAAGTCACTACCAGCAATTGCACTTCCGTTCGATGTCGCGTAATCGACGGTCAGTTTTCCAACGCTACCGCCGACTCGTATCACATCCACACTGGCGCTCCCTGCATTCTCATTGACGGAATATGTTGCTGATTCAAATTGCAACTCTCCAGAACTTGCGACGGAGAAAAACAGTGTTACCGGCGTGCTTGTGCTTAGGCCTGCTATGTTTGGAGTCGACAAGGTGTCATCTCCGAAGTAGGCCGAGACTCGTAGGTCAACTTCATATCGCCCTGATTTACTAAACCCGAAGTTGACATGCGATTCCGTTCCAGCTTGAATCCACCATGCATCGTCTGCGGATATTCCATCGGTAGTATCCAATCCATTTCCATTCGGGTTGCTTACGCCGTCATTCAAGGATGACATGAAAACAGTGGTTTGTCCAAAAACCCCAGTTCGCCACGAGGAAAACACACCTGCTCCCGAGGTCCCATCAGGGTTTGTGTGCCGCACATCAGAGAGGGTAGCTTTTACCCATCGACTAACAGAACTGACACGCCCCTTGGACTCCAAGCTTGGACTGTAACGATCTACCGTACTTACTTCCACTCCTTCTGCCGCTACCCCCAAGAAGAGCATATTAGGGTCTTCGCTTTGCGGAAGAAGATAAAACTGCTCTCCTGGATTCACCCCGAGAAAGTCAAATTGGGCGATGTCTGGACGTTCGATCAACGATGTTGCCCCAACATACAATACCGCGTCGTTGTTCGCATACTTTGTCTCCGGAACCGCATGGGCGTCTTTTACTCCTACAGACCACTCGATGCCGCTCCGAGCTATATCGATATCCACATGCCCTTGTGTCAAAAAAGTCCCCAAATCGCCAGCCATCAAATGTCGCGCCTCTAACGACTCGATCACCAGTCGCTTTCGCAATGTACGTCGCTTGCGTTGTACCTGAAGCGAACATTGTTTTGAAACATTTCTTTTAGACTCAAAGCGATTCATAGATGTATTCTTCATAGTAAGTAGTTGTCATGGCTTTCTTAGGTTGAGGAACAGAATCATTAACAGAAATAGAAGGTGAAGCATTCTCAAGCTTGCTCAGCGCACCCAAGCAACTTTTAAGCTTGATCGATGGTTCGAACCAAAATTCTATTTCTGTTGGCAAGCAAAAACGCACCAGCGCCGACTATCGACAGCAATGCCAAGCTTCCTGGTTCAGGAACTGCCGTCGAACTGCCAACAACAAATCGAAACGTATCGGTATCGCTGAAATCGACGCCTCCGCGGCTCGCCGTAGCCAAAATCGTCAAATCGTAAACTCCCTCTGCTGTGAAACCCCAGTTGTAGTGCGCGTGAGAACCAACGATTGGGTTGATGATGTCGAGATTACTTAACCCATCGTTTGTTCTCAGAAACACATTGGCTTCGCCAAACGGACCTGTTTGCCACAAAGCAAAATTACCAGGTCCACTGAAGCCAACTAGTTGGAGGGAATTCGATGTAAACGGAGGATTAAATCCAAACAGAGACTCACTATTGGTCCCAAGAAACGGAAGATCCGGATCGTTGTTAAACGGAAGAATCCAAATGTTGGCTCCAGGAGTGTTTCCAAGGAAGTAGATTGACGATGATGTTGAAAATATTGCTGCATCTGATACCCTCGCAACCACATTGGATGGATCCAATTGAATGGAGGAGGTCAACGTATTGCCACCAAGTACCGCGCCAGCGTCAAAGCCCCATTTGAGATCAATTCGGCCTCCGGCAAATTCCGTGCGAATGTCGGAGTGACCCTTTGAGTACTCCAAAATGTCGCCGCGTGCCGTCAGTCGAGTCAGAAACAAGACAACAAGCAGGACCCAAAAGCCAAGAAGTGGTCGACCGAATACCGAGTGCATGATCATGCCTAGCCGTAAAAAACCGATTACAGGGAACTTTCGCCGGGAGGCAGCGACAGCTTACAATCAGAATGTTAACGCAATTGAATTGCACAAGCAACAGCGCGTCACGTAGAAACAGTAATTATTTGCAATACTCTATAACAGATAAGCGGGAAGAGCTGTTCACTTTGCACTCACGGACGCGAATGCTCGCCGCTCCCTTCTGCCATTCAATCATGCGTCCTGTTTCTTCTTTAAAGTGAGGTACAGCGTTTGTTGGAACGTCGAATTCTGCAAGCAAATTGAAAATAGCAGAAACAGGAAAGGAAGAGACTGTCGCTTGTTCGGACGAAATTCTGACACGCTTTTTCGCTCGACTCCCAACTGCAGGAATGGACTCGCTCGTTAAAACTATCCAAGTGCTGCAATCCAACTTGCTAGCGGCCACTCTCCTTCGACTTGCGATCAACTCAAAAGCGAAAGGTTCACTTGCAAGCGCCGCAAACAGTTCGGCCTTATCAGGCTCGGGTTGCTTATCTTGACATCCAATAAAAAAGCTTCCGCCGATCAGGAACGCAGCACAAATCGACCAAGAAGGGCTGAGCCAATGCTCGTTTGCGTTTCTATTCAATGGAGCCGACTTCGCCACCATTCCTGCTCCCAAGAGACCACCAAATGCGATCTTCTACTCCGATTGACTGAAATCGCACGCTCCCATCTGCCATAAGCAGATTGAATCCACCAGAGTGAAAACTGCTCGGCGTAACGATGTTATTGCCATCATGCTCTCCTCCATAAATGTGACAGTTCCTTTCGCCAGGAGGCATCACATGCATATAGGTATTGGCTGCGAAGGTCCAACCGCTCATCCAAATATGCCCGTGCTTGCGAACATACGTAGGGTCACTCGGCGTAACACTCGCGCAGTATGGGACCCAACGATCAAGCGGCCTTGCTGCCATGCCACCAGCACAATAGGAGAGCATTCCTTCTCGAACGCCATTCGGAACGTATTGTCCACCCCATGGTGAAGTTTGAAGAGAAAAGTTGGAAATAAGTCGTTCGGCCGCGGCTGCCGTATTCGACAAGCCATCCGTCACATCCGCAAATCTAACCTTTGGCGTCTGCCATGGGTCATTTCCTTCAGGTGAACCAAGACCGATAAAGCCGTTTTGAGTTAGGATCATTGCCGAGCCTGGAAATGAAGATCCCTTCGGCCAGCCAACATTTCCCGCATAACTACCCGGCGCGAGTCGTTCACTCCCATGCACTCTCAACGTGCCAGCAGGGTCCGATGGACATACAAAACCAGGGACCAACGTGGCTGCAGCTGCGGCGTTTCGGTGGCTCGGGGATATAGTGTAATTCGTGAAGTTGCCAGAATTGCCATAATGAGACCGATCAGCCAGAGGGATTCGGAAGTCAATCGAATTGTAGAGATTCTGTTGCTCTACGAATGGAAGCAACATAGCTAGCCAACTGTAGAAACCACTCGTCGTCGCCCCAGTCGAAGTACCCGCTGTCGTAAAGTTAGTTGGAGTCGACTTAAAAGAATCGTGATAGTTGTGAATCGCGATCCCAATCTGCTTTAGATTGTTCGAACACTGCATTCGCCTAGCAGCTTCTCTCGCAGCTTGGACCGCCGGGAGAAGCAGGCCAACAAGAACTCCTATGATCGCAATCACCACGAGCAGCTCGATCAAAGTAAATGCTTTTCGTTTTCTCATTCGAATTGTTCCACCTCCCGTTAACCATTTCCAGGTCAACATTAGTGCCAGAAAGGAGGCAGTCTAATGCATTTTGCGGCGAGCTCAGAACGATTGACTGAACTTATGCCGCTGCGATCATTCGCCTGCCGCTGAGATCATTCGCCGGATAGTATAAGTTGTGCATGTGCAATTGCAAGACGCAATCGAACCGCACCTGCAAATTCCAGAAATCCCAATACACTCTGGAGTTTGCAAGTTTCCAAGTAATTTCGGAATTCCTCGCCAATTCACATTCAAGCCAATTGACGCGTTCGCCCAGGTCGGCGACGGCGCATCTTTGAAGCTGGGACCTGAGTGGTGCGATCGGTCTCGGGTTGGCGATGCTATTGCGGTTACGCGGCATCAAAGCGTTGATGGAGCGGACGGTCGTCTTGGTTCCGGGGAGGCGAGACTAGTGCGTGCGGAATTGATTGAACAGAACTTGCCTCGGACGCTCGATTTGTTCGCGACATTGAGTGAGGCGGGACTGGGCTTTGACTCGGCCTTGTCTCGTATTTGAACTCAAGTCTATTTGGGCGCCCGCTAGCGAATGAACTGCGCACTCATCAATCCGATTTGCTGGCTAGGCGATCGCAAGTGGAGTGTTCGCGGCAACTCAGTTTTTAAAAAGCACCTATCATGCAATTATAGAGCTTTCGTCTTTCATCCGACCACGGTTTCGACTCGACCTGCTATCACAGAAGAATCAAGCTGTTGCGTTGTCGACTCTGGATCTCGCCGACCTCGATGAATTTGAACTTCTTGAAAACTCTAGTCGTACTCTCAAGGCTCATTTGCGTCGAAAGAATGGTTCGTGAGTCTGCGACCATCTACTTAACTGCGAGAACGAGTTGTTGTTCGGTTGGGCAATCGATGTGAAATTCAGTGGACTTTGACAGTCCAATCTGCTCAACTAGATCAGTACGGCGTTTGCTTCCTCAGCACCAAATCCAAAATCAAGAAAGTGTGACCCATGAACCAACAAACGCGTCGCGACTTGCTAAGGTCCGCTGGTATGTCGACCGCTTTTCTAACGACGACACAATTGGACAAGCTCTTGGGGCGAGTGGTTGCGGACGAAGCCAAAACGGACTCCCTGCCGATGCAGCTTTACAAAAGCATGAGCGAAACCCAAAGGCAAAAAGTTTGTTTGCCCATGGATCATCCCAGACGTCAGTACGTAAGCAATTGGTGGTATATCCAACCTGAGCATCGAATTCCCGGCACATTCAACCGAGAGCAGCAAGAATTGATTCAAAGAGGCAACAGGCAAAGGGCTTGGTTTCCGCCGAGCCACGCAGTGAAAGCCCTGACAAAGTGGTGAAAAAGTCCGACGAATCGCTTGGTCTAAGTTGCTCTGACTTAAGCACCGACCAAAAGGAATTGTTCGTGTCAACTATGAAAAAGATGATGGCCATGTTTCGCGCTGACGACGTCAAAGCAACCTTCGATTCCGTAGAGAAGCA
>CAMBSL010000103.1 GCA_945870455.1 Pirellula staleyi DSM 6068 | reverse complement strand
TGACGAACAAAATGTTGAACCGAAGCCCCCGAGTGTCCGTTCCAAAATGGAAGCCTTGTTGCCGGGGAGTCGGTCAACGTTGGCGTTGGGCCTTGGTGAACAACGCTGATATTGGCTAGCCATACGACAATCCAAAGGAATATCATGATTAAATGTACTAAATGCAAAAATCTTATACCGGATATGGATTTTAGCGTTGCTACGGATATAGCATTGTGTCGGAACTGCAACATTCAGTATAAATACAGCGACTTATCAAATGTTGTAGATCCTTTGAGAATGAGCAAACACGATGCGCCAAGATATGTTACAATCTATTATACGGGAAGTGGCGAGGAAATAATCTACAGAAAGAAATCTCCTGTGCTGTTATTTCTCATGCCGTTCTATTTCTTATGGTCAGGGGGTTCAATGACAATGATTTATGTGGTGCCTATTATTAATGGAACTCTAACTATGGGTGGGGCATTGTTTGGTATTCCATTTGCTCTGGGTACGATTGTTCTGACCTTGGTAATTGCATGTTTGTTATTTTGTTCTACTAAGGTTATACTTAATGGCGATAATAGTATGGTAATATACGGAATTGGGAAAATCGGGTATCGTACAAACTTTGATATTGCAAAAGTTGAGTCGATACGCATGAAAGACGGTGGGGTATCGATCAATGATATTCCCCAAAAAGGAATTGCATTGGTGGAAAATAACGGAACAGAATTAATCTTCGGCTCGTTAATTGAGGAGGGCAGTAAGGAGTATATTGCAAAATATTTGGCGTCAAAGATTGATTTGGCTCGCTGAAAGCTGCAACAGAAATCCGTGCCCTGTTTTATGTAAAACAAAGCAATTCAATGTGTCGACGCAACGGATAGCGTTCGGAATTATTGTTGCAAATTTGACGGCAATCGGGCTGATTGGTCTTTTTCATTTCCCAATGCCAACTCCAGCTCATGTAACAGAAAACACGGAGCATATCGAGCCACCAACCAGCGAGCGATCAGCTTGGCTGGATGCTAGAAGCAGCACGAACCGTCCATGGCAACCACGCCCTCGATCAGGCGTTCCGACTTGCGTAAAGGCTTTTGCTCGGGCTGACTGAATCGGTGCGTTTGCCGAGGAAAGTAGTGATGGTATCAAAATGAATCCCTACGAACCAACCAACGTAAAATCCATAAATCATGCTTCGCGAATTCCAAGAGAGGCAGGGACGCAAAGAGGCCGCAAAGCACCCAATGCACGGACGCAAAGGGACACAGGAAAGCGCCGGGATAAACCGGATTGGAGTTAGGAATGAAAGAGTCCACCAAAGAAGATTTGGCCAATCACTTGGGCCATAAGTAGCAACGACGTCAGGCCTTGGACGGAGGACCAGAAGGAAGTGATTCGCTAGTAAAAAAAGGCCAATAAATCGAACCCAAAATTCGAAGCGAGTGGCTTGAGTTTATCTTCGAACCATTTTTTGCGGTGATCGAAGTTCTTTTGGGTTAGATGGTCGTCGCCCAAAAGGTAACAACGCCTGAAGGTCCTCTCAATTGTAGGCACTGCCACGATCTCGGAAGAATCAAAAATTTCCGCTCGAGATAATCTCGCCATGATTCACTCCATCGAAAAAGCCGATAGAAGCAATGGGAATTGCATTCACCCTAGGAATTCCAAATCCAAGATGCAACGCCCCCCCCGAAAAAAAGCTGTGTCCCTACGAGTCCTTTTCTACGAGTCCTTTTACTGCCGACCAGCACGTCCGGATCTCAAGTAATGGCTACTCGCACTTATTTGCTTTGTTTGGACTGCCCGAAGCAAGTGCATTTTCAGCCTACGTTCTGGTATCCGATTCATTTAGGCGGTTTGCCAAATTGCGCGACTTCGGATCCGATGCGCTAACGAGTGCGTGCTAACGGCGCATCTGACCCTTGAGCCAATCGCATTTCGACACAACGTGGTGCTACGTGCATGTGGCCGAGCAAGTGACCGCTGGCGGTACGTTCCGGTGAGAGCGCGAGACATTATCTGCCGCGAATCTATCCGCTCCTATCGCCTCCCTTTGTGCGCTTCAATTATTTGCAAACGGTTTCTGATTTGCCTTAATGTCTTATCATAGCAATACAACATTTGTAGACTGAGTCCCAACACGAAGAGCAAGTATGGACCAAGGACTAACGACAGCGGAATGGCAGCAACGTAGATCAGATAGAATCCGAGACTGTACGTCCCAAGCCCGATTATCAAGATCATGAGGGCAACTGGGAATATCAACGCGAAGGAAATCCCCACGAACTGCATGACCTGTGCACCCAACGCGACAAGGCGATCTCTCAGTTCTACGACAGGCGATTGCACGACTATGATTCCTAAGGCCTCTGCCAAATGCGCAAGAAAACGCACAAAGAAAATGGCAGCCACGTATTGCAAGACAATCGCAACCAAAATGCCGACAACTGCCTCATAGGAGTCAAACAGACTCGCCGCGATCAGAATCGTTAAGCCAACGATTTGCGCGATGATCGAAATCAGCAGGTCCGTGCGATTGCGTGCCGGGGCATAGTAGCATAACAGTCGTCCTACCAAATCGGGAACCAGTGCGAATAATGCTAAGAGCGGTAGCGAATCCATCCGAATTACCATAGCCACGGGTGGAAGTGCAAGCAGTATCCAAATCGCACCGTCCTTAAGCAGAAGACCGAGGCTGAGCATGCGCCACCTATGCGCCTCTGTCCGGTGTATTTCAAGCAATCCGAGCGAGGCAAGTTGATCTTCAACGCGATTCAAGACGACAGCAGGCGTCACCACAGTTGATTGCAAGAAGGATTCTTCACGTCGGGCGTCAGCTGATCTTTCGTGCCCGCTACCTCCACGTCGTTGCGTCGCGATGGGCTCAGCAGCCAGTTGCGTCTCCGAGATAACAACAGCATCGATTACTCCGTCAGCATCCTGTCCTACAGAAGTGTCAACGTCTACCTTAGCTTCGCCCAGCTTTGCAAGCCACAGCAATACCGACTGAACGATCGACCGGTACAGGATGATCGATTTGACCATTAGGATCGCGGGGTATATGAAGACCACCAGGAATCCTACTGCAGGTACCCACATTCCAAGAAAAAAGCCCAATACAACCAACGGCACCGCTACCAACATAGCGAAAAGCAAGCTGCCAGCCGCCGCAAAGGTCGCTTTACCGACACTTTCCCGAAGTGCTGCAACTTCGTCGCTCAATTTACCAAGCTCGATACTGGCACAAAGGTCTGCCAGGAATCCCGAGAATAGACGCGCCGATATCAGCTGCATGGTGACCGTCCACAGAATAGCCGGGCCTGCAAAGTGACTTTCCACTGAGACGATCAACAGCATTCCAGACACCCCCGCCCCTTGGAAGGCCGCAGACAAAATCGGCTGCATACGGTTTTCTACAGGTGCGGCTAAGCACAAGCACCGACCAACAAAATCTGTGCAAAGCGGAATCAGGAGAGCCACAACGAAGTCAGAAGCTACTGGCCACCAAGCCATTTGCTCACCAAACCTACCCGGCGGCTCGGGAGCATCCTGGTTCAGTCTTACGAAAACGCAAATCGCCACCACGGACGGAGTCACGATGAGCAGCGCCCAAACAGCGATCAGCTTGATCTTCATGCCCCATGCGACGACTTTCCAGGCTTGCATAAAATCTTTCGTCAAGTCGTAGTTTCAGGAAGCTGCCAACTCATGGTGTCGTCGGCACATTGCTGCAAGAAGCTACATGCGAGCAACGCACTCTGATCTCGCCTGAGAAGTTCAACCAGTCGTAAGCCGTAAATCCTACGGTAAGTCGCTTCGCTACACAGGTGGGCGTGTCGTGTGAATTTTGTCCGGTCGTTTTTAACTCGCACCGGTCACCCCAACCGGTGCGGCCAAGATGACTTTTAACTTGTTTCGAGAAACAATAACCGACCAGTAGCAAGCGAGGGCGAAGCAGGCCCAGGTAACCCTGTCGTGGAAACGCTCGTCGATAAACGAAATGTGAAATGAGATCTATGCCCAATGAAAAGCACCAAAAAGGACGATAGTGCCGGAAAAGCACACTTTGCGGTTTGACGATTGTTGGTTTAGCAGTACAATTAGATCGTCTATTTCGTTTTCGAGGCGAGCCCCGATAAAGGCGATCAATGCTCTTTTTTCCCACTGCTACGCGACTGCTGAGGATTGCACTTTATGTGTTTGTCTTCGTTGCTTTTGCAATTGGGATTGGAGGACAAAACGTACGTGGGAGCTGCGGAGACTATTTGGAACACTCTCGATTGAGTTCCAAAATGGATTTGACTCACGACTCTATGCCTGGTCCCGGTTGTCAAGGCGGTAATTGTCGATCTGCTCCATCGCTGCCTCCTGTTGAACCCTCGCGTGTAACCGTCCCGCAACGACACCATCTGAATTTTCAGCCAACGGACACATCTTCCAATTCGCTGAAATTGCGAAAATTGGAATTCTTCGATGTTGCTCTTCCTTCCTCGGCGACGCTTGAGGTGACTACGCCTCCGCCTATTCTCAATGCCTAATAGCATTGTTCTCGCTTGGAATTTCGGCGAAATCCATCGACCGTCACGCGATTGCGTCAGGAAGTGGACGATACAACCTTGTGTAATCTTGCACGTCGGCTGTGCCTAAAACCGAGCTCTAGCAAACAACAGTGGCTTTCGCTTCCTGTTGCATGTTTCATATCAACTCTCGTTTTCTCAAGCCATTCTTGAGTTCCTCGATTGGCTTACGTGTCGTAACCGAGTTGGTAGCGAATGTCTGTTTGTTTTGGTTATGCATTTATTCTTTATCTTGCAATTCACAGATACGTAAGGAACCTTTGCCATGTCTCTATTTATTTCTACACGCTCGCGTCGTACTGGATTTACCCTAGTCGAATTGTTGGTCGTGATTGCGATCATAGGAATTCTAGTTGGGCTGCTCCTGCCAGCTGTCCAAGCTGCTCGCGAAGCGGCTCGCCGAATGCAGTGCGGCAACAATCTCAAGCAACTGGGTTTAGCTTTTCATAACTACGAGTCTGCGACCAAGCGGTTGCCGTCGGGTAGAGCTGATACAACGGGCTTGTCTGCGTTTGGAGCATTGATGCCATACATGGAGCAATCCAATGTCTATCAGCTCATCGATTTCAATGTCTCCGGAACGCATGTGAATAATACTGCTGCACGAGCAGCCATTATTCAAACTTTGCTTTGTCCATCCGACCCTGTCCGTGTTATTCCGGTTGCAGGTTGGGCAGGAACGAATTATCGCTCGAACCAAGGTTCTGGAATTTTGAATGGCCTGCCGCCAACATTGAGCAGCGACCCGAATTTCGGATTTCCCGAACCGAACGGCCCAATGATCCCAAGCAAGCATCTGAGAATTGCCGATGTCACGGACGGACTATCCAACACCGCCGCATTTAGTGAACATGGAATCGGTGACTTCAGCAACGCGATTTCGAGTCTAACCGATACGTTTCGGCCAGGAACGAACCCAGCAACTGCGGACGAGGCCATTCGGGATTGCGAGGCCATCGATACGATGAACTTGTCGTTTCAGGGAAATAGCAACGTTGGAGGGCCATGGCTCAACGGTGGGCATTCCTCCACCTGCTATTTCCATGCAGCACCACCTCAAAGCCGCTCTTGCATGTTTCCACCAGGACGAATTTCGACCACGGCAAAAAGCTATCACACCGGTGGCGTCCAAGTTGCGCGTTGTGACGGTTCGGTCGTTTTCATTCCACGAAGCATCGACCTCTTGGTCTGGCGAGCTTTAGGCTCACGCAACCAAGGCGAAGTTCTAGCCGGAGTAAATGAATAATGCGTCGTTCCGAGCTGTTTCGTCGTCCAATACTCACCCTTGTGTTGCTGGGGTTCATGATGGCTATAGGTTGTGGACCGTCGAAGGTACCACTATCCGATAGCCAGCAAGCTAGGACGCTTGCAGAGAAACTGTTGGATCAATGGAAATTGGGAGTGAAAATGGACGAGCTACCCAAGCAAACTCCACCCGTCTACGTTTCGGAAGATCTGTGGAAGAAAGAAGCGACGCTGACAGAATTTAAGTTCCTTGGTGACGGCGAAATGCTTGGACCAAACGTTCGATTCAAAATCTCATTGAAGTGCAAAGGAAAGGATGGCAAGGTTACGCAGCGCTCGTTCAACTATCTTGTCACAACGACCCCTGCATTGACGTTTTTCCGCGAAGAAGGCTGATTTACCATTCGTTCGATATTCAAATTGCAAAGCGATAATTGATATGCGTAAAAAACTGACACTATGTTTTTTCTTAGCGACGCTCGGTTTCGTTGGATTCGTAAGTGCGCAGGATGGACTCGAAGCAATCCGACCGACTCCGCTCACACGTCCAGAACTGAAGCGTCTGCTCGAAGATGTTAAAGTTCGAGTGCCAAGAATCCCATTACCGGAGCTTTCCGACGGTGACCGAGCGAAAATGGGCGCACAAGCGGATAGCTACGAAAGCCGAGTCAAGTATCATTACTTGAACGGCATCGAGCCCGTTAGAAACACCAATTCCAGCGCAGCCAATTCCAATGCACCTGGAGCGCCAGGGAGTGCGGGAGTCGCGAACACAGCGAACACAGGTAGCGCTTCGAATCGCGATCGATCGGCCGGGTTCTCGCGGCTGCAGGATCCATTGTTCACTTTGGACAACGCTTTAAAAGTCGAATTGTTCTGGATCGTTTCTCGCGTTAACAACTGCCAGTATTGCATTGGGCACCAAGAGAGCAAACTGCTTGGCTTGGGTCGTTCCGAAGATCAAATTGCTTTGTTAGACAGCGATTGGAATCAGTTCGATGTCGCTTCGCAAACGGCATTTGCATTTGCGAAAAAGTTTACGCTTGAACCACATTTGTTTTCAGATGAAGACATCGCGGGTCTCCAGGTTCATTTCACGGACGACCAGATCTTGGAGATGGTTTTGTCGATGGCGGGCAACAACTCCATCAATAGGTGGAAGGAAGCGATTGCCGTTCCGCAAAACAAGGATGAAGGAGGATTCTCGCGAGTTGTGGGTGGTCCAGCGAACAATCCAATCGAGCAGTCTGCTGACGCACAGCGTCCACGTGGATCGTATCTGACGCCAACATCACCCGCATTTGAAAAAACCGTCAGCAAAATTGTGGTTCTCTCGGAAAAAAGCGACGTACCCAACACGTGTGCAACCGTAAGTCGACGTCCCTCTCTCGAGTCCCGAAACTTCGTCGAAAAAAGGCTGTTGGAGTGCAAGACACGCAAGCCTAGAATTCCGTTGATGGACGAGTCGAAAACGCGCGAAAGCATTCCTGGAACCGCATCCATGGTTGGCCAGTTGCCAAATTGGGTTCGACTCTTGGCGAGATTTCCAACGGCTGGTTCGAGTCGATTCGAGAGCATCTTGGCGTCCGAAGACAAAGGTGATATTTCACCGTTGCTCAAAGCTCAGTTGTCATGGATCCTGGCGAGACAAGATCGCGCTTGGTACGCACTCGCACGGGCTCGCGACCAACTAATTAGCCTCCATCAATCCACCGACCAGATCTTTGCGCTGGACGGAGACTGGAGTTCATTTTCCGCTCGTGAACAAGCGTTGTTTCGCATCGCTAAAAACTTAGGGAATGCACCTGTTGTTTTGTCGGCTATGGAAGTGAAAGAAGGAATTGAGGCGGCAGGGGCGCGTGACGTAGTTCAAGTGATCAGCTTCACAACTTCGCGAGCTGCGTTCAATCGGATCACCGAAGCGTTTGGTCTCCCCCTAGATCCAGCGGGTGGGTTGAAGAAAGTCGATCCGATTCCGGTGACTCGCGACAGTGTCCTCGGTGGACCTCCACCAGGGACAAAGCCTACTGAGGCCCAAGAGGACGAACTAACACCGGCGGCAGAAGCCATCGTAAAGGAATTGCGAGCTTCGCTACCGAAGGATTCCGAGGCAATCGCGATGCTGGAAGGGATCCTCGACGGAAGCCGCCTCGGCGCCGAGGACGGTTGGTTCAAGTTGTCAAAAGCACAGAATCGATTCGGCTGGAACCATGTTCGAAAGCGCTTCGATACCGATCAGGATGACAAGGTTATCGCGACGGAGTCCACCGGAAGTAAAGCGGATTTCTCGCGGCTTGACCGAAATGACGATGGGCAACTAACGGAAGCTGACTTCGATTGGAGCAAACACTCTCTCACGGCAACGCCTGGGTTCATGATGTTCTTGTTGGCTGATCGCAATGCAAATGGAAAACTGACACGCGAAGAGTTTTTGAATCTGTTCGAACAACTTGGAGCGGATGAGGACGGGTACTTGGCAATCGATGATCTCCGCGAGAAATTCCTTCCTCCGCCGCCCGGTGAAAGCGTGAAAAGCGCGAAACGTCCCGATCAACCCAGCCGCAGCACCCTTGTAACAGGTCTCAAGAACCAGGAACTTGGGTCGCTGCAGCCGGGCCCAAGTCTCGATGATCAGGCTCCCGACTTTACGCTCACTACTTTGGACGGCCAACCTGTAACCCTTTCGAAAGAGATTGGCGAAAAGCCGATTGTGCTGATTTTCGGAAACTTCACCTGTGGACCTTTTCGAAGCCAAGCTGGAAATATAGAAAAGCTTTACGAACGGTATCAGGACCGTGCCAAATTTTTCCTTGTCTATGTACGGGAAGCCCATCCAAGCGATGGTTGGTGGATGATGAGCAACCAGCGCGCAGGTATCGATTTGTCCCAACCAAAAATGGACTCAGAACGTCGCTTGATTGCAAGGACCTGTCAAAAACATCTCGATATAGACATTCCTTTCCTGGTCGACGGAGTCGATGATGCCGTAGGCTCCCTGTATAGTGGTATGCCAAACCGTCTCTATCTGATCGACCAGACGGGACGCATCGCGTTCAAGAATGGACGCGGACCATTCGGCTTTCATCCAAGGCAACTCGAACAGTCGTTGGTGTTGTTATTAAATGAGTAGTAGTGATTCGATTGTCCCAATTTAAACCTCACGAGAACAAAATGAAGATCACTGCAATCGAAACGCTTGTTTGTCATGCCCGTATGCGCAATTGGATCTTTGTAAAAGTTCTTACGGACCAGCCGGGCTTGTTTGGCTGGGGCGAAGCCACGTTGGAATGGCATACTCGAAGCGTCGTCGGTGCGATCCAAGACGTGTCGCAGTTGCTGATTGGCGAAGATCCCACTCGCGTCGAGCATTTGTGGCAGATGATGTGGAGGCAGCATTTCTGGCACGGTAGCGGAATAGTGCGATCGACGGCCATCGCCGGTATCGATCTTGCGCTCTGGGATATCGTCGGTAAGCTTCATGGCGTCCCATGTCACAAGCTGTGGGGAGGCCCGGTGCGCGATACCATCCGACTTTATTGCCACTTAGGTGGTGGTGATATGGAGAGTTTCTATGAGACTCCGATCGATAATGCTCGACGGTTTGCGGAGTTAGCCCAACAAGCGGTCGCCGATGGCTTCACTGCCTTCAAGTCGATGGCCGTGCCGTCCACCATGCCGATCGAAGGGCTGAAACCGATCAAGGCGGCAGAGACCTGTGTGGCTGCAATGCGGGAAGCGGTTGGTGACAAAATCGATATTATGGTCGACTGCCACGCGCGTCCCTCCCCGGCGATGGGGATGCAGTTCGCAAAAGTCCTAGAACCCTATGGTTTGTACTTTCTGGAAGAACCTTGCTGGCCCGAAAGTATCGCAGGATTGGCCGCTATCAACGCTGCGGTCTCGACCCCTATTGCAACCGGTGAACGAATGACACACTTGGCTGCCTTTCGAGACTTGTTCGCCCAACGCGGTTGCGAAATCTGTCAGTTGGACATCACACACTGCGGCGGCTTCAGTGAGGCTCGGCGAGTGGCGGCCTTGGCGGACGCCTACCGCATCGCCTTGGCTCCGCATAATCCACAAGGACCGGTTAGCACGGCGGCATCCATCGAGTTCGGCTTCTCACAACCGAGTTACATTATTTGCGAGTCGGTGCATAATGATGTGCCCTGGCGAGACGAAGTGGTTGAGGAAGGTTTTCAGGTCGATGAAGCCACACGAACCGTTACTGCCAACACGAAACCTGGTCTTGGCGTTACGATCAACGAAGACGAAGTCCGCAAGCACCCGTTCCAGCAAGAATTGCTACAGCGAGTTTTCCATCGCGACGGTAGCGTCGGCGATTGGTAGCGTGAGATAGTCCCGTAGAACAGGCTGCTAGCCTGTGCGTTTTAGACTAACACAGGCTGGCAGCGCTGGCAGCCTGTGCTACGTGTTAGTTTTTTCCTCGCAAATGGAAGCTTACGCCACTTAAGGCTAACGGCGTAGGGTAGCGCATCTACGCAAACAAACAAAAACAAGGATTGGAGATCTGCCCATTGTGCCATCACCTGAAAACGAACTTTTACACGGTGTCCTGCCGGTTCTGCATACGCCGTTTAACGACGATTACTCAATCGACCGAACAACACTCGAACGTGAAATCGACTGGGCGTTCCAAACCGGTGCGGATGGCGTTGTCATCGCAATGGTCAGCGAGATTCTGAGGCTGGGTTATCATGGCCGTAGAGAGTTGGCGTCATTCGTCTGCCAGTCCGTGCAAGGTCGCGGTTTCACCGTGATTAGTGTCGGTGCGGAGAGTATCCGCGAGGCGCTTGAGTTTGCGACACATGCCCAAGATCTGGGCGCCAGTGCCGTTATGGCGATTCCTCCTGTCGCGACCTCTTTGAACGGAGCCAAAACGAGCGAGTACTTCGCCGCAATCGCGCGCGGACTTTCTATTCCGCTCGTTGTGCAAGATGCGTCGAGCTACGTCGGCGCTGCGATTGACCTGGCTGTCTACATGAAGCTGCTCGACGAGTTCGGCGAGCGTCGCATCTTTTTCAAACCCGAAGCGAGTCCGCTGGGACCAAACCTGTCGAAGCTCCGGGATGCTAGCAACGGCAAGGCTAGAATCTTTGAAGGCTCGGGTGGCATCAACCTTGTCGACTGCTACCGACGAGGGATCGTCGGAACAATGCCTGGCACGGACTTGTTGGATGGCATCGTCGCATTATGGCGAGCCCTTCAGGCCGGTGACGAAGACAGCATCTATCGGTTATCATTGCCGATCTGCGCGATGACCGCGTTGCAACTTCAAGCAGGCCTCGACGGCTTTTTGGCAATCGAGAAATACTTAATGAAAAAACGTGGTTTGTTCAAGAACACGCTGCAGATCCAACCGTGCGGTTGGCAGCTTGATATGGAGACGACGGCTGAAGTTGACCGCCTCTTTCAATTGCTCCAACTGCGACTCACAGTTACTGACTAGACTCACATTTACTGACTAGTGGCCTTGCATGTCCAATGTCTCTAAAAACGATTCGATGAGTGAGGTTGACGTCCGTCAGGGCCGCTACCACGTACTGGCTTTCTTGTGCTTGTCGGCAGCAATTGCCTACGTCCAGCGTTCAGCGCTTAGTGTTCCAGCGGCAGAGATTGCAACCGACTTGAAATTTGAAAACCTCGCGCGGGATATGGGATGGATTCAGTCGGTGTGGTATCTTTGCTACGGACTCATGCAACTGCCTAGCGGCTGGCTGGCAGATCGAATTGGGAGCAGGCGAGGCGTAGCCATACTTTCGGTCGTGTGGTCATTGGCTACGTTGCTAAGCGCATTTGCGATCGATTTCGTTTCATTATTGTTCCTTTGGGGCATGATGGGAGCTGCTCAGGCCGGCGTTTTTCCTTGTGCCGCAAAAGCGTTGGGGCAGATCTTTCCCGAGAACGAGCGAGCCCGGGCCACGGGCCTTTTGGCGAGCGGCATGACGATCGGCGGAGCCTTGGCTCCCGTTCTGACGGCTTCGTTTTTGGAATCGCTATCCCCCTTGGCTGGCATTCTGCACCTCAGTCGCTGGCGACTGCTGCTTGCGGCATACTCGCTCCCCGGCATCCTTTGGACGATTCTGTTCTTAGCGATGATTTCTATCAGGAAGCTTCCTGTGTCAGAAAGCACAAGTACGGCTCGGTCACCGATGAATTGGTCTAGGATGCTGCGAAGCAGACCGCTCATGTTGCTCTGCGCCCAGCAGTTCTTTCGAGCTGCGGGCATGGTCTTTTTTATGACATGGTTTCCAACTTTTTTACAGAAGACTCGCGATGTCTCACTGCTTGGCTCGGGGATCCTGACCACGGTCGCAGGAATTGGTGGAGTTGTTGGCAGTTTGACTGGAGGCTTTTTTTCCGACTGGCTACTTCAGCGAACGGGTAACGCACGACTGAGTAGGCAAGGAATCGCCGTGGCCGGTATGTCGTGCTGTTCGCTGTTGATTGTCCTTTCTTACTTCATTCACGATGTAAACGGCAGCATTGCTCTGATAGCGATTGGCGCATTCTGTGCCACGTTTGGGGGCGTCAGCGGCTATACGGTGGCCATCAGTTTTGGTGGTCGGCATGTCGCCACCGTTTTCAGCACGATGAATATGTTTGGCAATATGGGAGCAGCCTTGTTCCCGATAACGGCCGGTTGGCTGGTCGCGACGACTGGCAACTGGAACCTTATTCTGTTTCTGTTCGCTGGCATCATGGCGATCGACGCTGTTTGTTGGGCGTTGTTAAATCCACAAGGCGCACTCTTCGGAGATGAATATGCAGAGTAAAACGGTTGTTAACACACCGCAATCCCGCTGTCGAGCCGCCGTTGCTCGTTGCGACATCACCCCACCGGTCGGCATCTACCATCGCATGTGGGGCGCGGCGATGCATGACCGGGCGACTGGAATTCATCGTCCGCTAGTAGCCACGTTATTGTGGATTGAACCGACCGCCCCCGCGACGGGTGAGCCGCAAATCCTCGTTTCGCTTGACCATTGTATTCTCGATGGGCAGGAAATTCGCAGCATCCGTCAAGCCATACACGCGGCAACTCAGGTCGGATACGACAATATCTTGATCACGCTTACGCACACACACGGCTCTGGCTGGATGTCTCGGACTCGCAGCCATCTCCCAGGCGGAGAATTGATTGGAGAATACCTTGATCAGCTTGTCGGACGGCTCGCCGTTCTTGCTTGCGAAGCTCAATCGCGAATCGAAAGCGTTACCGTCGTTTACGGTACCGGTCGATGCGCACTGGCCGCACATCGCGACTATTTCGACACAAAGCAGGGGCGCTATGTTTGCGGGTTCAATCCTTCGGGACCTGCCGATGACACACTCTTGATCGCAAGCATCGCAAATGCATCGGGAATACGGCTAGCCACGATCGCAAACTATGCTTGCCATCCCACCACGTTGGCTTGGGACAACACGCTGATTAGTCCCGACTGGGTGGGTGCGATGCGTGAAACGATCGAGCAATCTGAGGGCGGGTTGTGTCTGTTCCTGCAAGGTGCATCGGGGGACTTGGGACCGCGTGAAGGATTCGTGGGTGACACGTCCGTCGCAGATCGCAATGGGCGGCAAGTGGGACACGCAGTGTTGTCAACGCTGGCTGCCCTGCCGCCATCGGGAACTGAGTATCGTTATGCCGGGCCAGTGATCTCGGGGACGACGATCGGCACTTGGCGACATGAACCGTTGATGGACGATGCCCGCAATACTCAAACTGCCTGGCGATGGGAACAACACGTGGTGCAACTTCCGTATCGTCATGATCTCCCCACAATAGAGCAGACGATATCAGAGCAAGAACAATGGCGTTCTGAGGAAACTCGTGCACGCGCAGCAGGTGACGAACACCTCGTGCGAAACTGCCGCGCGCACGTGGAACAACGCACTCGGCAATTGGCTCGCTTGAATGCACTCGTTCCGGGCCAGTCCTATCCTCTATCAATGCGCCTCGGGATCCTTGGCGACGCAATCTGGATCTTCGTTCCAGGCGAGCTCTATCAGACGTTTCAACAGACCCTTCGCAATCGTTTGGCACCTCATCCGGTCTTCGTGACTACGCTAACCAATGATTGGCAACCTGGATACATCCCGCCAGCGAGTAGCTATGGATACGCGATATACCAGGAGGTGATCGCAGCCACAGCCCCCGGCTGCCTAGAAACGCTCATTGAGACAATCTTGCGTCATTTAGAAAGTTGGCGAATTCGAGGCGAGGCCACCTCGTAAAATGTCTTCAATGCCTGATGGATTGAAAATCAATAGGAGAGCGAAGCTCCAGCCGAGCAACCGTTAGCACAACGGGTTGAGTCTTCGAGTGAAACAAACTGATAGCCGAACTACCGCCACGTTTCTCGCCGCAAGTCGAGTGTCGTCGGATACTCGGGATTCGCTCTGGGCATGCGGGCGATTACTTTTCCGGGCGTGTGTCCGAATGGCAAGAAACGAACATTCCGTCGGCCTTCCGCTTCCAAGGCATTCACCGGGAAAGTGGCATAGCTTCGACCTCCTGGATGCGACACATGATAGGTACAGCCTCCAACGGAATGAGCCGTTTTAACGTCCCAAAGATCGAACACCAACGGAGTGTGAACCGGTACGGTGGGATGCAAACAGGAAGCGGGAGCCCAAGCCCGGTAGCGAATACCCGCAACCCGCGTACTTGAATCGCCTGCGGTCCGCAATGGAATTTGAATTCCGTTGCACAGCAGTTGATGTTTGGAAGGATCTAAACCGATGGTTTTAACTTCCAATCGCTCCACGCTTGAATCTACGAAACGCACCGTCCCGCCACCTGCTGGCTCCTCGCCGAGTACGTACCAGGGTTCAATCGCGGTTCTCAATTCAATCGATACGCCGTCATACTCAACATTCCCCATCGATGGAAACCGGAATTCGAAATGGGAAGCGAACCAACTCTCTTCCCAATTCCAACCATCCCCTTGCAAATGTCGCAATACATCTTGCAAGTCTCGCCATAGATAATGCGGCAGCATGAATCGATCATGAAGCTCGGTTCCCCAACGTTTGAGCGGTTCCTTGTATTCATTTCTCCAGAAGTGCGCGACCAAACAACGGACAAGCAGTTGTGTCGTCAAGCTCATCTGGGCGTGAGGAGGCATTTCAAAGCCCCGGAGTTCAACGAGCCCAAGGCGACCGGTGGAGCTGTCGGGCGAGTACAGTTTGTCGATACAAAACTCGGCCCGGTGTGTGTTTCCAGTCAAATCGATGAGGAGGTTTCGAAGCAAGCGATCGACCAGCCAAGGAGGGCAGGACTCTCCTCGAGCGGGGACCAATTCCAACGCGGACTGAAGCTCATAGATCGCATCGCTTCGTCCTTCGTCAGCCCGCGGCGCTTGACTCGTCGGACCTATAAACCGATTGCTAAAGAAGTAGGAGAGCGATGGATGATTGATCCAAAAAGCAATGAGGCTTCGAAGTACATCTGGCCTTCTCAGGAACGGACTATCCGAGGGGGTTGGTCCACCCATGACGACATGGTTTCCGCCACCCGTGCCCGTGTGTTTGCCGTCCACATCAAACTTTTCGGTCGCAAGCCGACATTGACGAGCTTCTTCGTAAAAAACCGTCGTGTTTTCAACGAGCTCTTTCCAACTTGACGCCGGGTGAACATTCACTTCAATAACCCCTGGATCGGGCGTTACTTTGATGATTTGCATTCGGTGGTCGCGTGGGGGGAGGTATCCCTCAAGCACGATCGGTAACTTTAGGTCCGAGGCAGTTTGCTCTATAGCCCAAACCAGGTCGAGGTAGTCCTCTAGTGTTTCGGTAGGAGGCATAAATACGTATAAGCGCCCTCCGCGAGGTTCAATACACATGGCCGTTCTAACCACGGCGTTCGAATCAAGTTTCTCGGCAGCTCGAAGCCTCGCTTGTTCTTCGAACCACTTTTGATCGTCGTCTAAATCCACAAACACTGCCGTTGTCTTGGCCCCATTCGCCTCAGCCGCTTCCTGCTTTCTTTGCACGACCGTCGCTGCCGGTGGCAACGGCTGTCTCGATGCGAATGGATCCGACGGGTAAACCGATTGCCCCGCTAATTGACTGCTGTGAGGAAGCGTGTCGAGAGGCAGCCTAAGTCCAATCGAAGAATCGCCAGGCAGCAAAAACAGCTTTTCTGGCCGAACCGGCCAAGGTCCTGTTTGCCAACGCGCTTTGCCTTGCCACAACTGGCGACGAATTGGCAAAATGATGCCGACAGGCTTATTCAAGCCGCGATTGAATACCTTAGCAAGTCGCGTTCGCTCCTCAGGGTCCGCAAGCTTCGAATCCCATGGCTGAACATCGATAGGCAACCGCTGCTCACGCCAGAGATAATAGTAAGTATCCTCGTAGGCGGGCAGCGCCCAACGCGAATCCACCTTGAGATGAGTAGCGAGCAAGTTGGAAAATCGTCTTGCATCGGCAAACGTGTGTCCATAGTCTTTTTCTTCGTCGGCAATCAACGTTTCATCGTGCCATATCGGTTGGCCATCAATTCGCCACATGCATGACATCGCCCATCGAGGCAAGGACTCGCCAGGGTACCACTTGCCCTCGCCATAATGCAGCATCGCTCCAGGTGCAAAACGATTTCGCAATCGCTTCACTAGCTTTCCTGAGAGGCAACGTTTGGTTGGGCCGACGGCTGCGGAATTCCACTCTGGGCCTTCCATATCGTCCATGGACACGAATGTGGGCTCACCACCAAAGGTTAGCCGCACATCATCTCGAATCAATTGTTCGTCAACCGAGTCACCGAGCGCTTGAATTCGGTTCCATTGGTCGTCCGTGTAGGGCTTAGTGGTCCTGGGATCTTCGACCATCCGCTGAACAGTCATCGCGAATTCAAATTCACACTCAGCGTCGTCCACCATGCCCGAAATAGGAGCAGCGCTCGACGGGTCCGGAGTGCAAGCAACTGGCAAATGACCCTCTCCGCACAGCAAGCCGCTGGTTGGATCGAGTCCAACCCAACCCGCGCCAGGCAAATATATCTCAGCCCATGCATGCAAGTCGGTGAAGTCGGATTCGGGGCCGCTCGGACCATCTAGGGATTTCTGATCGGCGGAAAGCTGAACAAGATAGCCAGAAGCAAATCGTGCTGCGACTCCTAAACGACGCATGAGTTGGACCAGCAACCAAGCTGAGTCACGACACGAACCACTTGCCAATGTGAGTGTTTCCTCAGGCGTTTGTACGCCCGGCTCCATGCGAATCTCATATCGGATCTTTTGCTGTAGGATTTGGTTGATGTTCGTGACGGCATCCATGGTTGGCTGTGGTGTTTTATCCAATGCATCAACCCACTTATCAACTAACGGCGTGCTCGGAAGCGTCTCCAAATATGGAGCCAATTCGCGAGCAATCGCGGGTTCATAGGTGAACGGAAATTTCTCTGCCGTTGACTCAAGGAAAAAATCGAACGGATTCACTGCCGTCAGGTCGGCAACAATGTCAACCACAATAGACATCCGCCTCGAAGGCTTAGGGAAAACCAAGCGAGCTTGATAATTTCCTTGCGGGTCCTGCTGCCAATTGCAGAAGTGCTCAGTCGGGCTTATCCGCATCGAGTAGCTTACAACCTTCGTCCGACAGTGAGGAGCGGGCCGAAGACGTACGATTTGCGGGCCCAGGTTAACCAACCGATCGTAGTTGTAGGTCGTCTCGTGGTGCAGTGCGACTCGTATCGTCATATGGAGCTGTTGCTTGTTTTGCGTGGACAAAAGCCAACACTGCGTGAAAGTCCGCAGTGTTGTAATAGACCCTAGGGATGATAGCTGAAAACGACTGAATCCGTCAGTCTCCTAGAAACAACAAAACCCGTCATGACAACATGACGGGTTTTCGTAAAACTGTTTCGTAAATAACAAAACGGGCAGATGAATTAACCTTTTCCTGCGGCTTTTCCACCCATACCACCCATACCACCGGGCCCACCCGAGCCTTCTCCTCCAAGACCTCCACTATCGTAGCCACCCATTCCACCCATTCCACCTTCCACCTTAAGGCCGCCACCTAGTGGGCCCACGGCAGGCTTGTCAGGCTGGGAAAACATGTTGAAGCCCGTGAAATCATCGAATTCGCGACTCACGATGAGCTGACCTGTGAATGGATCGAAAGACACAACCTCGTACCCCGTTGTAAGTGGTTCCTTTTCCTTCTGAGTTGGCAGTTGTGTCTCAAGTTTCGTTTTGTTGGAAACGTTTACGACCGTTACCATACTTGACGATCTGTAGTCCTTTAGACTCTTGATCGTTTTCACCGGAGCTCCCGTTGGATGAATGATCTCTGGCGAAACCTCTTTCCCCTTCTCTTTTCGCATCGCTCCGAGAACAACTCCCGGTTCTACGGGATACTTTAATGGCACGTAAACCGCCTTCGATTTATCGAATTCAACTACGACCGCCTCTACTTTAGGCTGGGCGGTTTCGAATCCTGCAAAAACTGCCGGAGGCTTGATCGCCGAAACAGCCGGACTTGGAAGCGACCATTCCGTTTCTCTCTTGCTAACTCGTTTGACCGATGGCTTAACCGTCGCTGTACCCGTCGTACTCGACGTGACTTTTGGTTCCTTAGGTTCGTTGGCCAGAAGTATTTGCACTCGCTTGACGGCATCCGATTTCAGCGTATCCGTCTTGGGTTGAAATGCACTGTACTCAGGGAAATTAGGGTCATACATCAACAACCTGACTCGATACTTGTAGGTCTTTCCGGGAGTCGCACTAAAATCGTAGAAACGAACGAGTTTGTACTTTGTGCTGGGCAAGCGTTTCGGAAGC
Source organism: Pirellula staleyi DSM 6068 (assembly GCA_945870455.1). Classification (GTDB taxonomy): domain Bacteria; phylum Planctomycetota; class Planctomycetia; order Pirellulales; family Pirellulaceae; genus JBKCUI01. The sequence continues at coordinate 119 of CAMBSL010000103.1, read as the reverse complement.
TGGATCGCATTGAAACCCGCCCCCCCTCCCATAAGTCCGCCCCCCATGCCCCCCATGCCCGATTCGCCCCCATAACCAGGTTCGCCACCTCCGTATCCCGATGCACTTCCAGAAGCGCC
>CAMBSL010000102.1 GCA_945870455.1 Pirellula staleyi DSM 6068 | reverse complement strand
AATGTGGTGCGACTTGGTATGGAATTTCAAAAAATACTTTGGTCGTGGAAGCGCAGCAGGCTCGCCAGAGAGCCTCAAAAAGACAGCTTCCCAACGAAATCGCAAATTTGTTCCAGGGCAAAACGCAGCTGCGGGATGTTTCGCGAGTGCGTGAGTCCATTCACGGTTGATTCGCGTGATCTCAAATGAGGTGTTCGCGTAGCGATTTGGGTAGCCCCGTCAGGTACCTATGAGTGAGCTTCCCACTTGTCCGACATTCCCACTTGTCCGACATTCCGCGTAGGCGGGAACCATCACTCGCACTCCACTGGATTCCCGTCTGCGCGGGAACGACTTATGCGTGGCTCATGGGGCCATCCATCTATCCTTGTTTCACTCGAAGACTCATACCGTTGTTCTTACGTAAGCGCTATCGGCAGTGCAGGGTCACTCTCGGCAAGAGTCACCTACCGTCGGTCCCACCTGCATAAGAAACAAAGGGGGCAGGTCTAGGCCTGCCCCCTTTTTTGTTGCCATGGTTGGCTGCCACGCCGGCTCCATTTTTGACTGCCATGTCCAGTAGCATTATCTTTTGCTACACTCTTCGAATTCCGGATCTGGCGACGATTCGACTTCATGTGTTGTGGACAGTGTAGACACAGCCGACAAAAGTCAAAGTAGTAGGCACATTCCATGTGCCGTCCACCTGGAACCCTGGCAAAAGCTCGACGGCGAACGGCACGGCGGAGCGTGCCTGCTACTTTTGTCGGATGTGACGTCGAACGGCACGTCGGAGCGTACCTGTACCTTTTGTCGGATGTGTCAGTGTAGGGCATTGCAACCACGATCAAAACTCCAACCCAATTACTTCGAAACACTTTCACGATGCAGCAACCAGGCTTTGGTGAGCGACTTGCGAACTCGGTTCGCATCAAGAATAACCCAGTTTGCGTAGGACTTGATCCACGGCTTGAACAACTGCCGCCTGGCATTCGAGTTGACCGAAACGCTTCCCTTGAAATACAAGCCAAGGCATTTGAAAAATTTTGCATCGAGGTCATCGATGCGACACACGCGCACGTGCCCGTAGTGAAACCGCAAAGCGCTTTCTTCGAAGAGCTCGGGCCCTGCGGTGTCATGGCTCTGGCCCGTGTATGCGAATATGCATCCAACAAAGGCTTGATCGTGATCATGGATGCGAAACGCAATGACATCGGCACAACTGCCGCTGCCTATGCAAAAGCGTATCTCGGAAATCGTGGCCAATGCCCGTTTCATTCCGATGCGTTGACCGTCAGTCCCTATCTCGGCTCCGATTCCTTGGAGCCCTTTTTGGAACGATGTTCGCAAGTAGGCGCTGGCATCTTTGTCTTGGTGAAAACATCTAACCCTGGGAGCGGTTTTCTTCAGGATTTGCAGATCGACTCTCGCACTATTTCGGAGCGGGTTGCCGACTACGTTCAACAACAATCACTCAAATCGGCGAGCACGCCAAATAGCTATGGCGATGTAGGCGCCGTGGTCGGTGCTACCTATCCGGAGCAATTGCAAGCCATGCGCAAGCGAATGCCCAACGCCTGGATCTTGATCCCTGGCTACGGTGCCCAAGGTGGCTCGGCAAAAGATGTGACGGTCGGCTTGGACGAGCAAGGCCTTGGCGCTATCGTCAATAGTTCGCGTGGGATCATTTTCGCATTTGAAAACGCAAAATATGCCGGGGCATCCAGTTGGCAAAAGGCTGTGGAACAAGCAACACTGGACATGATCCACGCATTGCAGGATGCACGTATGTCGGTTTCATGATGTCTGTTCTTGCGATGCAACCGGCTTGGGATTCGGTGCCTCCAGCAACCACCAACGAGGTTTCATGACTCCATGTGCCAAGCCAAACGTCGTTTTTGAGACCTGGCTAACCAGGCTTGCAACTTCCTTTGGCGAGTCGCTGAGAATGAATCGATCGACATCCATCTGATCGATCGTTCCTTGGGCTACCATCGTTTCCTCTAAGAACTTGATCAAAGGCGTCCAGTATTCAATACCAAAGAAAATGATTGGAAATCCCTTGACTTTACCTGTCTGAACGAACGTTGCTATCTCAAAGACTTCATCCAACGTTCCGAATCCTCCGGGCATGGCAACGAAGGCATACGAGTACTTTGCCAACATGAGTTTCCGAACGAAGAAATAGTTGAATTCAACGAATAGATCCAAGTAGGGGTTGGGTTCCTGTTCTTTGGGCAGCGAGATATTGCATCCAACACTTCGGCCATTCACGTCTTTCGCGCCTCGATTGGCCGCTTCCATAATACCCGGCCCACCTCCGGTCATCACCGTAAAGCCTGCGTTGGCAAGCTCGGAACCTACCTCTCGCGCCTGCTTGTAGAAAATATGCGATCCCGAGAATCTCGCGGATCCAAAGACGGTAACACAAGGACCGACGAAATGCAGGCGACGGAAGCCGCGAACGATCTCGAAAAGAATTCGCAAGGCCTTGGTGAGTTCGTTAAGTCGACTATTCGGACCCTGCAAAAATCGACGTTCTTCGTTGACCGTTTTTGATTCGAGCGATTTGTCTATCAAAGGAGAGTCCGCAGGAATTGGTGTGGATTTCATCAATGTTCAGCCTGTTAGGCGATTTGGTAGACAGAAAATTACCAATCATAACCCGATACGTGAGTGAGGGATCTGCAGTCGGCTCCTCGCTTACGGGCTCGGGTTGGGATACGGCAATCTGCCGCTCGCTTTATATTGCGCGCGGCCCGGATGGAGGCCACATTCTTTGGTTGCCCAGTTTAATGTATCATAGTGATCTGCCGCCCGTTCGACCATATTTATCCAACAAGCGAGAATCGCAGTGAGAACTTCTGGACCCATCCGACGTCGTCATTTCTTGCAAGGGACCGCTGCATCCGCCGGTACCCTCCTTCTCGGTTCAAGCCTTCTCGGTGCAAGAACGAAGGCGTTCTCAGAAAATGACAAACTGAATTTGGCATTTGTAGGTGTCGGCGGACGAGGAGGAAGCAATCTCAAGGATTTAACCAAGGACGCTTCGGTGAATGTTGTCTCGATATGCGACGTCAATGGAAACACCCTCGATCGCGTCGGCGAGCAATTCCAAAAGGCGCGACGTTATTCTGACTTTCGACGATTGTTGGATGAGCTAAAGGATGTAGATGCCGTGGTTGTGAGTTCCACCGAGCACACGCACGCCTTTGCAACCCTCCCGGCTCTTCAGATGAAAAAACCGGTCTATTGCGAAAAGCCGTTGACCTACAATATCCAAGAGTCGCGACGCATTATGCAAGCGTCGGCGCAAGCCAATGTTCCGACACAAATGGGAACACAAATCCATGGCTTGCCAAACTATCGTCGCGTTGTCGAACTCGTCCAGTCAGGAGCGATTGGAGCGGTCAGCGAAGCCCACGTATGGGTTTCGCGATCGTGGGGATTGCAAAGCGAAGCGGATGCGAAACGACATCGCGATATCGTTTACGTCACCGATCGCCCCAAAGAATCGATGGAAATCCCCAAAGGACTCGATTGGGACTTATGGTGTGGACCGGCTCCCTTGAGACCTTATCATGAGGTCTATTTTCCAGGTCCAAAGTGGTATCGATGGTGGGATTTCGGAAACGGTACGATGTCGGATCTTGGCAGTCACTGGAACGACTTGCCCTTTTGGGCATTGAAACTTGACGCACCGAAAACGATTGAATCCTTTGGCGATAAGCCTCATTCGGAAATTGCACCCGCCTCCATGACGACAACCTACGAATACGGGCCGCGCGAAGGCATGCCAGCATGCAAACTCAGTTGGTATCAAGGGGAGGACAAACCGCAGATTTGGAAAGACAAAGGGATCCCGCAATGGGATAGCGCCGTGCTTTTCGTTGGTGACAAAGGCATGTTGTTGTCCGATTACAACAAGCACATGCTTTTGCCAGAGGATAAATTTGTCGATTTCAAGAGACCGAAACCCTTCATCCCCGATTCGCCCGGACAGCACGAAGAATGGTTGAATGCGATTCGAAACGGGACGCCCACTGGAAGTCCCTTTAGTTATGCAGGTCTGCTGACGGAGGCGAATCACCTTGGCAATGTTGCGTTCCGAGCTGGAATGAAACTCGAGTGGGATTTCAAGGCCATGAAAGCAACCAACTGCCCCGACGCGGATCGGTTCATTGGCCGCCAACCTCGTCAAGGCTGGTCGCTTGGCTAGGAAAGTGGCAAACCGATTCGATACCAAATTGCCTTGCCATGGGGGATCATTTCCATTTTGTCTCCGTCTCCCATTCTTTCGGACAGATTGGATTCATTCCAACAGGGTTCCGACATCCAGAGTTCGTTCGGCCCGGCCTCGTCCAGTAACGCTTCCAACGTCTGTGGTGTTTGACCAAAGTAATCGAGACGATCGTTGATGGTAGCCACGATGGCCGAGCCTTGGTGCATTGCTTGTCGGATCGCGACACCCCATTGCAGAGATTCCTCAGCCATTTCACACGCGGCTCGAAGTGCCTTGATGACATTCGGGAAAACGGTGTTTAAGCCATCGTTCTTCGTTTTGACGATACATCCGCAGTGGGCTGTCACAATTTTTGCCATCGCATAGAGGTGTTTGAGTATTTGGGAGCAAGCGAGTTGATCGGCCATGGCATCATAGATCTTTCCCGCTTGGTCGATTTGGCAACCCAGCAATGTCACCGTGGTAAGGCTCAGCATTTGACCTGGCGAGAGGACTTCGTCTGGGAACCACTCGCGAAACGAGGGCAACCTAGCGGCATCCGCAGCCGTCAACGCATCCGCCCTCGATGCAAGCCTTTCGATTCGGATTTGCCTCGGGTCCGACAGCGAGTTCAATAGAGATAAAAATTGCTCGCCTGATCGCAGCGTTGGAATATCTTGTTTGGCTATCGGCTGAGACAAATCAATATCCCATCGACCCACACGACCACGCGGTGCCACTCGAAAGTCAATCACATAGGGTAATTGCGGGCCACGCAATCGATACTGGCCATCACTCAACCGAAGTTGCAAAGTGATCCGCTCGTCTGCCTGCAATCGAATTTGAGCAACCACATGAGGTGAAAAGGCCGGGCCGCCCACGCAGTATGTTCTCGTTTCTGACGCTCGAACTTCCGGATGCGTTCGAAAGACCAATTCAATGCTCTGTGCAAAGTCCAATTCGTAATCCGCGTTACAGGCATCGCAATGCTCGTGATCCGCTAGGTCTTTGAGCGTTTCCTGAACATCAGACGGAATGCGGCAAGTGGGACAAAGGATATCCCAGAGCAATATGAAGACACCCTCGCGGGCCGCCAACAAACAAGCATGAACAACGTCATCGGATTTTAGACCAAAACGCTCTGCGAAGGCAATCGGTCGCAAACGCGCAACCTCTAGATCGGATGCATGTTCGATGAATTGCTCCAGTGTTTCGATCACCTTAGGATCAACGTTTGCCCCCGCGTTCTTAACGCGATCAAAACGCTCCGTCAGTCTGCGTTGCTGCTCACGCGTCATCGACTTCGATTTCGCGAATGGGTTCGCAATGGGTTCCGTTTTGGAATTGGTTCGCAAATACTCATCGACCTTTTCGTAAACGCGACCGAAATTGCGCTCGGATTTTGCTCCGATTTGGAATTTCGCGAATAGCTTGCCCATCCAGTTACGGGGTAGCATTTCAATGGTTTGAACGACAAGTGTTCCGCCATCGGATTGCGGATTCAATTCGACCACATTCGTAAACCAGAAAAATGGGCCAGAGGGAAATTGGCGAAGTACGCTGAGCCTACGTCCCTCGATCCATTCGTAAGGATGCTCCTCCCACTCCATCGTCATTCCCATAGCCCGAACGGTTGCCATGCGTCGCATGCCGAGCTTGGGGTCGTGAAACGATTTGTATCGGACGGCGGGAAGCCCTATCGCGTGATTGACTCGGTCTGTGTTTGAGACGTAGGGCCAGAGCGATTCGGCTGACGACTGAAGTTTCCATTGGAACTGGTATCGCATTTGGCCTTTCGCGTTCGATTCCGGGATTACAGGATGCAGGACGATCGACGTCGGCGTTCCAGTCAGTAATCCGTCAAGATCGGTAAGGAGCTCTCCTGCGTCGCGGTACCGTGCTATCGGGTTTTTGGCAAGGCATTTTTCCACGACGCGTTGAATTGGCTCGCTAATGCCTCCAACGATGGATCGCATCGAGGGGACTGGCGAATCGCAATGCTTTCGAAAGATCTCGATAGGAGACTGGCCGCTGAACGGAACTCGACCAGTCAAACACTGAAAGAGTGTGACTCCCATTGCATAAACATCCGTTTCTGCGCCGACCGTTTCGCCTCGGCATTGCTCGGGAGCCATATACAGGGGCGTTCCCAAGATCATTCCGGTCTGAGTCATCGCCATCGATTCGGATGAATCAAAATGTTTAGCTAAGCCAAAGTCGGCGACTTTGATGAGAGGCTCTGCACATGTTTCGTCGACAGTTTCGGATTGGAACGATCGTTGACCACGTGCGCTGAGCAACAAGTTTGCGGGCTTTATGTCTCGATGGACCATACCGTTTGAGTGCGCTACGCCTAGGCCTCTGGCAGCATCTGCGATGGCCGCTACCACGAGATGCTCATTCATGGGGCAATTGGCATTCGTGAAATCGGCCAAACATCCGCCAGGAACATACTCCATGGCGATATACATTGTGTCGCCGTCGCGATTGAACTCGATCAGGCGAGCAATCGATGGATGGTCCACAGTCGACAACAGGCGAGCTTCCTTGGCGAATCGGCTCGATGCCTTTTCATCCTGAGCCAATCTTTGAGTTAGCACTTTGATTGCGACCAGTTGATCGTTGCTTCGATCGCGCCCGAGAAAAACATCGCCCATCCCGCCTTCGCCTAGCGAACGTTCGACAGAGAATCGACCGATTTCGGGCATGCTGAATGGGACCATTCGCTCCAAAGCAAGCGACTCGACTTGAGGCAAATCTAACGCCAAAGTTGCATCGTTCGTGAGAGAATCTCGGATGGATTCAGGGTCCGAAGGATGTGAATTCCCGGCATGCGACGGTTGCCACGACTGGACATTTTCAAGCACCTCCTGCATGCTAGGTCTTGTCGTCCAATCCGGTTGTATCATGCTTTGTATGAGGTTCTCGATTTGACCGGCAAAACGATCGTCAAGGTTTTGATGTTTCACAATGGATTGAATGACCACACCGCATTGTCGCACGTCTTCTGCGAATGTCGTTGCATCGACGCGTGTGGAATAATTGTCCGGGCTGATTAGCAAGCCATCCAAGAGGTCGATTGCAATCCTGGGATTGGACACATTCGACACTTGCTCACCATGCATGCAGTAGACGGTTGAAGTGGACAAGCGACCGTGAGCAACTCCCATCTGGTGAGCCGAGGCGATCCCCTTGACCAACTCACAAACGAGTGATTTATCGCTTCCAAGCATTGGTTGGTAGTCTTGCAATGTTTGCGGATGCCAGAAAGGGGTGATCGCAACGATGGTGAATTCATCGTCGTCTAAAATCGTGATCGGCAGAACATTCGAATTCGAAACGAGGATCGATCGTCGAATGTGGTGGCGACAGTCACTCAGCCAGCGACTTGTTTGCACGCGAGTCAGTTGCGTGCTTTTAGGCTCCAGGAATCGAATGAGCCGAACGGCTCGCCCCTGTTGATCCGTTGCCGAGAAAACTTGGTAGTTGATCGCGCTCGCAAGTGGGCGCTCGAGACCAAAGTCATGAATCTGCACGATATTCAAAAACGGTTCAGTAAGTGTGCAATGATGGAGATGATAATAAACCCTTAGTATATTCATTCCGCAGAGCGCTGCGTTGGAGGGATCAACCTATTCGGCGACGGCCCGTTTGAAATCCACCTAGTATTTGGGTGGCACGCCCTGAGGTACGGAGGGCGTGTGAAGTGTCGTTGCATTGCAGCCAACACGCGTATTTGGGCTATAATGTCGGCCTGACGTTTTCGGAAACCAACAGGAATAGTCGATGATTGACCCAGAAACCCCAAAGAATCAGATTCAGTCCGAAGCTTTAGGCGAGGACGAAAAGGCACGACCGCAACCGGCAGATGAGCCCCCCTTTTCGCTTGAGAGCGACGACTTAATCGATATGATGCGGCGGACTGTCGACCGACTTCACGTGGATGGAACGACCCGCGGCGATTTGAAAATTCTAAGCCGAACGCTTCGCGAATTGCGTTACGCGTTCAAGGTCTTCCAGCCGTTTCGTCGCCGTCGCAAGGTCACGGTCTTTGGCTCTGCTAGAACCAAACCGGATCATCCTGCCTACATTCAGGCGGTTGAGTTTGGTCGGCGAATGGCCGAGCATGGCTGGATGACAATCACGGGTGCAGGTGGCGGAATCATGGAGGCCGGCCACAAAGGTGCAGGACGTGAAATGTCGATGGGGCTGAACATCATGCTCCCCTTCGAACAGTCCGCCAACCCGTATATCGAAGGAGACCCAAAGCTTGTCACACTAAAATACTTTTTCACCCGCAAGCTGATGTTTATCAAAGAGTGTAGCGCGGTCGTTTGTTGTCCCGGCGGCTTCGGCACGCTTGACGAAACACTCGAAGTGCTGACGCTGTTGCAAACGGGAAAGCAGACGATGTTTCCTCTGATTTTGCTCGACGAACCGGGTGGGACTTTTTGGTCGGGTCTAGAGACCTTTTTTCGTGAGCAGCTATTGAGTCAGAAGCTGATTAGTCCTGAGGATATCCATTTGTATCTTGTTACCGATAGCAACGACGTGGCCATTGCCGAGATTCTGACCTTTTATAGGCACTACCACAGCCTGCGATACGTGAATGATATGTTGGTTATTCGAATGACTTCGGAATTGACGCCCGGGAAGCTAGCTGCTTTGAACGATGAGTTCTCGGGGATATTGGTGTCCGGAAAAATTGAGCAACGCAATGCATTGCCCGAGGAGTCGAATGAACCCGAAATCGAGAGCCTTCCTAGACTTTTGCTGCATTTCAATCGGCGGAACCTTGGGAGATTACGACAGCTGATCAATCGGATCAACGACATATAGGCATCTCTCGACATGATCACGCAAGGCTGTCTCATTCGATGGGTTGCGGTTGATCAAAGCGCCGGAAATGAAGAAACTGGCCAGGAGCAGTACCCACACAATATCTAAGAAATGCCAGTAAAGGGTACAAAAACGAAGACCAAAATGTCGTTCATGATCGTACTTGTAACGATATGAGTTGAACAGCGTGCTTACCAACCCCACAATCCCTCCCACGACATGCAATGCGTGAAGAAGCGCTAGGACAAACGTGAGCGCATAGGCACTGTTGCGCAATGACGAAGCTTGACTAGCCGCGTAAATCAATCGGTACATGCCTTCGGATTGAATGGCCATAAAGAGCATTCCCATAATGAAGGCCGTAAGGGTGGCTCGCTTAACCTCTTGGACGCGGTCCCTTCGGGCCGCTCTCAAAGCCCACTCAAGAGCGCCCGAGACTCCAACCAGCAGCACTGTAGAAGGCAAAAAGCTCTTAGGTAGATGAAAAGAGTGAGGCTTCATTCCTGAATCCGGCGCAATTCGCATCGCAACATAGACGACATACAACAAAATGCTTGAAACGAAGAAAATACTCAGGGATGCTAGGAGAAGCCAAACGCCTTGAGCTGCGCGGGCATCCTGAGGCAAAACGATCACGTTGCCCACCCGATTCTTTTTCACAGACGCTGAAGTTGTCGATTCCACAAACGTTTCCTCACTTTTGCCGAACATAACCACGCACAGTATAGCGGAAGGACGCAAGCAAGAATGGACGAATTTCAAGATCGATTCGATGCGCTATACGGAAGGTGACCGCAACGCGGAAAATCGTTTAACATCGGCCATTTTGTCGGTCTCGATTTCGTGCAAGCCTAGTCGTCAGAATTTTGAACCTATCTCTCGGTGGTGGGTGGGACCTACCACCAAATCCCGCAGGCTCGACCTGCGGATCGTTGGGCTTTTTGGCTAAAAAAAACGCCACCCTTAATGCCGCCAAGCGAGATTCGCGAAGGATCATTTAGTAGCATAAAAACCTAAACTTCCGCAGGATAAACGTGCGGGATTCATTTGGCCACGCGAATCACCCCGTTACAATGCATCGTTTGGCTGCCCAGTCTCCTCCAAATGAACGACAAACCGCAAGGATTTTTCACGAATGATTCGCCCGATTTTTCTCGCATTCCTTGTCGCGCACACGATGCTGCAATCAATCCGTGCCGTTGCAAACGATGTCGTCAATGCATCGATAGTTAAAATCAGTGTGACCAAACGCAGTCCTGATTATTATGCCCCTTGGAACAAAGCGAGCCCGACCCAAAGCGGCGGGACTGGCTTCGTCATTTCAGGCAAACGTATTGTGACCAATGCGCACGTCGTTCAGCATGCATCTCAAGTCTATGTTCAGCCCGATCAGTCCGATGAAAAACTGGAAGCGACCGTAGAGGCGATTTCCTACGGTCTCGACCTCGCTGTCCTGCGAGTGACCGATCCGGACGCATTGAACAACATCGAGCCGCTGATCATTGACAACGAGATTACACCGCTGCGTTCCGAAGTCAACGTGTATGGCTATCCTGTTGGTGGAAGCCAAATAGCGATCACGAAAGGGGTCGTATCGCGGATCGAGTATACTGCGATCGGCGTCAATCAATTTGGTTTGCGAGCTCAAATCGATGCCGCCATCAATCCTGGCAATAGTGGTGGCCCTGCGATCTCAAACGGGAAAGTTGTTGGCGTTGCGTTTAGTGGTCTGACGAATGCAAATAGTATTGGATATCTAATTCACTCTATTGAACTGAGTGGTTTCTTAAGAGACATCCAGGACGGCACGTGTGATGGGAATTCCTATATCTGGGAGTATTTTCAACCAACCGAAAACCTCGCGCTGAGATCTCGGTTAAGGCTACCCAAGGGGAGCGGCGGATTCATGGTCAGCGGCATTCGAGACCCAACGGGTAATTCTCTTAAGGTCGATGATGTTATTACTAAGATCGGACCTCATGCAATCGATTCGCAAGGCAACGTGAAGGTAGGCGAACTAACCCTTAGCTTTTTGTTCTACTGTCCTCTAGTAGAAAAAGATGGAAAGGTACCGTTGACGATTTGGCGACAAGGTCGCGAGATCGAAATCAATTGTCTTGCACCCAAGGAGATCCCGTCGGTGCTGCCTAGCATACGAGGCAAGTACCCAAGCTATTTTATCTTTGGGCCGATTACGTTCGAGGCGGCCACTCTCGAGATAGCCTATTCATTTTTGGCATCCAATGAATGGGCCCTGCAGCTCGGTGCTCGCAACAGTCCTTTGCTATCCAACCTGAGCACTCCAGCGAGTGAGAATCTGCAAGAGCTCGTCCTGATTCCAGCTGCACTTTTTTCGCATCGAAGTACAAAAGGATATCGACCGCCCGTTTACTGCATTGTCAAGTCGATCAATCAAGTCAATATTCGAAGCTTGAACCAGCTCGTCGAGTTCATTCGGGACTGCCAAGATGAGTATTTGGAAATTGAATTCGCTGATCTTGGTTCGGAGAAGCTCGTATTTAACCGCAAGGAAATGGCTTCCGAAACCGAATCGATCTTGGCCGAAAACAACATTCGAAAGCAGTTTTCAGACGACCTGATCGAAGTCTGGAATGGTGGCAAGAGAAGGTAAGGCGAACGGCAATCCATTCCAACAAATCCAACGGTCGCACCTGGTAGGTGCGACCTGCCACCAAAACCCCGCAGGCTCGTCCTGCGGATCTTTATGCTTTTCGGCTATAAGTGAAGCCCTTTCCCATGGACTTATCCAAGCGAATTGAAAAACACAGCAGTTGTTTCGCTCAATTTGGTTATAATTGTAGTCCCGATTCACTCCCCGCCCAGCTAATCCAACCCGCGTCACGTTATGAGCCCAACTCTCGTCCATGGACGAATGCTTCTGATCGCCAAACTGGCTATGGCAGCTGCCTGGTTTTCATGCCAATTGATCGGCCAAGCCGTTGCCCAACGAGCGGAAATGCCTTCGTTTTGCAACGATGTCCAACCCGTCCTGACACGTTTTGGTTGCAATTCGGGAAGTTGCCATGGCAAGCTCGCGGGTCAAAATGGATTTCGGCTTTCCCTGCGCGGCTACGCGCCTGAAGACGATTTTAAATCGCTTTTCGAAGAGGAAGCTGGACGTCGGCTGAATTTCCTAGACCCGGATAGGAGCCTCTTGCTGTTGAAATCGACTGGACAGATGCCACACGGAGGTGGCAAGTTGTTTGATATCAATAGCGACGCATTCAAAGTGTTGTCTCAATGGATAACGAGCGGTGCTGCTGGCCCGCGTAGTGAGGATCCTCAAGTTGTCGACATTGCTGTTACGCCATCCGCGTTGACACTTGCACTTGACCAATCCACGCAATTGCAGGTTCATGCCAGCTACAGTGATGGCACTAAGCGCGATGTGACATGGTTGGCCCGATTTCATTCCAACGATGCAGCATTCGCGACCGTCAGTCCCATGGGCGAACTCATCGCAAAGCGACACGGCGAAGTCTCAGCTGTGGCTTCATTTCAAGGATTGGTGGATACCGTCGTCCTGACGATGCCATTTTCGAATGCCCTTAATGAGGAGCAATATCCAATTCTTGGCAACTCGCCCGCGAACCAAGCTATCGATCAGCATGTGATAGCCAAACTCAAGTTACTGCACATTCCACCTTCCATCTCATGCGATGACTCGACTTACCTACGACGCGTCATGCTTGATTTGTGCGGTACGCTGCCAACGACGGATGAGATTCACGAATTCTTGGCGAATACCGATACGGATAAGCGCGAAAGACTGGTTGACCGTTTACTTGAGCGGCCAGAATTCATCGACTACTGGGCTCTGATGTTTGGAGACCTCTTGCAGAATCGAAAGGAACGCGATCACGATGTGCGTGGCGCGAAGGGGGTTCGCGCGTTCCATTCTTGGATTCAAAACCAAGTTGCAATCAATCGGCCCTGGAATGAGTTTGCGAGTGATGTGATCACCGCCGTTGGTTCGAGCGAAACGAATCCAGCTATTGGTTACTACATTGTCACCGTTGGCGAGAAGCAAGCTGCTGAATCCGAAGTGGCTGACTCGGTCGCGCAAGCGTTTATGGGCACGCGGATCGGCTGTGCCAAATGCCATAATCATCCTCTTGAAAAGTACTCGCAGGATGACTACTACCATTTCATCTCCTTTTTCTCGCAAGTAAGCCTAGATCGCAGAGCGCCGAATGACGGTCACACATTACTAACGCTGGGTACGCAGCACCTGCGAAACCTTCAGCGTCAATTACAAAAGAGCGAAGAAGAACTCGTGAAGTTGCGCAGCGATGCGGCGGATAAGAAGAAAATCGAGGAGAAAGTCTTAAGCATCAAACGGCAATCCGATGAGGTCGAACAATCACGCTTGTCGCTGCCAACGGTGAGGCAACCTCGCACTGGCAAGCAACTTTCGCCGCAAGGCTTAGATCGTCAGCCAGCGGAAATTGCCGCCGGTACCGATCCCCGCGTACGATTAGCGGAATGGATGACTTCGGAAGACAATAAAGCATTTTCGAGCTCAATCGTCAATCGACTTTGGAAGCATTTCTTTGCTGTCGGTCTTGTCGAATCGGTGGACGATCTGCGCGACACGAATCCCCCAAGCAATCAACCACTTATGGATTCAATGGTCAGAGAACTGATCCAATCCCGTTATAATTTGCGGCATGTGATGAATTTGATTGTTACGTCGCAGACCTATCAATTGGCTTCGGACACGTTAACCGAGAACGCCGGTGATACTCGTTTTTACTCGCACTACTATGCGAAACGATTGCCGGGCGAAGTTCTCTCCGACGCAATTACGCAAGCAACCGGAGTTTCCGATGTGTTTCAAGGCTATCCCAATGGAACACGAGCGACGCAACTGCCCGGACCGCAAATCGATTCGTACTTTTTAACAACTTTTGGAAGGTCCGACCGCGTAACGGCTTGTTCCTGCGAGCGTTCTGGTGACGTAACTCTGTCGCAGTTACTTCACCTCCAAAATAGCGAAACACTGCTCGATAAACTCCGAAAAGATAGCGGCAATTTGAATGGTTGGCTTGCGGAGTCAGAATCCATCGATCAGTTGTTGGATAAATGCTTTCTGACAACACTAAGCCGATATCCATCTCAAGAAGAGCGAGAGACGCTCAAGGTAGCGTTCGAAGCGGAGGATCGCAAAGAGGTCGCGATTGATCTCTATTGGGCCATACTGAACTCCAAGGAATTCACTTTCAATCATTGAAGCAGCCATGTTTGATTTTCACAGCAACAATCTGCGGTACGGACACGATTTTTCTCGTCGGTCTTTTTTACGAGTCGGTGGACTTGCGCCGTTCGGCTTGAGCCTTTCGTCGTTGCTTGCTGCCGAGACGACTCGCGACAATGATGGCTCACAGGAACGGACAACCCGTGCGAAATCGGTACTGTTGGTCTTTCTCGGCGGCGGTCTTTCGCATCACGACAGTTTCGATCCTAAGCCGGAAGCAAGTGAAGAGGTTCGCGGCAAGTACAAAACGATTGAAACAAACGTGCAAGGTTTGCGGATCGGTGAGTTGTTGCCAAGAATGTCCAAGACAATGGACAAAGTTTGTCTCGTTCGCAGCGGCGCGCACAACAATGATCATCACGAAACAGCCACGAATTGGGTGTTGTCAGGTCGTTTTGGCTCCCCATTCGGTGATTGGCCAGCCATGGGTTCTGTGGCTTCGCATGAGTTCGGATTCGATGGCACCATTCCCCCGTATGTAGCGATCCCTCGAAACCCCTCTTTCACTTGGGAACTGGGAAAGAGCGCTTTTCTTGGTGGGCGTCATGAATCGTTCAAAGTGGGCGATCCGAACGACAAGAGTTTCCGAGTTCGCGATCTTTTCTCGCCGGAACAATTGCCTGAATCTCGCGTACAACGACGTCAGTCCTTTTTGCAAACCATCGATCGTTTAGCCGAGCGCGTCGAGGGGAGCGACGCAATCCAATCGTACGATCAGTATCAGCAGCGGGCAACGTCCATGGTACTTTCACCCAAGGCGCGTGAAGCGTTCGCGATCGAAAGGGAGAGCGACGAGTTGCGTGATCGATATGGTCGCAATACATTCGGACAAAGTTGTTTGATGGCGCGGCGATTGATCGAGTCGGGTGTTCGTTTCGCAACGGTGAACTATGCTGGCTGGGATCATCACGCCAAAATCTTCGAAGGCCTTGATAAAAAACTGCCGGAGTTTGATTTGGGATTTTCAGCGTTAATTGAGGATATGCATCAGCGAGGATTGCTTGAAAGCACGTTGGTCGTATGCATGGGCGAGTTCGGTCGTACTCCGAAAGTGAATAAAGACGCTGGTCGCGATCACTGGGGACCAGCCGCCTCGCTGCTATTCGCGGGTGCAGGTGTCAAAGCAGGAGTTGTCATCGGCGCAACGGATCGCGATGGTGCCTTTGTGACGGAAAAACCTTTCTCGCCGCCTGACGTTTCGTACACGATTTTATCCTCACTCGGTATCGACCCACGCAAACATCTTTTCACCGCAGATGGACGACCGGTCGAGATTCTCGAAAGCGGCCGTTGGATGCAGGAGCTGTTCGCTTGAACTTGCGCCAGTCTGTATTATCCTCGTTCCCTGGCTCTGCCAGGGAACGCAATGCTCTAGCAGCTCTGCCTGTTCCCAACCATCGGGTGCGCGTCATATCAGCGAAACGGCAGGCGGGGCCTGCAAGACAGTCGGTTGCAAGACAGTCGGTTGCGAGGCAGAGCCTATCAACCAGATTCTGGCGATCCGTGAAGAGTATCGCAGTATTGGCAATGTTGGCATCCGTGGTTACCAACCATGCTATTGCTGACGATCCTCCAAAGCCCGCTGAATCGCCGAAACCGCCCGAGGTTTTCATGTGTCTGCCGTTGGGTGGGGTCGCTGGTCAAACAACCAAACTGAAGGCGCGCGGGCTGCGTTTGGACGGGATAACCGAAGTCCGATCGAACTTGCCTGCTGTAATGGTGAAGTTCTTGTCCCAAGGCAAGGCTGCGGTTCCAGCCAACCTCAATGCAAATCGCACCGGCGATTCACAAGTTGAATTCGAACTGACGCTCGCGTCTGAAATGACCGAGCAGTCTGCAGAAAATTGCGAATTGACTTTTGTTGGTCCACACGGTCAAGCAACTTACCGATTGCCACTGAGCCCGACCAACAGAATCGTCCTGGAGGCGGAACCCAATCCAGGTTTCCAGCAATCACAAAAGATCGAGCTATCTCAAATTGTGTTGGGGCAGATCGAAAAACCATTCGACGTCGATGTCTACTCGGTTGAATTGAACGCGGGGCAGTTCGTGCGCGTTACAGTCGCAGCTCAGAAACATGGCTCAGCCATGGACCCCTTGGTCGCACTGCACGACGCGAGTAACCTACGGCTGTCGATCAACGATGATTATAATTCGCAACGAGATGCGCAGATCGAAGCACACATCTCGAAGGCTGGGCGATATTCGATTGTCGTTCAGGATGCCAATGATTTAGGCGGAGAGGCGCAGCCTTATCGATTGTCCATCGAAGTGGTGCAGCCACCCCTAAGTTTCGTGGGTCAGGTTGCTCCGATTCTGCAAGAGCGCTGCGTTGCTTGTCACGGACCGCGAAAGGCTGAAGGGGGTTACCGATTGGACTCGTATGATCGACTTGTTGCCGCCGGCGCGTCCGGACAGCTTGGTTTTGTAGCCCATTCGATCGATAGTAGCGAATCGTTTCAGCGTCTTGTTTCCAGCGATGCCAGAGAGCGCATGCCGTTCCAAGGCGAGCCGCTAGCCGCCGAGCAGATTGCAATACTAAAACGTTGGGTTGAAGAGGGATTGCGGTTTGATGGGACAAACAAAAACGCTTCGCTGCTGTCGCAGGTACCTGCAACTCAACATCCTTCCGCCCCGGAGAGTTATTCAGCTTCCCTGCCAATAACAGCGATCGCATACTCGCCGAGTAGCAGCGAACTGCTCGTCGGAGGCTATCATGAAATTAGCGTATGGAATCCGACTGACGGGCGGCTGTTGCGACGCATTGGGCAAGTCGCCGAGCGAACATACAAGA
Source organism: Pirellula staleyi DSM 6068 (assembly GCA_945870455.1). GTDB lineage: Bacteria > Planctomycetota > Planctomycetia > Pirellulales > Pirellulaceae > JBKCUI01. Next base: position 1,833 of record CAMBSL010000102.1, on the reverse strand, counting down.
TCGCGATGCATCCGAGCGGCGCCTCATTTGGCATCGCTGGCGGTAACCCAGGAAAGTTAGGTGAAGTGCGATTGTTTTCGATAGGAGGGGAGCTGCAGAAGGTCTTCACGATCGGTAGCGATGTTGTAACCGATGTTGCCTTTAGTCCCGATGGTGACCGGATCGCAGTTGCCTGCACGGATGCAACGGTGCGAATCTACGAAGTTGCACGCGGCGAGTTGCTGCGGGTGGTAGCCAGCCATCTCGATTGGGTGTTGTCAGTCGCTTGGAGTGCAGACGGCTCGAAGTTGGCCACGGCCAGTCGCGACAAGACAGCGAAAGTATTCGATGCTCATTCAGGTGAGTTACTGGCTACGTACTCTCGCCATGATGCTCAGGTCAGAGGGGTGTTGTTTCATCCCTCGGGCGAGAAAGTTTACAGCTCAAGCGTTAATCAGAAACTGGATCTTTGGAAATACGCCGAAGCCAAGCATGAACGCGACCACAATCTTGGCGGTGAGGGTTTTCAATTGTTCAGCGGCGGCAGCTTTTTTCTCGTCCCTTCATCAGGCAATCGAGTCCATGCGATACGTGCCTTGGATGGGGATCGCATCCGTGAATTCCAAAGCACAGAACCCGCACGTTTTCTCTGTGCTACTGCCCATGAAGCCAGCAACTTGGTTGCGGCAGGTAGTCAGGGCGGCAAGGTTTGGGTTTGGGAGTTTTCCACCGGCAAGAAAAGGAACGAATTCAAAGCGATTCCGGTTTATGAAGTAGCAAGTGTCGATAAGCTGGACGTGAGGTGAGGCGTCATGTAGAGTGCCCTCTAGGCATCCAATCTGCTCGGCGAGAAGCGCCCCGTTTTCCGATAAAGTAAGGAGTTTTGAGCCTACCGGCCCACCGGATAGTGAGTTGCGGCTCAGAGAGAGTGCATTGGACGCGAGCTTGTCTTTTGCGTTGTAGGATCGCAGATTTTTTGCCTTCTGCTATTCTTTTGTCTTGTAGACTAACTATATGACCAATTGCATTGAAGACGGGGAAAAGAGAGATGAATAGCCAATCCACCAGTCATGCACGATTTTCACCCATCATGATACAGGCTAAGCACCCAGCCTTGGCTACTTGGGTTGCAGAGACCGGTGCACTTTGCCATGCGGATTCCATCGAGTGGTGCGATGGATCGCAGGATGAATGGGACCGACTAACGGATAAGCTCGTTGAAGCGGGGACGTTTACCCGGCTAAACGCTCAATCCCACCCAAATTCTTTCTTGGCGCGGAGCAACCCGTCGGATACGGCCCGCGTGGAGGACCGAACGTTTATTTGTTCGCTCAGGGAAGTAGACGCTGGTCGAACGAATAACTGGCAGCGACCTGAAGAGATGCGACGCAGGTTGACTGAAAAGTTCCAAGGAAGCATGACGGGCAGAACCATGTACGTCGTCCCTTTTTGCATGGGACCGCTCGATAGCCCATTGGCATTGATCGGTGTGCAACTGACAGACTCCGCTTACGTTGTCGTGAATATGCGCATCATGTGCCATATGGGCAACGAAGTGCTTGAAAAGCTCGGTACGGATGGCAGCTTTATTCCCTGTTTGCATAGCGTAGGCGCTCCACTTACGGAGCAATCACAGGACGTACCGTGGCCGTGCAATGACGAAAAGTACATCGTGCATTTCCCTGAATCGCGGGAGGTGTGGTCATACGGTAGTGGCTATGGAGGAAATGCGCTTTTGGGCAAGAAATGCGTAGCCCTGAGGATCGCAAGTGCAATCGCCCGCGACGCGGGTTGGATGGCTGAGCATATGCTCATTATGGGACTTGAGTCACCTGATGGTGCTAAGACTTATTT
>CAMBSL010000101.1 GCA_945870455.1 Pirellula staleyi DSM 6068 | reverse complement strand
AAAACGCATCCCATTTGGAGTATTTTCGAGCAACCGGTCGAAGAGATCCCGTGGTTCAAATACTCCGTTTTTCGACATTGGGACATTGAGGAACTTTCGGACAACGCCTCGGTCTTAATGCGATTTACCAATAGCGATCAGCCAGCTATGGTCGAGCAATTCGTAAAACAAGGTCGAATCCTGACTTTCGCTTTGCCAAACCTTGAGCCGGCGCGAGTTTGGAGCAAGCTCTCGGACGAATGGCCTGGTTTCGCTTTGTTTTTTGGATCGGTGCGATATCTGGCGGCCTGGAACAAACAACAACTCAACTACCTGGTCGATGAGCCCGCCGTTCTCGAAAACAATGCATTGCAGTTTCCACAAGTTTACAAGTTAGTTAATCCGATCGGCGAAGACACTCGCGTCGAGTCTTCGGAGGAGTCCTTGGTTTTTTCGTTTACACGCCACCCAGGTCAGTACCGTCTTCAAGGGCTGCGTCCCCAAGGTCCCGTCATTCGAGGATTTAGCGTCAATGTGAACCGGCAGGATGTTTCGCTGGAACGTGTGATTCCGGCCATGCTGGACAAAGCATTGGGTAAAGATTCATACCGAATTGCAAAGGAACGCGACGAAGTTCAATCGTCGTTGGGCGAAGGCCGTTACGGTCGCGACTTGTCGCCGTTCTTGCTGATGATATTCGTCATGATGATCATGGCCGAACAAACCATGTCCAGTCGGTTTTATGCATCCTCAAGAAAGACGGCCGCATAATGGACTGGACTCTTGAACCAATCTTCGGAAGCTACTGGATGGTTTTGGGTGCAGCCATTGGTTTGGTGGTGATTCTGTCCCTGGTGCGAGAAACGGGCAAAGTGACGCGGACGCAATCCGCAGTCTTGTGGGGCTTGAGACTATTGATGTGCGTGATTGTGATTCTGGTATTGCTCAAGCCAGGGATCACATTTACTCGCCAGAGCACGCCGCGAGGAACCATTGCTGTCCTGATTGATGCGTCTGCCAGCATGCAGTTGCCGTCGGGCGATGGAAAGATGTCTCGATGGGAATCGGAACGATTCATTTGGGAACAGCTCTGGAACAACCGTGAAGCGTTTGGCAAGGACACCACGATTATCCCGTTTACCTACGACTCATTGCTCAAACCGATGGGAGTCGGCAACGATGGCATTCTGACGACCGTCGCGAATGCGTTGCCCAACCGGCCTGAAGGTGTGACAACGGATATTGGCGGGCCTCTCAATCAATTGATGTCAGCTCCGTTTGAATCTCCGCTATCCGCAGTGATTTGGATGGGAGATGGTTCGCAAACGCACTCACCCTCTGGTGGCGATGGGCAACAAATTGCGAGGCGGCTTGCACAGATCGATGTGCCGATGTACATCGTCGGAGTCGGCCCAAGAAGCGACAGCGAGAACGCACAGGACCTTTCGGTAGAAGAGGTGCCGGAGCAGATGGATGTATTCACCAAGAACCCGCTCAACGTTCGCGGCATATTGCGATGCCGAGGAGTCGCCAATCGGGAACTGCCCGTCAAGTTGCTCATGCTACAGCCCGGCAAGCCACCCAGAGAGCTAGCTGTCGATCGCGTGCGTCCCACGAAATCCGATCAAGCCCTACCCTTTCGATTGCCGTTTCTAGCGCCAGGCGAACCAGGTGCCTACGAGCTTGTCGTCCGAGCGGAACCCGTTGCTGGCGAAGCGGTCGATGAGAATAACGATGCGACTGTCTTTCTCAACGTTCGCGGAGGTGGGGCCCGCATCTTGTATATCGAAGGCGAGATACGACAGGAAACGAATTTTATCAAGCGAGCGATGTCCGAGAGTCAGGATATGCAAATGGTGACCCTTTTGATAGGCAAGCCGCCGATTGAGAAATGGCCGATCGATCTTTCTCAGCAACTTTCCGATGGCGTCTACGACTGCATCGTATTAGGCGATGTCGATTATAGCGCCATCGGACCTGCGGGGGCGGCAATGATTGCAGAGCAAGTGAAAAAGGGGGCTGGTCTGGTCACTCTCGGCGGCTATTTCGCGTACGGAGCTGGCGGCTGGGACAATTCTCCGCTTCGCGAACTGCTGCCCGTAGAAATGTCCGGCTTACGTCGCCAGGAACAAAACAAACCCAAGGATTTGCAGAATCATTTGCCTGGCCCCATCCAAGTCGTTCCCATTGAAGGTGAAGAAATAGTACAGATTGAACCACCCGAGAAAAACGCGGCAACATGGGGGCAGCTCAAACCGTTGCTTGGAGCAAATCGCTGGCAGGGAATCAAAAAGACGCCCGGAACAATACTCCTGGCCGAGTCCCAGCAAAAGCAACCACTCATCGTAAGTGGAACCGCGGACAAAGGGCGCGTTGTTTCAATCGCATTCGACTCAACCTATCTTTGGTGGAGGCAGGGTAAATCAACGGAACACAAAGCCTTTTGGCGCAAGATTCTGTATTGGTGTATGCGGCGAGAAAAGACCGAGGAAGGGATGCAATTGAGCATGCCCCAGAGGCGATTGTTCTTGCAGCAGCCGAACGAAGTCGTCGTGACTTGGAACGGCGGCTCGGACGCCATAGAACTCCCGAAAAATATACAGTTGCATCTTTGGAGAATGTCGGGACCCAACGAGAAAAATCCAACGGATCAAGATCAGCATCTCGGCGAGTTTCAATTGCTTCGTCGCGATGGCCAAACGATGCGGGCTCCGTTTGCTGGCTCCAAACAAAGCGGTCGATTTGAGTGGCGTGCGAGCGTGATTGGCTCCAAGGGTCAGCAGCTTGAAGCCAAGTTGCCATTCGTCGTAATCGACCGATCCCTTGAGACAATGCAGCCGATGCCTGATTGGCAACTCCTGAGTCAGATGGCCAAATTGAATGCGACTGCTGGCGGAATGTTGGTGGCACCTGAGCAAACCGACGACATCGTCAAACAAATCCTGGAGCGGCGAAAGCAATCGACACAAACCGCAGTCGAGAATCGCCGTCTTGGCGACGGTGCACTGGACACATGGATCACATTCTTGCTGCTTGCGCTGGTCATGGTCGGCCAGTGGGCATTGCGAAAGAAATGGAATCTACCGTAGATAGTCACGAAGTTCAGTGCCCCAACACAGAGATCGGGCAATCGACCGCAGTCCAGCCCGCGTACGTCCCTAGCCTGTCCATTGCAGTGATCGATCCTCCTCATCCCCCGGCCCCTTCTCCTCCTGAGTACAGGAGGAGAAGGGGGGAAGGACAAGACGCATGGATCTAGTTTCCTGTGTTCTTGTCACCCCCGAGCGATTGAGGGTACCCCTTCCTTCTAGCTCCCCTTCTCCTCGGTACTCCGAGGAGAAGGGGTTGGGGGATGAGGAGCCACGCACTGGACATACCATCACTCTTCACCACAACGCCTCATCAACAGCCAGGCGAGAATCGAACCTTTCGATCGACCAGATACAAGTTGGGAAGGAGAATCCGAGTCCTCATCGAGCACTGTTCATCAGAAAGAATCCATGTAAGTCCTGGGTTTGGGGTGGGAGCCATTCGAATAAAATCTGGCGACTCCGACCCGTGATCTTGTTCTGCGGTTGCACACAGAAACGTCACAAAATTCCAACCCCAAGCACCGAACTATAAAGAGTGGGTGGCACCTTGTAACTAATTCATGACGTCGGGTTCGACCTATGAGTCTTTGTCTGCGTTAGCGTCCTCTGCGGTGGGAATCGCATAAGGACCGCCAAAAGTCCTCGTATCTCATGGTTTGTTCGTGACGAGCTCGCCAGTGCGCATCTATTCCGTCCCACCCATTGCCCCGAAACTCATGGCCGCACAATGGACAAATTCGAGGCCCTTCGGTTGGTGTGTCGTGCTGGCAGCTAACGCATTCAAGCTGAACATCATTTGTCATATTTGCGTGTTCGATGATTACGATTTTGTTGGGACAGAAATTGTATTGCCACCCTGAATGATGAAACCATACTCGTCAATCAAGTTGAGAAAGCTCGGCCAATTGCCGCCCTGCGATACGCCGAAATTGAAAAGTTCGGTGTGCGCGGCTTGGTAATTTACAAACGGACTACCCGGAATCGTACTTCGAACAGTCTGTCCGGTGTATATTGCGTAAACGTCGATCATGTTGATTCACTTTGGGTTTGTGGCAGAACGACACCGATCACCCAGCGGCGGGAGTGAAGCTACCATGTAAAAAACGGCCGATCGCGTGCTCGGTGTGCATGGCTTTGTTCTTTGCGTCTGGCACCGTCTCAACACCTAACCGTTTCCGCAGTGACGCTACCGTCTTGTTCGAATCGCAAAATCTGAAATCCAGGACGGGCATCGTCACGTACATGGCGAATGACTCCGAGTATACCAAACCGCGCGGCCCGCGGCTCCGGTGGAATGTGTTGTTCGGCGACGATTGCAACCGCGACGCCCCGGCCGGGTTCGCTGCAGCGCATGGTTAGGCGAAATTGTTTGATTAGGAAAAGAACCTCCGAAAAAGCAGATGCACACAGGCACCCAGTCCTGCTCCGGCCAGACTCAACAGCGAATAGACACCGAGAAACGCAAGGCCGAGCGGCCAGAGTCCACCGTTGCCTGAGCGCACGACCAAATACAGAAAAGCAATCACCTGTCCCATCCACGCTCCTGCGGCCCAGAGCCAGAACCAGCGGGCGGAAAAGCAGGCGGGAATGAAACCGGCGGCGAACAACGCGACCGGGTAGAAAGCCGGGTTGGCATCCCAGGGCTCGCGGTGCCCGGTAAGCATGGGCGAGAGAAACCAAATCAACGCGCCCAAGAGGATGGACAGGCCAAACAAAGCAGAGATGCGGTAGCGCGTGTTTTTCATGGGCGACGTTATAGTGCGGTTCCCAGAGAGGCCATAATCGAACTTTATGTGGGTGTAATCGACTTCATCAATGTGTGCGCAGAATCGCCTAACGGTCGCGATCAGCGGGCGGCGGGAGTTGACTCGGCGGTACCAGGCACGTCGCCACCGCCGCTCCGTTGCATCGCTTTGTTCGCGGCTGCTTTGGGCGGATCAATCAAATTGGAATGGGAATCATCTAGCCAACGCCTGAAATCAGAGAAATCTATGATTTGTTCATTCGGTTGAAAGCATGACTGTTCCAATTCATCCCAAGATAGTTCGAGACGGTTTAGTCGTTCGGTTGTGCTGGGATAGCTCATAGTGCCACAATCGGCAGTTTTTGCCCGCTGGGAGCAAAAACAAAACCAATCACGATTGGATCGAAACACTTCTGCAATAAATGTCGCAAGTTCAGTTAAAGAAATACTTTGCAATCGCTTCGCGTCTACTTCAGGGAAAAAACGCTCTCGCATATTTACGTCATAAATATTCTCCAATGCAACGTCAAAAGCAGCGCCTCGAACAAGAAATCTTCCGATGTGTTCGGCGCCGACGACTTCCTTTGAAATTCGGTCGGCTTCGTACTCTTGCCTCCTCCCGACTATGAGTTTCCAAGCACGCGTTAAGTTTACGAGCAAATCGAGAGTGGGTTGTACTCCAATGATGTTTCGGTGTTTAACAATCCAGTAAACACAACGAAATATCGTTTGACTAGTGTGGCCAAGCTTGATGTGTGCGAATTCGTGCGCGAGCACTGCCTGGAATTCCCCTGTAGTTAAGACAGCAGATCCCAGCCCAAATTGCACGAAAACCGCAGGTTGGGGTAGGTCGTCCGGAAATTGATAACCGACCGAAATTGCTGTAGACTCGTAGTCGCTCTGGACTGCAACTTTGTAAGCAAGTTGCAAGTCCTGCATGACTTTGAGTAGCGAGCTATTCAATTCGCACATTTACTAACACCACAGCCCCTAGACTTGTACTATCAATCGAAGTCGGTTGGATCGATTCGCTTAGGAAGTTCTCCGGTCTTTTTCACGACATTATGGACTAGGTTGATGTAACGTCTTGTTGCTTCGGCTTCCGCCGCGGCGGTCGTTACCGTTCCTGTTGTCGCTGTGGCGCCGTACGTTCCAACGCCGAAAATTACCTCGCCACCAACAACCATTCCAACAGCGATTGGGATTGATACAATAACGGTCCCTGTGACAAGTGTTGTATCCGACGCGCCCGCTAGATTTTCGACTCCAACTACTGGAATCAAGACGTTTGCAGCTAACCATTCACCAAGAGAATCCTGCCAGCCCCAGCCAAATCTTCCGGCGGCCCAAGCGGAATTGCTGGCAGCCCACTGTTGTGTTGCCGTGCCTTCGGCTGCTGTGCCCTTTGCAGCCTCTGGAATCGCAACAAATGAAACGGAGTATTCATCGTCTCGCAACTTTACAATTGGGGATGCGAGAGCGAACGGACCTGCCGATCCTGGTAGCAAAAGTGCTCCGTCAGGCCCCATCGTTAGTAGTGACGCAGTTGCAGCATCACCATCGATTACGACAAGAAATTGGTTCTCGTATTCAGCGTCACCGACAAATGTCACACCATCTGCTTGAGGCGAAACAGCGTAGTTTGAAACCGCAGCAGAAGACGATAAGGGTACGACAGAAATCTGTTGAGCATTGGCGATCGAGCCAATTCCAATGGATGCGATAGCGACCCCAATGCTAAAGAGCTTCCCTAGCGAACAAACCATAGCATCTCTCCTAAAAGTTGGTACGCGAGGATCTTTAAGAAACGCTCTCTCGATCTCGCGAACTTGTTTTTATCCCGGTTTGGGGTAGTTATCGCTGAATTTATCGGAGTTATCCCTGATTTGTCAATTTAATTACCACTGATTCAGGCCAAATATCCCGGTTTCAGTCTTGGCTGTCCCTGTGGATCTTTTTCGGTGATAACAGCTTATCTCCGACAAGTCGTACCCACTGATTCCCGCCCATTAGAGGGTGATCTTATGGAGACAACAGACACGCCGAGGGGGGGTGACCAGCGTCTGGCCAATTTATTATAAAATTGGATCGAGGAACAACTGACTCCACGCGAAGTCCTGGCTAGCAGGCGCTTTTGACTTGGGAGATTCTTGCCATGGTTTTTGTGACTAGTCTGCAGAAAATTGGGCATCGATCGTAACACGGGCCGCCGCTCGTCGTGCGGACTTGCCTAAAAACCTGAACTAACTGCCGCATAAGCGGGCTGTTGAATTCGTGAAGTCGTTATTGAGTAAGGGCGGTACGATGGACTTCCAAGTCCGTCAATGTGGAATACGACGGACTAGGAAGTCCGTCGTACCATTAAATCAACAGCCCGCAATCGAGGAGAAGGAGAGATAGAGTTCTTGGGACTTTGGTGGACGGCACACGGAATGTAGCTACTACTTTGATTTTTGTCGTGTTGTCGCCATCCTTTCCGATCGTTCTGCCATTTTGTGGCTAATTCAAGCTCGCTTGCTTTCTACTAATTTCACCTGGCCCTCATTGTGCTGGAGTTTTAGGCCGACCGCGCGGTCGGATGGTTGATTCGAGAGCCATCTTTTTGGCGGTTCTCACAATCCAGGCGTCGTCGCCGTAGGGGCAGCCTCGCTCAATCGAACGAATCACTTTAGCACGTATCTCGTTTGGCAATTCCTCGTCGAGCACGCGCAGCCAATCGCTTGGCAAAGCCAACGGCGGTGACGAAACGATTGTATCCATGGGTTTAGGTTTATCGGTGCTCGCGGCTATGGATCGTCGAGCCGCGCTAGACCATTTCCATTCAAAAACAGAATCGCAAAAGCCGCTTCGCTTGGGATGCGATTCAATGAACCGCATCACTTCGAGAAGCGACGCGTCATCTTGAACTGGAAAGGAACGAAAGCGGCGTTCGTAAAGTCCACCTGTGCTCGCCCGTCTTGGATGCGTGTGCCAACGCGCAGAATGCGTGACCGTCATCCACGCAATCAGTTTTGACAAATCTCCGTCTCGGCGAGGCGTTAGGACCAAATGCCAATGTTTAGGCAAAGCGCAGTAAGACAGCACACGAGGTTCGAATCGCTCGACCGCCTCAGCCAGCACAGTCACGAACTCTTCGTAGTCATCGTTCGATCGGAATATCCCTTTGGGCTGGAGTCCGCGACAAACCACGTGGTAAACGTATCCGCCCAAACTGATGCGAGGTGGCCTACCCATCTTTCAATTCCATTGCGGATCGATGGGGACATCGGGGATTTTCTCGTCTGCCGCCAGGATGTTTTGGCCAATCAGTCGGACGAGACCTTCCCATAATTGCGAATCGGTACTGAGAACCAGATCTGCATCGATATCGGTAACCAGCCAACTACCTGTATCAAGTTCCTGTTCGAGTTGACCTGGCCCCCAACCTGCAAAGCCATCGAACAGTTTCAACTTAGCGTCCTTGCAACCAAATAGCTTCATCAATTCATTTTGGTCGCTGCATATCTTGAGGCCGTCGAAGCATTCCTCTCCGCCGAACTGCAACTGATCGTGCAAAGCCACGAGTGGGCCATCCACGGGTCCGCCGCAATAAAGAGGTCCATCGTGCACGCAGTGCAAATCACAAACCATCGACACAACTTTATCGAGTCGAAAGTCGGTCGGGCGATTCAGGATAAGACCAAACGAACCCTCCTCATTATGTCGCACAAGAAAGACGACCGATCGGTAAAAATCGGGATCGTCCATGAAGGGGGATGCGAGCAAGCAGTTTCCTTGAAGTAATCTGCACATCGACTTGTCTCTGTGAAAACGAAAATGAACGGCACTAAGAGTCGACCCATTGTGGAGCGATCGGGCTCTCGGTCTGTAATCGTACCATTTGTTGATACAATCCATGTTGCTCCAACAATTCGGAATGTGTTCCGCATTGAACAATTTGCCCTGCGTCCAGCACTAGAATCTGGTCCGCGTGGATGATGGTGCTCAATCGATGCGCGATGACAAATGCAGTGCGTTGATCCAGCAAAAGGGCCAAACTGCCTTGAATCAAGCGTTCGCTTTCGCTGTCCAAATTACTGGTAGCTTCGTCGAGAATCAGAATCTTGGGGTCGGCCAACAAGGCACGGGCGATCGCAAGTCTCTGGCGTTGTCCGCCGCTCAGTTTGAAGCCGCGTTCACCGATGAGAGTTTCGTAACCATTCGGGGAGTTCGCGATAAACTCATCGGCGGCCGCCGCTTTGGCCGCTTCGATGACTTCCGCTGTCGTCGCGCCGCGGCGACCATACGCAATGTTCTCCGCGATCGAACCATCAAACAGAAAAACGTCTTGTTCTACGACTCCGAGCAGTTGACGGTAGCTATGCAGTTGGACATCTTTCAAGTCGACGCCATCGATCAAAATGCGACCCTGTTCCGGATCAAAGAATCGAGCGACCAGATTGCAAAGCGTTGTTTTCCCCGCACCGCTTCGACCGACGATGGCGATGGTTTGGCCGGCCAATGCATGAAGATTGATATCCTTGAGAATCCACTGTTCGCCCTCTGGGTAGCGGAAAGATACCGACTCAAATCGAACATCTCCGCGTACCTGTTTGCGTTCCAAGCGAATGGCCCCCTCGCGATCCTGCAACTCCTTGGGGGTCGCCAAGATATCCAAAATCCGGTCTAAACCCGCGAGGTTGTTTTGGAATTGGACTGCACTTCCGGTAAGTGTCGCGATCGGACCAAGCAACATCGTTAAGTAGACCAAGAACATCATCAAGTCACCGAGGGTCAGTTGCGACTGCAAAATTTGCCAACCACCGTAGACCAGTAAGCCCGTCGAGGCGAGAGGAATGATGACTTCCCAAACGATTTCGATAAGGCGTGTCCGCCACCAAACCAATAACTGTTGGCGAACAAGGACATGGTTACCCTTGACATATCGCTGTGTTTCGTTGCGTTGTCGAGCGAACGTGCGAACCACGCGAATCCCACCAAACGTCTCGGTCGTATTTGCGTCGACGCGTTGTCTACGTTGTCGGACGTCTCGATACAAGGGGCGAATCGAATAGATCCAAGTGCGATGACTGAAATAGACCGCAGGCAATAACAAGATTCCAGCCGCCAATAGCCGCCAGTCGACCAAAATCAATACGATCAGGCTCCCTGTCAGTTGAACGATGGCTTGCCATGGGTTGTAGATCATGCTGAAGATCAAATCTGCGATTCCGCCAGCATCTTCGCGTAGCAGACTTGTCGCGCCGCCCGATTTCAAATGCTGGATTTTGTGCAAAGGCATATGCAGCATGTGTTCGAATACGCGTCCCCGAATGGTCATTTGAACTTGGTTGAGGGCTTGAGTGCACGCCCATCGGCCCCATAAGTGAACGATCGTGCGAACCAAGGTCACTGCGGCTACCATGCCAGCGATCCAAACCAAGATCATGAACGGGGACGGATTCCCAAGCGTCGAAGCGAGCCAACTAGGTAGTGGTTTACTCGGAACCGTCAAAGCACAATCGATTGCAAGCTTGGTTCCAAGAGGCGGAAGTAGGGAAAGCAATGTCGAGACTGTGAGAGTTGCCAAGGCAAAGGCGATTCGGCCACGAAAGCCTCTCAATTGGCCCCAAAACTCGATGAAGAGTCGCCAAAAGCTTCGATGCGATCGCGACACGAGCGCATCTTTGTCTTTACCACTCATGGTGGAGTGGAAAGAGTCAATTTCGGTGGTTTTTTTCTTTTCCTTTCGGCGTTTTCGAAGCTCTTCAAGGTACTCGCGGTATTCAAATCGGCTCGTGGGCATTAGGGAGAACTTTGGGTAACAGAATTCATTCGAGTCATGGGTGAAAATTTTCGGCAACCGGATTGCCGTATCGGATACGCCGAACCTCAGGGAGATTCTACCGCTTGCAACCACTTTCGCACAGAAGTAAGTCGGGAACCTTGGAGCCTAAAGGTTGAGCATTTTCCTCGACTTCTTGACTATTCTGCATCCGAAGGAACTTCTAATGCGAATTCTCTATCACTGTCAGGACACCTGCGCGGAGTCGGTGTCAAAACTGAGTGTCGGAAAACAAGATAGGGATTGCGATGATGAAAGTTTGGAATGGTTGTTGGCTCGCTCTGGCTGCATGCGGATTCGTATCCGCAAGCGTTTCTGCGGCCGACATTGTGGATACCGCTGTCGGGGCTGGCAAGTTTAAGACACTCGCGGCTGCCTTGGGCGCAGCCAATTTGATTGATACTCTCAAGGGCCCTGGGCCGTTTACCGTTTTCGCCCCGTCCGATGACGCTTTCGCAAAGCTTCCGGCCGAAACAGTTGGGGAACTCCTCAAGCCCGAGAACAAAAGCAAACTGGCTGGCATTTTGACTTATCACGTTGTTCCCGGCAAAGTGTTTGCCAAACAGTCGGTCGGTCTTTCAGGGGCCGTATCGGTCAACGGTCAACGGATCGACATAACGACCAAGGATGGTACCGTGATGGTGGACGGCGCCACTGTCGTCGCGACCGACATCGAATGCGATAACGGTGTGATCCATATCATCGATTCGGTCCTCCTGCCTGCCGATAAAACCATACCTGAAACAGCCGACAAGGCAGGTAACTTCAAGACTTTGCTCGCAGCCGTGAAAGCCGCTGGCTTAGCAGATACGCTCAGCGGCAAAGGCCCCTTTACCGTTTTTGCACCCACCGACGAGGCCTTTGCAAAACTACCCAAGGGAACGGTTGAATCGTTACTCAAACCTGAAAACAAGCAGAAGCTTGTCGACCTTTTGAAGTACCACGTCGTGTCGGGTCGAGTTTACTCCGAGGATGCGGTCAAAGCCAAGGGTGCTAAAACACTCGAAGGCTCACCGGTGACTATATCCGTGCGGGACAACGTCGCGATGATCAATCAGTCGAAGCTGCTCTCCACCGATTTGGATGCGTCCAACGGAGTGATCCACGTGATCGATGCCGTCTTGATGCCTCCTGCCAAGACGGTCAACGCCCGCTTGATGCTTGAGAACGCGGTCGCCGAAGGCTCGCAGCTTTTTAACGGAGGCCATCACGATGCTTGCGCGACGGTCTATCAGAACACCATGAACGAACTGATGTCGTCGACGATTTCACCCTCTCTCAAGTCGCATATGACCAATGTCTTGAACAACGCTAGCCGCCAGCACAGCCCGACGGATCGAGCCTGGACTTTGCGTCGAGGCATTGATCAAATGTATGCACAGTTGCCGTCAAATCGCTAGTTCCCAGGTTCACCGGCTCGTTGCTTTAATGGTACGACGGACTTCCAAGTCCGTCGAATTCCCCATTGACGGACTTGGAAGTCCGTCGTATCGCTCTTACCCAATAACAACTTCACTGAATCAACAGCCCGTAATCGCGCACTACTCGACGTTATTTCGCGTTCGGCCAGTAGATGACGGCGTTGTGTGTCGCTCGACCAACGGCGATCAATTCTAGTTTGCCATCGCCATTCAAGTCGGCGGAAACAAGATCTTCCACGGCAACTTGGCCAGGTTCTACCAAAGTCCGTTGCCATTTGCCCTGCGAATCTCGATCGTAAACACGCACGCCGCACCGATGAGGTGCTGCGTCATCGCGAACGCCGATCACGAGTTCGTCCTCGACATCGTTGTCTAGGTTGCAGCAGGCAACTGCATGTCCCCAACGCAATTGGTCATCGAGCATCAACCGAGGCCATGGGAGTGTTTCGCTCTGCTCGTAGACAACGACTTGATTGCCATGCCATGGCTCAATGGTGGCAATGAACGAACGATTGTCATTGAGTTTGCCAATGCGCACTTCGCTAGAGCCTCGTGCTGGGGCTTGACCTTGATGCCCAATTCCTATGTTCGTTCGCTTCGCCGGAGAGGTAGACCGACCTCCAAACGTCAGCGAATGAACACCTTCAAAGCTCGCAACAAGCAAATCGTCGTGTTTGTCGCGGTCAAAATCGACCACTTCGAAGTTATGCATCACGTGCAGAGACTCGTCCAAATCACGGCTTGACCACGGTTGATTTACCGGATCCTTTGGAACACTAAAGGCAAGCAACCGCACCGCTTTATCCTCGAAGCCCGGCCCTTGCGAAAGACGTCCTTTGAGTGGCGCGACAATAAGTTCCGGCTGGCCATCGCGATCAAGGTCCCCCCAATTCATCCGATGGGTCGTCGGTTCATTCTCCTTCAAAATGTGCAGCTTCCAAGTGAGCGTTGGGTCCGTTGGGTCCGCTGGTGACTCCAGCCATCCGATAGCTCCACCTGACTTGGTGTTGTTTGGCTGCCAGTCGTATCCGATTGCCAAGTCGATATCGCCATCTCGATCGATGTCCAACGGAGCCATGCAAACATTATCAGCGCTCGCCAGGGGAGTACTTTGAATGACATGCACCTTCCAGCTTGGATTCTCAAGCCATAAAATGCGTTTGCTATCGACAATCACAATGTCGAGCCGATCGTCGCGATTCAAGTCCACTGCCCGGACTGCGTAGCCCACGGTCAGTTCAACAGGCAGCACTTCAGGTCGCCAGTCATCGCCCTGGACCCTTGCCGGACACAACGTAGCCATGAACAAAAGGAACTGGAGTTTGCGAATGATAAATTGCATGGAAATAATCTTTTTGCGAGAGGTCAGAGAACTGCTAGTGGTTTGTCCAGGTTAAATTCTAGGGTAGCTGGAGTCGCCAGACTTCAGTGCCGCAACGAAAAACCGAACTCTGGCGAGTTCGGCACCCATTGCTAACCCTAATTTTTAATATTGACGAAGCACTAAGACTGTTGTGCGAAGCTATTTCTTGCGGACGGTTAACAAGTCAGTCACGGGGTTTTCGGAAAGTAGCAAATTTCTAAAGTGGTACTCTTGTGGTTGGTCGTTGCTATGCAGTTGTAGACCGAGCGAACAAGCTTGAAGCATTTCCGATTTGTCTGTGAAGTCGAATAGTTCGCGGCCGTTGGCTGCCATATGAATGCGGTCCCCAACCACCACGATCTCGATCTGATTCCATTCACCTTTCTTTTCGACTTCGCTACCAGGCCCTACTGGAACGACTCGATTGCGGCGATGCGCATCCCAGATACCCCAGTCATGGCAAAACATCAATAATGGACCTCGAAATCCAAATTTATTTTCGCCCGCGTCCGTGAATTGCTCTCCAAGAGCGGCTACGGCAGAGTGCATGGTTGAATGCTTTGGGCTGAGGGTTTGCTTTACTTCGAGCAACATTCGGAAATCTCGGTATTTCTTTTGGGTGAACAAATAGGTGCTGCTGGCAACGCGGTCGTCGTTGGCACCACGAATCATTCCCTTGACGGCGGACCAACGCGATGAGTCCCCGTCCCAACCCGTTAGGTCATTGCCATTGAAAGGCCGCAGAATCGTCTCGGACTTTGGGATCAACGACTCGATGCTGAGCGGTTCCGAAAAGTTAGTCTCAGGTGATTCTAGCTCCAGCTCTTTGATCCAAGTGTTTCGGTAACGAACGTCGTGCCCTTCGCATTGCAACTTAAGTCCGCCGGGCGCATCGGTAATCCCGCGACCACCGTCGTTGGCGCCGTCGATGCCTGAATTTGCGCCACCCCAAACTTGATTGATATCAAAATTGGTGTTGGCTTTTTGGCCGTTAAAATACATGGTGACACGTGCTTTCTCGACGCGCTTTCCGTCTTGGAATCGCGCGGCCCGAAAGACAATGTCATAAGCATTCCAGCTGCCAAGTCCGTTGTAGGCATAGTAAGGAGACTCACCTTCATTGATGACTGCTCCCATACCATGGGATGTAGTGTCACCGTCCATAATTTGAATTTCGTGGCGGTTTTGAAGGTAAACGCCGCTATTGCCACGTCGATTCATCACATTGAATTCGACATGCAACCGAAAATCTCGGTACTGTTTCTTAGTGACGATATCGGCGGCACCAAATTTGCCTCCCGCAGCGGCGGGATCATCGGTCATGATAGCGGTCCCTCCATCGACGGGATCATCGACGATCTTCCACTTGATAGGCATCGAGGATTTGAAGCCCGGTCCTTGCCAATAGATCCATTTTTGGTCAAGCGTTTCCCGGGAGCCATCTAACAACATTTCGGCGCCAGAGATGGGTTTTGCGCCAACTCCGATATCGGCAAGTACCGCACGATTCATGCCAGCGGACAAAGCCAAGAGACTGATGACGCAACTTAGTTTCGAAATGGGGATCATGGAGAGGTTCCTGTAAGATTGTTTGGGTGGGACTGAGTAGGGTGTGAAAATGCGAAAAAGACTGCAGCGCGGGCCAGGTCGAATGCGAGCTTGTTCCGACGCTAGCGAATAGACAAACATGATTATACTTTATTTCGTGCTGCGGGATGGACCATACGTGTCACATCGATTGCCGATGATCTTGGTGAACACAAGGGATGGTTCCACCTACGATCCGAGAGAACAGTAATGACGACGATATCAGCCAAGATCAAGAACTGCGATTTGCCGAAAATGCAACCGGTTTCGGATGTTAAGAGGCGCTTGATTGCACGTGTGATGCATCAAACGGACGACTTGGTTATTGTCATCGAATACGAAGGAAAAGACGGGGCGGTCACGCGGCGCGTTGTCAGCCCGATTCGCTTCGTTGGCGAAGATCGCTTTCTCGCCCTGTGTTTGTCGCGAGAAGAACCGCGACAATTCTATATCGATCGATGCAGAAGTGTTCGCGTCGACCTAGCCGGAAACTACATTATGCCAGTCGAAATGATGACTTTGGCATCGTAAGCTCTCTACCTAATGCTTCGTCAAAATATTTTTAGGATTAGCCGAATGGCGATAGCCACGGTTCTTGCGACGACAACCGGGGCTATCGCCCAATGGCTAATTTTTTGAACCCTAAGTCTTTGCATTGACAAAGCAATCGCTTGTCGAGGTGGTAGCTAGACTCAATGGCTAGATGCCGAAGCTGTTCGGATTGCCAAGTCAATTATTATCGTCTCGCTTTGGCTTCTTCGCGGGCCGCTTTCAAAGCTGCCGTTTCATTTGCTAGTTTGTTTTCCGGGCCTGCTGGGAAGTACTGAACGTCGTCCTTCAAATAGAATGCGCTCGGTAGCGTTTGCCCTGCGACGTGCACTTGGCATCCAGTATTGGCAACGACACTGAGGATGCCTGTCGCGATGACCAAACAGGTTCCAAGATTGGGTTTCTTGCAATTCAACATTTCTGAATTTCCATTATCCTTGAGCAAGTGCTGACCTGATTCCGGCCAGTTCGACATAACTCCAAACGCAGTGCGAGCCTAAAACTCTGAGGGTTGTATCGGCCGATCCCATTCTTCGCTTGAGTAAAACTTTACCGGTTTCAACGATCGAATCGTTGGCGTTCGCAACGTATCGTGCCCATAATGTCTTTAGATAGCTTTTCTGCAATCACTTTTAAATAACGCTGGCGAACGACCTTGCAATGATTCCACTCATTCGAAAAATTCTGTGCTTCGCAATCTGCTCGTCGCTTATTCACGTTGCCTTTCACGACAAACTAAGAGCTCAGGGACCGCAAACAGGCAGGAATGTTATTGCAAGCAATTTGATTCGCCCTGAATATTACACGGCGCTCGACTTCATCGCCGATGGCCAAACGGCTCAAGCCAGTTCGGTGCTTGAGTCCGCATTAGCGCAGGCTCGTATGATGAACGGTCAACGAGGAATCGATAGCATTCCTGCACTTGTGATGATGGGGGAGTGTTTTCTAGAGCAATGCGATATTGCGATGGCATTGGAAAGGTATGATGCTGCGCTGCAGATCTCGATGATGGGGCAGCGATGGCTGACACATCTAAAGAGCCCTCCGGGTGTCATTCGCGTGGATAGTCGCATCCGGGAAATCGGCTGGGCCAATAACATTCGCGGCACGCAAATGGGTTCCTACTCCGAAGCTTGGCCGATCACGTTGGCTTCGCCTGATGTTTTGGTAGAACTCCAAGTTGGCCAAGGAGTCGCCGGCAAAATGGCTTCGATCGATGCGTTGGAAGTCTTGAGGTGCCAGGCGATTGCGCTTCGGCGTCGATTTCAATTGCTCGGCCCGCTTGCCAAACACAGCCCGTTGAATCGTGACTTGGTGGCGTGTTTTCGTGTTGCGTTGAATGGACAGTCAGAACCGATCGTATGCGCAATGAACATCTGCCGTGCACTCGCAGAAATGGGTAACGGCGACAGGGCTGAGCCAACACGACTGTTGAAACAAAACCTTAGTTTGGCCAGCGGTTTAGATCATCCGTTAACCGCTGTGGCTCTTCTCGCATTGGCAGACATTGCAATCGAGTCGAACGAGATGCTCGCTGCAGAAGAACGTTCGAATGAGGCAGCTTTTTCAGCCGCGCGGGCGGGGCAAATGGAACATCTCGCGGAATCGATCGAGTACCTTAATTTGACGGGTTTTGCAAACGGACGCGCTGCGCTGAATGCCAAGCTTTTGCCTCAAATGATCAACTGGTCTTTGACGAAAAGCCGATTGGTTGCCATTCGTGGTCAAGTCGAATCGACCAGACTTTCTGCATTGGAGGGAGACTTCGATGGATTCAAGAAGCACTCGACAATCGGGACATCGATGTTATTGCCAAAATCCGTGGTACTACCACGTGCGGAGGCCGTGCTCCGGTATGCTCGGGCAATAGTTGATTTTCACGACGGAAAAGTCGGCGACGGAATCAGCGCATTGCTGGAGGGTGTCGCCTTTCTTCGCGGCGCTGCGTCAGGCATTGGTGCCCCGTCGCTATTTCAGCTTAACTTCGCGCAGTCGTTGATCGGGAGCAAGGCTCTGACCGAGGATGTGGGTGAATCGCTGCTGGTCGAATTGCTAAACCCACCCACCGCCGGCCATTGGCGCGTCCATCCGCTCGAGCAATTGGCTTGGCAATTCGCGGACAAATCCGAAGCGGGAAAAATGTTGGCCGACATTCAAATTCGCGAACGTTCGGATGCAGAAATGGTGACTATGTTTGACAAGGCTGCATGCCAGCGTTATCGAGAACAAGGCGAATTGGAATCGCGCGTGTTGGATTTGCAGTTAGCATTTCACGGTGACATGCGATTACTGAATCCGTTTCAGGCCAACCAAGTTGCCTTGATTCGCAAACAGATCCCTGCGCTTGAGCAAAACGCAATCAAGATCGCAGACCTCATTGCGCCCTTGAAGGTCGATCCAAAGTGGGACTTTAAAAAATGGTCGGAGGATGACACAAAGCGATGGGAGAATTCATTGCGATTATCGGATTCTCAAGAATCGCTGCTCTGGGCAACAGCGATTGGCCCCTTCGTTGTACCGGAGTTGTTCCCTCCCCAACACTCACAAGATGAACTCAACAAGGTGCTTCTGCCGAGTGATGCTGTCCTGTTTTTTGCGTTCCAAGGGGAGCAATTGCGAGGCCATCTATGCCAAGCGGGGAAATGGAGATCATGGACGGTCTCAAACGCCGAGTCGCTTCGACGGAACACGTTGCAGTTGGTGAACGACTTAACCCTTATGAAGAGTCGCGATGGTACGTCCAATGAATTGAAAAAGATCTGGCCAACGGTAAAACGCTTGGAGCTTCGAAAGCAATTGTTTCCAGCCGATGTATGGACGCAAATGCGGACCGCCCAACGGTGGATCGTGATTCCAGACCGGTTCTTGTGGTATTTGCCGTTTGAGACACTCCCGCTCTCGGATCAGCCCATTGCCTTGCCATGCATCTCCGAGCACAGAATAGTCTACTCTCCCACGCTGGGGCTCGTACCGCAATTGATGGAAACCAAGAGCTCCATTTCAAAATCGCATTGCGTCGATGTACACGCAGTCGACTTCCTAACCAAGAACACAGTCCGTGCAAAGGAGATCCGCGAAGAATTAGCTTCGTCAGGAAAACGTGTTATTATTGATCTCGGCACGAAGGGCGCATCCTTTCCGCCAAGCAGCTTTTTCAAGATTGCGTCCGATCAATTATTCTCGTTCGTTCCATCCACATTGGAGAGCGTCGTACCCGTTCCCACAGACCGTATCGCAAACAACTCGAATATCTCATTTTGGCGTCGCCTCCCGTGGGGAACTCCGGCGTCTGTCGTACTAGCCGGCGTCAACGCGCTGCCACCTCCGAGTGAGTCCATCGGCGATGATTGGTTGAGAGTTGCTTTGCCCTCAATCGCTCAAGGGACCAAACACTTCACCATTTCGC
>CAMBSL010000100.1 GCA_945870455.1 Pirellula staleyi DSM 6068 | reverse complement strand
GCCACCGGAACTAGCTCCGGCGACAGTCAAGAATGCATTGCTTTGCGCAATGTTTTCCAAGACTGCGAGAACATTCGGTTTAATAATACCAAGAGTTTTATCGGACATGCCATGGGGGCGGCCGGCGCCCTGGAACTGGCAGGAAACTTGCCGTCGTTCCAAGACAGGGTTTGCCATGCTACGATAAATGTGGACAATCTAGATCCAGAATGTGCGTTGCCGGGGTTGGTGATAAACCAGCCGCAGGAGCTTCCGAAAGTGGACTACATTCTCAATAATTCCTTTGGGATGCTAGGAATCAACTCCGTCGTCATTGTGCGTCGGTTTTAATTTCTAGCGATCGCATCACTCGACCTTTCCTTTTTGAGGTCAGCCACCTGCTTTGCGCGAGGATCTCGCCTTAGAGTGGATGACCAGGAGCCTTGGATTCCATGACACCGGCGGAAATCCGTGACGAAATTTTGGATATTCTCAGTGAGATCACACCGGACGAAGATCTATCCGGCCTCGACGATGATAAATCGTTTCGTGAGCAACTCGAACTGGACAGCATGGATTTTTTGGACATCGTGATGGAGTTGCGAAAGAGGCATCGCGTTCAAATTGCAGAAGATGAATACGGTAATCTAGCTAGCATGGCCAGTACGGTCACATACCTTGAACCGAAGATGCGCGATATCGTCAACGCTTGACAGATTTAGCGAGCGATCGGTTGTGCCATCGGGTCTATTTCAATTTCTTGTCGAACCAATCCGCCATGAGTGCAACCTCAACGGGAAGTGTTAGCCAAGGATGCCCGCCGCCTTGTTTCACGATCAATTCGGCCGACCCATCTGCGTCCTGAATGGCTTTGACCAATTTTTGCGAGTGCGACAATGGGACGACCTGGTCTGCGTCTCCATGAATCAACAAGAAAGGCAATGCGGGTTTGCCGACTCGGTGAACGGGTGAAATCGCACGTGCCATTTCCTGTAGCTCGGCCTGACTTTTGCCTGCCAACGATCCTTGGTCGGTACTGGTTGTTCCAACTGCGAGGAGTGGCGATAGTACTTTCGAATCGAGCATCTTTCCTTCACGCCAGTCAACGAAATCGGTGGGTGGAAAGAAAACAGCCACGGCAGCTACCGTCGAATCGAACCGAGCATTTTTGTTGTTCGCTCGCGGCTCGCTCGGCTCGGGCGTCAAGGCCGCCAAGGTGGCTAGATGACCACCTGCGGATGCGCCGGTTAGACCAAGTTTGTTTCCATCGATCTTATACGCATCGGCATTGGATTTGACATGGCGAATCGCCAGCTTGAGGTGTTGGTCCATTTCCAAAGCCGTGTATCTGGTCTTCGAGCCCGGTCGCACCGCGAATACGACGTAGCCCCGTTCGCAGAGAATCGAATAGACCTGTGCAAGTGTGTGGTCTCGGATCTTGCCTCGATCGGAATACCACGAACCGCTGGCTACATCGATAATCGCAAGTCCGTTGTTTTTGGTCGTCGGTTCAAAGACATCCATGAGCAGTCCTGTGCCGTGAGATTCGCCGAAGACAACATCCTGCTTTTGAACATAAGCGGGCGGTTCGATCGCCTGAACGCTCCAAGTTAAAGTGACGAAAAGAAGGATGCTGTAGACGCGTTGGTGATAGTGCACTGGATTTTCCTCGTTGGCTGGACGGTTTGCTGGATTGTCGTTTAAATATCACAAGGAATTTAGCATGCCGCTGGCGAGATAAGTAGTCGATCTAGCGTTGGGATTTTGTGCTTTGCATCTCTTTTGGTGCATCCAACGCCAGCTCCCCTGCGACGACTTGATCGAGGCGCCGCCTTGGTCTACGATTTCAAAGTCGCAGGCACAGCCCCGAACGAGACTCTCTGGATCCATTTTGACGACTGCAATTCCACAAAAACCATTCATCTCCGCGACTGCGAGCGACCAAAAACCACTCTATCGACCTCTCAAAATCGGTGCATTGGATGTGGGTTTTCCGGTCGTACAAGCAGCCTTGAGCGGGTACAGCGACTGGCCCATGCGATTGATTGCCCGACGTCATGGAGCGTCCTATTCGCTCTGCGAAGTCATGCTCGATCAGTTTCTCGTCGCGCTCAAAGATCGCAAACGCACTTCGCATTTCCTCCATAATACGCCCGAAGAACAACCGGTCGCAGGTCAGTTAATGGGTGCTGAGCCCGAACAGTTTGCGCTCGGAGCCAAGAAACTAGTCGAAGCGGGCTTCGCCGTTATTGACATCAATTTCGGCTGTCCGGTCAAGAAGGTGCTTGGTCGCTGTCGCGGTGGTTTTCATTTGAGCCAGCCAAGTGTTGCGTTGGAAATCGTAAGGCGGACGCGGGACATTGTCCCGTCACCTATTCCCGTTACGATCAAAATGCGGCGGGGCATAGATGATACTCAGGAGAGCCGCGATCGTTTTTATGAGATTCTGGATGGGGCGTTTGACTATGGCATTGCAGCCATCACCGTTCACGGTCGTACGGTCGTTCAACGCTACAATGGACCGAGCCGTTGGGAATTTCTGCGCGAGGTCAAACAACACGTAGGACCGAACCGCATTATTTTAGGTAGCGGCGATTTGTTTACCGCCGACGCTTGCTTGCGAATGATGCAAGAAACTGGGATAGACGGCGTAACGGTTGCACGCGGATGCATCGGAAACCCATGGATCTTCGAGCAATGCCAGGCCATCTTTCATGGCCGACCATTGCCACCACCCCCTACGTTGCATCGCCAGCGAACCGTCATTCTCGAACATTTTCAATTGGCCGAGCAATTGTACGGGCGGGAGAAAGCTGGCGTTCCGATGCGGAAGTTCGGTATCAAGTACTCCGCGATGCATCCAAATGGAATCGAGGTTCGCGAAGGGTTCGCTCGTGTGAAAAACCTTGCCGAATGGTCGGATGTGCTCGATCGTTGGTATCACCTGGATGGTCCGGGAGTTTATCCAAATTCCGACTTGGTCGAGACGGAATGTGAATAGACCGCATCGAATTGCGCTCAAAACGCAGTGGCAAATTTCTACTTTGACCGATTCCGGCGACCCGACCGCTGCTCGTTTGTGTGCATTCCGAACGTTTCATCGACCGACTGGTTTGGCGAAGGATCAGGCGGTTCAGTTCCGATTTCAACCAGCCCCCGACGACGTTACCTTCTTGTTAAACGGGGATTTCTATCCATTTAACATTGCAAACGGTTTGGCTTCAGCCCCAATCACGGATATCATGCGAGAAACCAATCGAGTTGAAATTCGATGGCGTTTTAACCAAGATAATGCTTCCTTAATCGATATTCCTAAATTACTAGAGCATTTCGTAGCATGGCTAGAGATATCAGAAGAAACGGCACTAGATTGAACGCGACCAAGTTGCCTTTACTTGTTGCACTTGCCATTTCTCTTCTTTGCGAATCGGGGTGTGGAAACCCACCTTTGCCTGGTGTCAGGCCGCAAGCACCGGAATCGGAACCCGTTGAGAATGCTGCCCAAAGCGAAGTGGGCGAAACGTCGCAAAAGGAGGCAGCCAAAACCGCTCCCCCGCAAGCCGATGCAAAGCCCGCCGAACCTCCACTGGATCAAACCGTGGAAGTGGATAGACTGCTTGCCATGCGTTTGCCAAGCGAGGATCTGACGGTCGGCTGGATTCGACTTTTCGACGGCCAGTCCATGACGGGCTGGCGGAATGCAGGGAATGCCAATTGGAAAGTGGAAGACGGCGCGTTGGTCGCGAGCGAAGGTGAGCCTGGATTGCTTTGCACGTCGGTTCGATTTTCAGACTTCGAACTGATGCTCGAGTACAAAGGTACCGACACGACCAACAGCGGCATCTTTTTGAGAACGCCAATGGTACCAAAAGACCCTGCAGAAGACTGTTTTGAACTCAATATTGCGCCGCCCAATAATCCGTTCCCAACCGGCTCGCTTGTTGGTCGCGTTAAGGTCGGCGAACAAGTGGATGAGCCGGAGTCGGGCGAATGGCACACTTTGCATGCGTTGGTCGACCGCGATCGCGTTCAGGCTTGGGTGAACGGCCAGCAATCGGTCGATTACAACGACACGACCAATTTGGCCAACGGGTTGATCGGCCTGCAGTTTCGCGAAAGTTCGATTAAATTCCGAAACATTCGAATCCGTCCGATTACGTACGCAATCTTGCCTGCCAAGGAACTCAAGGATTTCAACGAGCCAGCCGGAGACATCAAGGCCGAGTTGAGCGATGCCGGGTCGTTGACGTTGACGGGTGGCAAAGGACATTTGGAATTGTTGCAACCGCATGCCAATTGCTGCATTCAGTTTGCAGCTCAAACGCTTGCGGAGAACGTCAACTCAGGCCTGTTCTTTCGATGCATTCCAGGCGAAGACATGAACGGCTATGAATGCCAAATTCATCATGGATTCAAAGAAGATCGACGTAGACCCGTGGACGCAGGCATGGGTGCAATTTTCCGAAGGCAAAATGCCAAAGCGGTTCTGTCCGATGCAAGCGAGAAGGCTTACGTAACCATCATTGCAGACGGACCAGCGATGAGCACTTGGGTCAACGGCGTCCAAGTTGTCGACTGGGAGGATTCGAGGGGCCCGAATGCAAACCCCCGCAAGGGATTACGGCTCGAAGCGGGTACGATCATGCTCCAAGGTCACGACCCAACCTGCAAAGTTCGATTTGACAGTTTGAGTATTTGCCCGTTGCCATAAACTACGGAGATTCTTTGACGTTTCGTATGCCTCGAATGAACGTATCCATGTCTGGAATTCGTTCGTCAGGATTGGCTTTCATACCAGTCATGATGGTCGCGGCCAGGTTGCGATCAAGATTGGGGCACAGTTCTAGAATTTCGCGAGGCGGAGAAGTGTCGTGGTGCAACGCCGCCTTGCCGGTCGTGTCCGAAATCTGCCAAGGCAAATCCAACGTTATCAAGTGATAGCAAGTGACCGCAAACGAAAAAATATCGACCCGTTTATCCGTGGCTCTTCGCCGGACAATTTCCGGGGCCATGTAAAGAGGAGTTCCCGTTCGATTTCCAGGAACCATGAATGGCGGAGTTGCTGGGAGTGTTAACCCGAAATCGATCAACTTGACCGTCTCTAGGTCCTCGGTACACATGAAGTTTCGGGGGCATATATCTCGGTGAATAAACTCTTTTCGGTGAACGTAGAGGAGCGCATCGGCCATTTGCCGAATCATGCTCAATCGACGCCCTTTGAGCTGAGCTTCCTGCTTTGATTGAATGAGAACTTGCAGGCCGGGACCGTCGACAAACTCCATGACCAAATAAGGCTGATCCTTGGTGGAGAGACCATACTCAAGCGTTTTGGCGATATTGGGGTGCATCATCTGGGAAGCGATCTCACCCTCGAGCGGCTTGTTTAGTCCTTTGAAACGGCTTTCAAAGAAATCGACTTTGTCGATATCGCATAGCTTCACTCCAACAATGGTATTGTTGTTCATGCGATCCTTGGCGACGAAGAAGTTGCTCATGGTACCGGAAATTGCCGAACGGATACGCTCAAAACGAAGTTCGATGTCCGCCCGTTTGACGCCTTCTTTTTTTGCAAATAACCTGTCGAAGAATCCCATGCGATAAGCCATACGAGGAGAGCGTATTCCAAAAATCCAACTTGGAAATGCGTTGCTGGACCGCCGAAGGTTTCCAGTATACACAGAGAATTCAATGCGTCGGCCTGGAATTTTCCACCGCCTAACAGACTTGGTCGTAAAGCGATAGAATTTGACTTCTGAGCCTTCGACTATTTCCGATTTTTATTAGGATTCCATTCATGACAGGGAAGCGTCGTCCGCCGGTTTCTACGAAGAAAAAACCTGCCAATCCGCACCGCACAACCAAACGCATCGGACTTCGAGATCGGCTTGGGCGCATGACCTATCGCGCCGCTTGCCGTCTGATGGGAACCGACGGTGTGAATCGGCTGAGACTTGCCAGCAGGCTCCATGTTCCAAGCGACGAAATTCGGATCCTAGGGGACACTCTTCGGGCAAAAATCTTAGAAAACGAGTTAACGGACGGCCACGCCATGGTTTCCATCGTCGAGATGGCAAACAAGCCCGATGGACTGCATTTGCATTGCGAAGTTTGCAAGACTGTTTGCGAACATGTGGCGGCTTGCCTTAATTTTATATTGGAGGAGAAACTGTTCCTGGGTCTATCGCAAGAGCCCGACCCGCACGAGCCGATCGAGAACTTGACTCCTGATGAACTTGTGATGCGTGCCATCGCCGACCGTCGCAAGCGAGCTGAGTCGGAAAAGATGACGCTTTCATCGTTGGACCGGACGGTACCATGGACGGAGTATACAGTTACGAGCGCCGAGTCCGGCAAGACCTATCGCATTGCATTGAGAGGATCGCAACCTGGTGAGTCGTATTGCTCTTGCCCTGACTTTCGAACCAATCAACTTGGAACATGCAAACACATTTTGCACGCGTTGACCAAGATTGAAAAACGTTTCTCAAAAGCACGGTTGTCGCAAGCGTACGTTCGGCAGAACTTTTCCCTGCGAGTTGATTATTCCGAACCTCTGGGTTTGCGATTCAATTTGCCTGAGGAGCTCTCGGAGGGAGCGGCTAAGATCCTCAAGAAGTCGGCCAATAAAACCATCACCGACGTTGATCAAGCCGTAAAGACCTTGCGAGCATTGGAGCGTCAAGGCGAATCGATTCACGTTTGTCCGGATGCGGAAGAGTTTATTGAAAAGCGACTGCTTCAGAGGCGACTGCAAACCAAGACCGATGAGATTCGAAAGGATCCAACAGGCCACCCTTTGCGAAAGACTCTACTCAATGTCGAACTGCTACCTTATCAAATGGATGGCGTGGCCTTTGCCGTTGGAACCGGACGAGCCATATTGGCGGATGACATGGGGCTTGGCAAAACCATCCAGGGCATAGGCGTTGCGCATTATTGGACACCGGCGTCGCTCCTCCGAGCGAAACAGTGGATTCGATCAAGTCAAGCCTAACAGGTTGCATGCAACGAGACTCAAATGGTCGACCTCAATTGCAACTAACTTTGCCGGATGATTCGGCAATTCATGCACTAGCCGAGACGCTCGCTAGGCTGTTGGTGAAGTAAATGGAAGCACAGGCGTCCCCAATAAGTCCTCGTCTGTTTTTCGCAGTTTACGAGCACCGCCGATGGCTGTACACGAGCACCAAAAATCAGAGAATGCTCTTCTGGTGCAGTCAAACTATGGTAGCGATCCGCGAGAAGTGTCAGGATTTTCCATATTTCGGCATTTTCCGGTGAATAAGCCATCCCCATCGAGCCTCTTTAAACGCATATGCCCGAACGACCGCTCGACCCGGAAACGGTTGCGGATTGCAATCGAGAATTCAAAGACCTACTTGAACGATACGCTTGGGCAATCGTTCGGGACTGGTCATTGGCCTCGGATGCGGTCCAAAATGGCTTCGTCGCATTGGCTCAGTTCGGCGGCGACGTCGCACCCGAGGCGAGGAAAAGTTGGTTGTTCAAAGTTGTGCATCGCGAGGCATTGCGGATTCGCACCAGTGAAATCCGATACAAGCAGGCCGTTCACGACGCAGACGCAGTTCGAGAAACTCAAGCAACATACGAAGTAAACCCGCTGGAAAATTTGGCAAAGAAGGAACAGATCGCCGGATTGGGAAAGAGAATCGAGTCCTTGTCAAACGAACAGCAGCAAGTGTTGAAACTTAGAATTTTTGAAGATAGGACGTTCGCTGAAATTGCCGAGCAATTGCAGATTCCGTTGGGCACAGCATTATCTCGGATGCGGCTAGCGTTAGATCGATTGCGAGCGAACGAACCTGAGGAAGATCATGAACAATAAAACGCCCAACAATCCATCCGCACACCTGCTCGAAGCGATGCTATATGTTCTAAACGATCCAGCTCTCGATCGTGACGAATACGAGCAGCGCCTGGCCAACGACCCAGTGCTCGGCGAATCGGTCGCTGACGCGGTGGGTCTTCTTCAAAACATCAAGGCAGTTAGCGGCTCGCATACGAAACCGATGGTCACTATTGCGGTCTCCTCAAGTGCCCAACGGCCGCCAGTAGCCTTTTGGCCATGGTCCATCTCGATCGCTGCATCGATAGCCTTGATCGCCTGTGTGGGTTGGCGATTTTTCGTTTTCGAGCGAAACAATCACAATCAATTGGCCAATGTCGTAAACGCTTGGTCGGATCTGCAACAGCTCGATGGGCTCGACAACGCCGAGGATGCAAAACTTAAGTCCGTCGGATTTGACAGCGAGCTATCTCCTGGAACGGAAGAAGTTCTGGATGAGGATGTTCCGGATTGGTTGATCTCAGCCTCCATTGTTACTGTTGCCGCTTCGATCGGGGAGGCGATTCAGTGACAACGTATACTGCTGCTCGACCAACGCAAACCCCTCGCTGCTCTCGCAACCATGCTCGAGTTGAGCATGCGATTCTGTTTTTTTGCCTTGTCCCATTTGCATGCGGATCGATGTTGGCGGACGACGTAAGGGATCCCAAAGGGCAACCACCCGGCAAAGGCCACAGCGTAGTTCGCGACGAATCCTCGCCAAGCTTTGAAGAGCAAGAATCTGAATCGATGGAATTTGTCCAATCGCATCATCCCGAGCTTGTTGCTTTGCTGCAGCGTCTCAAGTCCATGAAACGCGACGAATATGAAACCGCCATACGCGATATTGTGAAGGTTCGAAAGAGGCTGGAAACGCTTGAAAAGCGCGATTCGAAACTACACGGCGTTGAGCTGGACGCCTGGAAACTTCAATCCAAGATCGATTTGTTGCTCGCGAGGGCAGTAGCGCAAGATAAGGAATTTGACTCGAGTGCCTTGCGAACTTTGGTTCAGAAACGGATTGAAAATCAAAAAGAGCGACTTGAATTGGAACTAGCTAATTTGCTTGAACGCCAAAAGCAAATCAAGGAGTCGTTAGGACGATTGGAAGGACATGAAGAAGAACGTATTTCGCAACAACTGAGCGCCCTGATGAAGCGAGTCGACAGCAAACGAGTCAAGTCGGGCAAGAACAAGCCAACAAAAAAAATTCCCTAGAGCATTAAAAGCCAAATGAAATACCTTAAAACGAGATCAACTCCTTGGTTGATGGGAATCGGTTTTATAGCCCTTGTCCTTTCCACCCATTCCAGTGCCTGTGCGAACGACCCCGTTGCACCGCTGGACGTGCGATTTAAAACGCAGCCCGACGGGAGCGTCGATACAACCGAAGTTCCTGATTTCCAGCGGCATATCTCGCCTATGCTTGGACGCCTTGGTTGCAATGGGCGCGCATGTCATGGTTCGTTTCAAGGTCAAGGTGGCTTCATGCTATCCTTGTTCGGATACGATTTTGATGTCGACCACAAAGCATTGCTCGATGAAAAGAGCACGCGTGTGGATGTGAAGTCGCCTCTCGAAAGCTTGATCCTAACAAAGCCAGTTGATGCAGAATTGCATGAAGGTGGCCAGAGATTTAAGAAAGACGGGTGGGAATATACGGTTCTGCGAAAGTGGATTGAAGCGGGCGCTTTAAAGACATCGACAGGTAACTCCGCAGAACAAAAACTGATGTCGCTGGATGTAACACCTCTAGAAGTTTCGTTTGATGCATCTGGCAAGATACAAGCGTTGCGAGCGATTGCCCTGTGGCAAGATGGTAGTCAGGAGGACGTAACGACGCTTTGCCGTTTCTTTAGCAGCGACACATCTATTGCGACAGTCGACGAGAATGGAATCATCACCGGAGGCGAACGCGGCGATACGCACATTGTGGTCGCCTATGACAAGGCCGTAGTCCCTGTCAGTGTTCTGCGGCCATCGGGTCCGATCGGCGAATTGAAAGTTCAAATTGCAAACGCGAAGTCTGAGGTGGACAAGTTCGTACTCACGAAATTAGACAAATTGGGTATCAAGCCGTCGGAGCTTGCATCCGATGCAGAGTATTGTAGACGCGTTTCGTTAGACATCGCTGGCACGCTACCAACGGCGGCACAAGTGCGGAACTTCTTGGACGACGCATCACCGGACAAGCGATCGAAGTTGGTCGAATCGCTGCTGAATTCCCCTGGCTATGCGGCGTTGTGGGCCACTTTTTTGTGCGACGTCACGGGTAACAACGACGAACAGCTCAAGAATTTTTCATATCTAGGCGATTCGCAATCGCAACATTGGTATCAGTGGATCTACGATCGTGTTTCGCGAAACGTGCCTTATGACCAAATCATAGAAGGGATCGTAACGGCGGTATCGAGAGAACCCGGCGAAAGCTACCGCGAGTATTGCGAAGCGATGACCAAGATCGCCAACGACAAGACAGGCAAAAGTTTTGCTGAGCGTTCGCAAATGATGTACTATTGGGCCCGAAACAATCAGAAGAAAGCCGAAGAACGCGCGATTTCCTTTGCGTATGCTTTTTGCGGAGTGCGAATCCAATGCGCGCAATGCCACAAGCATCCATTCGACCAATGGTCTAAAAAGGACTTCGAACAGTTCGAGCGTCTCTTTGATGGAATCCAAGCCAACCAAAATAAACTTCTACCCGATGCCGCCCCCGAATTTGACAAGATGATTGCGGACCTTGGAATTTCGAAGTCGACCAAGGCCAATCAACTCTCCAAGGAGATTAGGGACAAATTCAAGTCCGGCAAATACGATAAGACGATTCCATTTCCCGATGTCTTCGTGGAATCCAAGAAGGTGATTAACAAAGCCGTCGCTGCCGACAAAAAGACCAAGAAGCAACCCGAGCCGAAAAAGGTTCCAACGGCTCGACTACTGGGCGGTGATTTTGTAGACCTCTCGTTAGTCGACGACCCAAGAAAAGCGTTGATGGAATGGCTGCGACGCAAGGACAATCCCTACTTTGCGAAAGCGATCGTCAATCGAGTATGGGCTCACTACTTTCAAGCTGGCATCGTCAATCCACCGGACGATTTGAATTTGGCGAACGCACCCAGCAACGTCGAGCTGCTCGATTACTTGGCCAACGGTTTCCTAGAACACCAGTACGACCTAAAGTGGCTACATCGAACGATTGTCAATACGGAAACGTACCAGCGCAGTTGGCAAACAAATGCTTCCAATGAAATGGACCGACGCAATTTTTCGCATGCATTGCTTCGACGCTTGCCAGCCGAGACCGCTTATGACGCGTTGCGAATCGCACTATCAAGCGACAAAGCGGCTCTGTCCATTTGCAATCTGGAATCCGAACGTGCGATGACCCTTCCTGGCGCGAGTGCCCAATCGAAAAAGAGCAATAACAAAGACCTATACGCTTTGAGCGTATTCGGCAGATCCATTCGCGAAAGCAATTGCGATTGTGATCGAACAAGTGACCCCAGTTTGTTGCAGACTGTCTTCATTCGAAATGACGCTGATGTGTTGCGAGCCATGATCGATCCAAAATCCAGTTGGCTGGCACAGGTCGCAAAAGAACACGACTGGGCCCTGCCGAACAACGCTGGAAAGGGAATAGACAAAGCAACCAATCCGTTGCCCGCGACAATGAAAGATGCGAATGTCGACAAGGACCAAGTTCTTTCAGAAGAACTTGACAAGAAGGTTCGTATCTTTCGGACGCAACTTAAAAAGTTGACTGACGGTCAAGCTCCCGATGTCAAGATTCGAGACGCCAAATCAAGACTTGTCTTGAATGAAAAACGGCTCGCGGATCAACGCGCACTCATTGCAAAGAAAGCGGAGGCGAAAGCGTCGTCCGAGAACTTGAAAGCTGCGGACGATCTCAAGACGGTCACGAACATCGCGGCATTGGCGAGCGACGAAATGCCTAGCTTGATCGAAGAGGCGTACTTGCGAACACTTTCGCGCAAGCCATCCTCAATGGAATCGCAACGATCTCAGCAAGCGATTGCCCAAGCGGAGTCTCCGATGCACGGCTTTAGCGACTTGCTTTGGGTCTTGATCAATTCCAAAGAGTTTATTTTGAACCACTAAGGGACCGAACACGAGTGTTCTTCGTTCTTCGTTCTTCGTTCTTAAACCTGAAACCTTAACCTTAAACCTGAAACCATGTCGAACCACAAATATTGCGATGGAATAAAGCGTCGAGATTTCATTCGGATCGGAGGGATAACCTCGGGTTGTCTGACACTCGCGAATTACTTGCAACTGGCCGAAGCGGGGCAAGTCAAAGCGGGGCATGCGACATCTGGGATCTTTATCGACCTCAATGGCGGTCCTTCGCATATCGACACGTTTGATCCCAAGCCTGATGCGCCCGATGGAATCCGGGGCGACTTCAAAACGATACCGACCAGTATTTCGGGCGTTCAGATTTCTGAGCACTTGCCCAAGATGGCACAAGCACTCGACAAGTATGTGATTGTGCGTGGTGTGTCGCATACGCTCGCGGCGCACCGGTTGGGTAGTGAGTATGTCAACACTGGCTCTCGACCACTCGCTTCGTTGGAGTATCCAGGATACGGGGCCGTGGTTTGCAAAGAGCGAGCGGTCGAAAATGACATTCCGCCTTTTGTCGCCATCCCAAGCGGTGGCCAACGTTCGGGATTTCTGGGAATTCAGTACGCGCCCATGAACACCGCTGCCTCGCCGCAACAGGGCAGTCCATTCAACGTGCGAGGAATCTCGTTGGGAGCAGGTGTTACGGTCGAGCAGTTGGACCGCAGGCAGAATCTGCTCAAGGACCTGGATACCAAATTCGCTTCGATGGATGGGCATGATCAATTGCTCACCGGTCTAGATCGATTTAGCGATAAAGCGTTTTCGATGCTTTCCAGCGAGCGAGCAAGGCTTGCGTTCGATATCTCGAAAGAGTCGCCCGCCTTCTCCGCTCCGTTCGGTCCGGATCCGTTTGAACAAAGCTGTTTGCTGGCCGTCCGATTGATTGAGTCCGGGGTTCGATTCGTGTCCTTATCCGTTGGGGGATGGGACAATCACACCGACATTTTCAATAACCTGAGCAAGAAATTGCTTCCAAAGCTAGACGGTGGCGTGTCCGCTTTGCTCAACGGTTTAGAGCAGAAAGGGTTGCTGAGTTCGACTTCGGTGATGGTAACAGGCGAGTTCGGACGCACGCCGAAAATCAACACGCGAGCAACGTTGGGTGGTCGCGATCACTATCCGCGATGCATGTTCATGTTGATGGCTGGCGGCAAGATCCGCGGCGGCCAAGTCATTGGTGCCAGTGACGCAACGGGAGCTGGGCCGGCCAACGATGCGATCAAGCCCGATGACGTAGCTGCCTCGTTCTATCACAATCTAGGCATCGATCACAAACAAGAATTCCAAACCGAAACCGGCCGCCCCATCACGTTGGTTCGTGAAGGCAATATTATTCCTCAGCTGTTCTCGTAATGGTGCGAGAGCCGTTCTTGGTCCCAGATGTTTAACCTGCCAATGTTCAACCGTTCTCAGAGAGTTTTTCAGACTATGCGAAATTTCGTTTTTTCCACCTTGGCTGCGTTTGCACTATTCGTCTTGCCACTCCCCCTCAAAGCCCAAGAAAAAGGGGGCAAAGCGGATCCTGCGGCGCAGATGGTCAAGCAATTCATGAAGCAAATGGAGAAAGCTGAGCTCAGTGGCGAGCAAACGACCAAGGTCACGGACCTGTTTACCAAAGTCGCCAAGGACGTTTCCACCAAGCGTACCGAAGCTGGAATAACCCAAGAGATTATGAAGAAACGCGCGGCAGCAAGCAAGGAAGCCAAAGAGGCTGGCAAAAAGGGAAAGGAGATGCAGGTAGCAGTGGAAGCCGCTGTCGAGCTGACCGAAGCACAAAAGAAGTTAATGGCTGAAACCGACGAACTGCTTGCCAAAGCACGCGTTGAAGTTGGCAAGCTGTTAACGTCCGAGCAAATGAAAAAACTGCCTGAACCCTTCCAAACAAATCTCAAAGAAAAAGCAGGAAAGAAAAAGAAGGCTGGAGCGTAAGCTCCCTTTCTCAATCAAAACGTCCGGCCGCGTCGAGAGGGTTGAGGTTCGCATCGACAGGCGATTGCCAAGATGGATTCCGTCACTGAGAAGGGGTGCCACTGTTTGGCCGCTTTGGGACAAACAGTGCGAAGGAGAAGTCGGCTCGCCACTCGCGCTGGTTCTCCGAGGACTCCGAAGCAGTGCCACGCCGGCTTGTATTCACGAATCAAGCCGGGCCACCTCGCCCCGTCAACGGATAGCCTGAGCGCACTCAGGATTCTGGGCCCTCCGCAAAGCCTCCAGCCCCCGCTGCCGCAGGCCACCAGAGACAATTGAATCGCCACCTATCATTTACTTTCCGGCCGAGATGCACCTGTTGTCACAGCTTTCCCATCCTTACCCACGTCTGTGACAGAAAACGACGTCGTATTTACGACAGGAACAGGAGTTACATTCTTTATTACAGCCGCTTGTTCGGCTTCGCTAAGAATACTTTTATTGCCTGCGTCGCCGATCACGCTTACCGCGACATCGTCAATGTTCGTGTCAGGTTCTAAGGGGATTTCAATATCGATATTGTCCAAAGAATACGCGACATGCCCGTTAGTCTTAGCTATTGCTTTCGGAACAAAAAGCTTGCTTGTGAATTTATCTGTTACAGTCAACCTGTTGTTGTGAACAATCGCCTTCCCCTTCCAAATCACCTTGTCGCTCGGGAGCACATCTTCACCTTTCGATATTGTTAGAACAACCTCAAGCGTGCTGTACCCCGACCCAGCCCAGATCGCCCCTGATACTCCTGTAAGCACGACAGATGCGGGGGCTCGACTTGGAGTCAGCGTCGCATCCTTAAAGGTTGTTTGTGATATAAAAATGCGATTGCTCGCCGTTTGATGATGATTGTCCGATTTTTCTGTGTCTGGACCATTGGCTTTCATGTTGTCTATGAATGTGCCAGCCATCCCTTTCTTGTATACATTACTGCCAGGGTCCAGATGGTTCCACGTGTTCGCAATTCCAATTGTCCCAGAGCTACCTGCCGAAGCTTCCGCCTCGGCGAGAAGAAACCCATCTGATGCTGTGTAATGAAGTGGGCCAACATGCGCATAGCCGCAACCGTTGTCTGAACTCGCATAAAAGCTGCCGCCCAAAAAATTGCCCAACTGGTCGTATCCCTTGTATCCCGCACTCGCATTAGCTTTGTATCTTGCGAACACTTTGCAATTTTTTCTGGTTTTAGTGCTCCAGCCTGCGAAGCCGATTTGTGAAAACAATACCATTGAAATAAGTGCCAGCACTGGGGTTGCAGCGAAACGTTTCATGGCGGCCTTCCTTTTGATTGTATTGGCTATGGTGACAGGAAATTAATCGCCGCCATACATTGTCATTCTGTTGGCAACACATTGTATGATCCGGAACCTGTCAGTTAGGCTGCGGGACATTGGCCAGCACGAATAGCATTATAAGATGGGTTTGTATTAGATCTAGTATGCAGAAAAATGTCAACTATGCAGCAAAATGACAACGAGCAGATGCTGGGGTCGAGCGTTTCGATGCAGATCAGGCATAGGCTTGCAGTCGATTAGGAGGAAAATGACAGGCTGGAAGCCTATCCCACTTGAAACGCAGATGCTACAAAATCGCCAATGACTAATAGCACGAGCATTGGCAATACGATTCTGCATGTCGACATGGATGCGTTTTATGCTTCCGTTGAGCAACGAGAGAATCCAAGTCTCGTTGGGAAACCGGTTGTCGTGGGTGGATCGGCGGATGGCCGCGGCGTTGTCGCAGCCGCCAGTTATGAGGCGCGTGCTCATGGAATTCATAGCGCGATGTCAGCGCGACGGGCCACGCAACTCTGCCCCCATGCGGTTTTCATTAAGCCGCGTATCGATTTCTATGCGGATGTTTCCAAGCAAATACGCCACATCTTTGAACAGTTCTCGCCGTTGGTCGAGCCGATCTCGCTCGACGAAGCGTTTCTGGACGTTTCGGGCACTGAAAAACTGCTGGGACCGGCTCTCAAAATAGGCCGCGATATCAAACGGCAAATTCGCGACGAACTCGGACTCGTGGCGTCTGTCGGCATAGCGCCGAACAAGTTCCTTGCCAAGATCGCAAGCGACTTGGAAAAGCCCGATGCGTTAGTCGTAGTTGCCCCAGATCGAATTCAGAGCTTTCTAGACCCGTTACCTGTGGGCCGGATCTGGGGAGTTGGCAAGGTCAGCGCAGAATCGTTGAGACGCATCTCGATCACCACGATCGGTCAACTGCGGCAACTTCCAAAAGAAACACTCATTCAACTGTTCGGGGCCTCGGGCGAGCATTATTGGTTGTTAGCCCAAGGAATCGATCAACGCAAAGTTGTGCCCGATCGCGAGGCTAAATCGATTTCAAGTGAAACGACTTTTGCCGAGGACATTGTAGAATTGGAGTCTCTCAATGCATGGTTGATAACGCTGGTAGAGCAGGTCTCGCGACGATTGAGAAACCACAGTCTCAAAGGGCGAACGGTAGAGCTCAAAGTTCGATTCTCGGACTTTAAATCGCTTACGCGTTCCATGACACTTGAACAATCCACCGATATCACCGCCGAGCTTCTCCACGCCGCACGAGAGTTGCTGGAAAAACGTATTCCCGAGAAGCATTTGCCCGTTCGCTTGCTTGGTTTTGGAGTCAGCAATTTCGACCAGTCGAACATGACCCAATTGTTGCTGTTTGACGAACCAGTTCGCGAACAGCAACGCAGTTTGGATATTGCCACCGACGAGATTGCCAAGAAATTTGGCAAGGGTGCAATCCATCGAGCGGCTACGCCTAAGTCGCCTAAAGATCGTTCGATCCAGTAGTGTCGTCTTTCGCACCTTGGCTTTGATTTTTTGGATAGACCACTTTTTGGTAACCCGACGCGTTAGCGAGGAATTTCAGTCGGCTCCTCGCTTACGGGCTCGTTGCTTTAATGGTACGACGGACTTCCTAGTCCGTCGAATTCCCATTGACGGACTTGGAAGTCCGTCGTACCGCCCTCACCCAATAACGACTTCACTAAAGCAACAAGCCGTTACGGGCTCGGGATGTGAATTGGATGTGAATTCACACCTCATCCGCGAAAGGTTGCGCCATGATTCCTTCTTTTGCAGAGCAAAAGGGGGCATTCGTGCCACTGGCTGGAAATAGTGAATGGGATAAACTGATGAGCCAATTCGAGCTTCGATTGTTTTCCCATTTCCCCAATAAAGACCTCCCATGGGTGCTGCTAAGACCGCCATTTCTCCAACTCGTGCCGAAGACTACCCAGAATGGTACCAACAGGTTATCAAAGGAGCGGATCTAGCTGAGAATTCAGCCGTGAGAGGCTGCATGGTCATCAAGCCATGGGGCTACGCGATTTGGGAAAATATGCAACGCGTCCTCGACCAAATGTTCAAGGACACCGGCCATCAGAATGCTTACTTTCCGCTGTTTATTCCAATGAGTTTCTTGGAAAAAGAAGCACAGCACGTCGAAGGTTTTGCCAAGGAATGTGCCGTGGTCACGCACCACCGACTTGAGCCAGACGGCAAAGGGGGGCTTCGACCTGCGGGCCTACTAGAAGAACCGCTTATCGTTCGACCGACCAGCGAAACCATTATCGGTGCAACCTACGCCAAATGGGTTCAATCCTACCGCGACTTGCCCATCCTAATCAATCAATGGGCAAACGTAGTCCGTTGGGAAATGCGTACGCGGCTCTTTCTAAGAACCACCGAGTTTCTGTGGCAGGAAGGGCACACCGTGCATGCGACCTCAGAAGAAGCCATGGAGGAAACGCGTAAGATGCTCGATGTCTATGCGGACTTCGTCGAAAACTACATGGCTGTGCCTGTGATCAAAGGGGAAAAAACGGCTGGCGAACGCTTCCCCGGCGCGGACATGACCCTTTCGATCGAAGCCATGATGCAAGATCGCAAGGCCTTGCAAGCGGGCACTTCACACTTCTTGGGTCAAAATTTCTCCAAGGCTCAAGAGATCAAATTCCAAGACAAGAACGGAGATATTGCATACGCCTGGACAACTTCATGGGGTGTTTCGACGCGTCTCGTCGGTGCTCTGATCATGACGCACTCGGATGACGATGGCTTGGTGCTCCCGCCGCGTTTGGCTCCATCGCAGATCGTGCTCATCCCCATCTATCGAGACGAGGCCCAGCACGCCGAAGTGCTCGAATACTGCAAATCGCTGAAGCAAGAATTGGCGGCACAAATGTACTCCGATCAAAAAATCCGCGTCGACATCGATGATCGAGACACTCGCAGCGCAGATAAAAAGTGGTATCACATTAAACGAGGAGTTCCAGTTCGAATCGAAATAGGCCCAAAGGATATCGCGAAAGATGCTGCATTCGTTGGGCGGCGCGACACCAACCAAAGCCAGTCGATGCCTCGCGTCGAACTTGTGGGTGGCATTGTTGCGATGCTAACGGAGATTCAAAACAATTTGTTTTCCCGGGCCCTAGCCATGCAAAAAGCCAATACGGTGGAACTAAAATCAGAAGCGGAGTTTCGTGAGTTCTTCCAACCGGACGATGAGCAAGGTCAGTCGACGGGTGGTGGATTCGCCAAATGCTGGTTTGCCAGCGAAGCAGAAGTGCAAGGACTGCTCGACGAATTGAAAGTCACGATTCGCTGCATTCCGCTGGATGCGCCATCAGGTGCAGGCGTTTGTTTCGTCACCGGCAAGTCTACTGCCACACAAGCGATTTTCGCTAAGTCTTATTAACGCAAAAATGCGAGACGATCCCATGAAATTCCTATCCTCTAGCGACCTTGCCATGCACCGCCGCGAAGCGTTGGCCGCTACGATTGCAGGTATCGGCCTTTCGGCCATGTCCTTTGAGCCCGCCCAAGCTGCAACAACGCTTCAGCCTGACGCAAGGCGCAGCTCGCCAAAGCGTTACTCGATGAAGAAATCGATCAATCTTTGGGCTTTCCCCTATCCGCAACGCATGAACTTGCGTGAGTGCATGCAGGTCGCGAAAGATGCCGGTTTTGACGGCATTGAATTAAACTACGATTTAGACAATGACCTTTCGCCAAAAGCATCTCCGAAGGACTGCGCTGCCGTTCGCAAGATGACCGATGATATCGGCATTGAAATCAGTGGACTGTGCTCCTTCCTCTTTTGGCGCTACCCACTCTCCTCCAACGATCCAGTCAAACGCGATCGTGGGCTTGAGCTTGCAGGCAAAATCGGACGAGCCACTTTTGATATGGCAAGCGAACGAAGAACGTTCATCTCAAGGAATTCACTAAGAAAGGAACGGACTATTCTCTCGAAAC
>CAMBSL010000099.1 GCA_945870455.1 Pirellula staleyi DSM 6068 | reverse complement strand
CCTGACACCTTTTGCTCTCCCGTGTAGAACTCGCGTTTTAGCGGGTCTTCGATGAAAATAAGCTTCCGGATATGGGTCCAGCTCAATTGTGTACGCAGTGCGTATACAATCTGCTCGTCAGGGAATACCTCGGCTGCTTTGAGGCAATGAAATAACTGTTGCTTCGTCCAGCCTCTACCGTATTTCGCAGTTAGTTCATCCGCGAGCCGCTGAATCACTTGTTGACCGTAAGCGGCTCGTTCGCCCTCAAGGACGGTCTCTTTGAGGAGTATTCCGATTCTCCAATAGAGCAACGTCAGTTCAGCATTGGCGGCAGACGCCGCGCGACTTCTTGCGGCATCGATCAGTTGTTGGACCCTACGCGACCGCTTCGTGGCGAAACAATATTTCACCCTTCCCGAGCGACACAAAATCGCCGTGATAAAGGTCAAACTCCGATTGCATTAAGGCTTCGTCCATTACAAACCCTTTGCCCTTGAGTTCTCGCAGCATCAACTTTACGGTTTGAGACTGATACGTGGTTGCGTAGCGAAAACTAGGGAGCAACTGAGGTGGGTTTGGTCCAAACAAGGCCAGCGTTCCGCGACGCATTCCCGCTCCAGGTCGGATTCCGCATTCACCAAAAACCACGACCGTACCCGCAATCATGTTAAATCCAATCATATCACCCGCCGCACCCCCAATCGCGATCAAACCGCGACGCATGGTCAATCCGATTTCATTGCCAGCGTTTCCGTCGACAAGGATCGTGCCTCCGGTCATCCCCTTGGAGGAACCACGATAGGCAGCACCTGTCAAGTGTCCGGCATTTCCCTTGATGTGGATCAGCCCCTTGTGCATCTCAGCACCAACCCAACCACCGGCATTGCCCTCGACGACAATTTCGCCTCCCCGCATTTGGCTCCCGACATGGCGACCAGCTGGCCCATGGATGCGTACTGAGCCACTCGTCATGTGCGCACCAATCCAGTGGACACCCGACAGATTTCCTTCGAATTCCATTCGTTTATCGCTTGGATCGCCCGATACGTTGAACATCTCGGCGATCGGGATTTTACGATTGCCATGAAAAATTTCGAATCGTTCGATCTCCCCAATCGACTTGTCGCACACCCAATCGGTGGTAAACCCTTCGATTTCAACAGGGACGGACGTTTGTGCATGGTAGGACAGCGTGATCGCCATACGTTAAAATTACCTGTCGTGTGTTGTGCGTCAATACGAAAAACCCCAACCGCATAGCGCGCTTTGCCTTGCTAAAAACAGTTACCGGGACCATCGAATCGTTATGAACAAGGGAGCAATTATACTCTGTGGCGGCAAATCAAGTCGCATGGGACGCGATAAAGCGACGTTGCCATTCGGTCCTGAATTAATGCTGCAACGCGTTGTCCGGATTGTCAGCCAAGTGGTCGAGCTTACCTCCATTGTCGTTGTGGCAGCTCCAGAACAGATTCTACCGGAGCTGCCAACCACCATTATCGTGACCAGGGATGAACGCCCCGAGCGTGGACCTTTGGAAGGCCTCGCAGCGGGACTTCGTTCGATGCCGACGTGTGTGGATGCAGTCTATGCGACGAGCTGTGATGTCCCTCGTATGATCCCGGAATTCGTGGAATGGATGTTCTCAAGTCTGGGTGAGTGTGATATCGCCGTCCCCTACGACGGAAAATATCATCATCCCTTGGCAGCAGTCTATCGTCCAAACGTACTTGCCGTCGTGGAGTCGTTGCTGGCATCCGATCGGCTTCGTCCTCGATTTCTATTTGATGAGGTGCGGACGGTGGAGATCTCGGTCGAAGTGCTTCGTCGCGTAGACCCGAATCTATCGACTTTATTGAACCTCAATCGTCCTGAGGACTATCAAGCAGCCTTGGTCGAAGAAGGTTTTATCTGACTAAGAATCATTCCCCTTGCCGAGCCAGCGACGCGGGAAATCAATGAGTTCGATCGTCTTTCGCCCCGAATGGGGCAGCAACAGCTTAGCCCAGGGCAGAGCGAAGCGCCGCCCTGGGTAAAAAATGTCCGTCAACGCGTTCTCGCCCTGAAGGCCTGAAGGGGCCAAACTCGTGAGGGATACGGTTGGTTACGCCCGCGTTTGCTGCTACGGTCCGACCGGGCCAAGGATTGGCGGATTTGCATTGAACGTCCCGAATGAACTTGGAGCTGCGATGGGTGCACCGGGTTGAATCAGAATGGGCTGAGTCGGAACGAGGGTTGGCGGAGGTGAAACGGCGACTCCTTGGCTGGCTTGCAGTCGGAGTTGCTCAGCACTCGCAATCAAAGCATCGTTTGGGACAATCGGCTCCGGAGTCAATTGAGCGTCGATGATGTGTTCGTTTCTTATCTCAAACGGCCAAAGCGATTCCGAAAAGAAATCGAGCGGAGGGATTTCGTACCAAGGTGGACTGATCTTGCGCAAGAAACGTTCCGTACGGTAACCGTCGCGAACGATCTCAATGTTGCGGGTTCCGTAATAAGTGAAACTGGTTGAAACGGGTGTCAGTCCGATTAGCTGCTTATCGATATAGACCATCGCTCCGGATGGGTTCGTTCGAATGGTCATGCGTTTGCGAACGCAACCTGTCGAGCTGGTAATCGCGATAACTACCACCATGATTGGCAGCTGACACAAAATATCAGCCAGTCGGTTTCGAGCAGAGCGTTTGCTGCGCATGTGTGGACTCATAGACTCTAAAACGGATTTCTTCCATCGGACGGAGTGTAGGATTTCGTCGATCTAAACCGCAAGATAGATTGCGGGAATTCGTGATTTCTTGAATAAACCCTTGTTTTTTTTGGCGATTCGGCCAACATAGTTTTAGCTCGCTTATTCCTACTCCAACAGAACATTTGCTCTCTTGGCCGCCATCCCTTCCCAACATTCCCAAACTGCCAAACCAAACGAGGTTTCGATTGTTCAAAACGAACCGTTGCCACCACTTTGCAAGGCCACGGGACATACGCTTGCATTCCTCGCAAAGCTGGTGAGCGGCTTTACGGTTCGTTGGCTTGGCTCTCAACCGGACACTTGCCAACGCGTTTACTTTGCCAACCACACCAGTCATTTGGATGCGGTCGTACTCTGGTCATGCTTACCAAACGATTTACGTCAGTTAACACGCCCTGTTGCGGCTCAAGACTATTGGGGTGGTTCTCGATTTCGTCGATTTTTAGCAAAGTCCTTTAATGCGATCCTGATCGATCGCAAGCAGATCAAGGTTCACCAAAGTCCGGTCGAATTGATGTTGAGAGAAATCGGTGACGTCTACTCATTGATTGTATTTCCCGAAGGGAGCAGGGCTGCCGACGGCGAAATGGGAGAATTCAAGAGTGGTCTTTATTACTTGGCGAAAAAGCGTCCCGACTTAGAGTTGATTCCTGTCTATATGGATAACTTAAACCGGATTTTGCCGCGCGGCGAATTCATGTTGGTGCCCTTGCTTAGTTCCATCACGATTGGAAGCCCCATCTACTTAGAAGCTGGCGAGCCGAAAACGGAGTTTCTCAATCGAGCCAGCCGGGCAGTCAAAGTTCTCAAGGAACGCTAGAGCACCGCCGCTTGCCCTATTTCTTGGCGAACTCATACAGTAATCTTCCTGGGCTGCCCATGATGTTGTAGCCGGCGTCAACGTGGAGTATTTCGCCCGTGATTCCACCGCTGTAGTTGCTCAGCAAGTAGGCACCGGATCGACCGACCTCTTCGTGAGTCACGCAGCGACCCATGGGTGCAACGAAACCATAGTATTCTTGCATTTCGCCAACTCCAGCAGCAACTCCCGCGAGAGTCTTGAGCGGGCCAGCGCTGACTGCATTGACGCGAATACTCTTGGGGCCCATGTCGTAAGCGAGATAGCGAACTGTTGCATCCAGAGCTGCTTTGCAGATCCCCATGACATTGTAACCAGGTACGCATTTTTCACCGCCAAAATATGTCATGGCCAAAACCGACGCATCTTGATTGAAGATGGGTCGGGCTGCATTCGTAACGGAAATCAGGCTGTAAACGCTCACATCCATGGCTAACTTGAAACCGGCGCGACTTGTTTCGACCGTTTCCCTCGATAAATCGTCTCGGTCGGCAAACGCGATCGAATGCAACAAAAAGTCAATCTTTCCGAGTTTCTCGCCGGTCATTTTCATGAACTCATTGACTTGAACGTCATCTTGGACATCCAGTGGTTCCAGGAAAGCGGTTTGAGTGGGAAATTCGCCCGTGCACTTAGAAACACGCATCCGGTTTTTCTTTTTTTCATCCTCAGGCTTGTCTGGCAGATGGGAAAAGCCACAGGTTCCGCCGTGTGCCATGATCTCGCGTGCAATCGCCCATGCGATCGATCTGTCGTTTGCAACCCCAAGAATCAATCCCCTCTTGCCTTCAAATAACTTCATTCCGACAGACCTCAACCAAACGAGACGATTAGACAGAACTTTCCTTTGGCGTAGCGTACACGCTTCGGGTCCTAATCGACAAGCCCCGCTACCCGCTAATC
This sequence comes from Pirellula staleyi DSM 6068, assembly GCA_945870455.1. GTDB lineage: Bacteria > Planctomycetota > Planctomycetia > Pirellulales > Pirellulaceae > JBKCUI01. The sequence continues at coordinate 14,907 of CAMBSL010000099.1, read as the reverse complement.
CGCCCACATCCCATAATTTCGCGAATTGACAAAAGATTTGATTCCGCTTGCAAAGCCCCCGCTCGTGGCTAGTTCGATTTCAGGTTATTATGCATGACGCCGACTCAAGGGAAGCTTTGTCTATTGTGGTCGACGAAAGTCTGCACCTTTTTCTCCCAAACAAGATTTAATCGCAAAATGCCTGAGGAATCTCCTGACAAGCATCGTCCGCATTATCGACGCGTTATTTTGAAGCTCAGTGGTGAGAGCCTCGCTCACACGGGCGAACGCGGAATCAGCATGGACGAAGTGACTGTGATAGCTAAGCAAGTGAAGCAGGCACATGCGCTGGGTTGCCAACTTGCAGTTGTCGTGGGTGGGGGTAATATTCTCCGAGGTGCGCAGTTCAAAGGCTCAAGCGGCGAAATGATCCAAGAAGCCACAGCGCACTACATGGGAATGCTCGCGACGGTCATCAATGCGTTAGCCATGCAAGATGCTCTAGAAAGCATTGGCTGTGCCACCAGAGTCATGTCAGCTATCAAAATGGATGGCGTTGCCGAACCGTTCATTCGCCGTCGAGCCATTCGCCATTTGGAAAAAGGACGTATCGTCATCCTGGCAGCAGGTACGGGAGCACCCTACGTGACGACGGATACTGCGGCTGCTAATCGCGGCCTTGAACTAGACGCCGATATCGTCCTCAAGGCAACGAGAGTCGACGGTGTTTACAGCGAGGATCCCGAAAAGAACCCGCATGCGATCCTCTACCGTGAATTGGACTACGATACGGTCATCGAAAAGAACCTCAAGGTGATGGACTCGACTGCGATCGCTCAGTGTCGAACTCACCAATTGCCCATTTTGATTTTCAATTTCAAAAAGGATGGCAACATTGTCAAAGCCGTCAGCGGTCAAAAAGTTGGAACACGGATAAGTCCTCGGTCAGCTTCTGGCGAACGGATCCTCGTCAACGCCTTTTAGTCGAATCAGAGCCGCTCGTTAGATCAGCTCTTCCTCAACACCTCTTTTCTCGTTTAGGAGTTTGCAATATGAGTGTAGAAAACATTTTGATGGACGCCGAAGAACGTATGGAAAAAGCACTTGGCGTGCTCAAAAACAATTTGGCTGGAATCCGAACGGGGCGAGCCACCCCGGGCTTACTCGATTCCGTGAAAGTGACCGTCTACGGATCGCAAACGCCGCTCAAACAGCTTGCCAGCGTCGGCGCTCCCGAACCCCAACAGTTGGTAATACGACCCTTTGACCCAAGCACGATCAAAGATATCGAGAAAGCCATCGTTGCAAGCGAACTAGGACTTAATCCGCAAAACGATGGACGTATCATTCGCATCAACATTCCACCGTTGAGCACCGATGTTCGAAAGAAACTTGTTGCACGCATCAAGGAGCTTTCCGAGGAATCGCGCGTTGCGATTCGAAACGTACGTCGCGATGCCAACAAAGCCATCGATACTGCTGAAAAAGAAAAGACAATCAGCGAAGATGATCGCGACAAGGCAAAAGAAGAAACACAGGAGTTGACTAAGAAGTATGAGGCCGCCGTTAGCGAATTGGCCAAAAGTCGCGAAACAGACGTCATGGACGAATAGCGTTGTCCACGCATCGATTTCTTGTTTGCAATTTGCCTAACGCAGGAACGGTCGAGCTTCCTGAAAACGAAGCGCATCACGCGAGTCGAGTCCTACGTTGTTCGGTCAACGATGCGATTGTTCTCTTTGATGGGAAAGGGTACGAGGCTCACGCGACCATTCGATCGATCGATAAACGCGGTGTGATTGCATCGATAGATTCCACTCGCTTCGCTCCTCGCGATCACTCCGACCGTTTGCATTTTGCCGTCGCTCTTCCAAAAGGGGATCGCCAACGAAGTACGATCGAGAAGTTAGTGGAACTCGGGGTCGATTCCTTGAGCCCACTCGAAACCGCTCGTTCGGTCGCGGTGGTAAACGAGTCTAATTCGGAAAGGCTAGAACGATACGTTGTCGAAGCCTGTAAGCAGTGCCGGCGCAATCGACTCATGAGCATTCACCCAACAATCTGTATCCAGCGAATCGCGTCGCTTCAAAACGATACCAGCATTTGGATCTTGCACCCCGAATCGGTCGATCAAGAATCGTACAGCATTGCCAAGGCGAATGAACACGCATGCAAGCTTAAAGTCAAACGATTGCTTTTCCTGGTTGGTCCTGAAGGTGGCTTTACCGACGAGGAAGTGAGGATCGCGATCTCGCAAGGTGCACGGCTTTTGTCGCTTGGTGAACGAATCCAGCGGGTTGAAACAGCCGTTTCGACGGCTGCGGTATTGGGTAGTTGTTGGCTCGCTTGAACACCCAAGCATGCCATGATACCCTCAGTTCGACACAGCCGACAAAAGGGGCAGGCACGCTCCGCCGCGCCGTTCGCAATCAAGCTTTCGCCAGGATTTTAGGTGGACGGCACATGGAATGTGCCTACTACTTTATTCCAGGTGGACGGCACATGGATGTGCCTACTACTTTGACTTTTGTCGGCTGTGTCTGTGTAAAAACTATTCGAAGCCTCCAAAATGACCCTTGGTTTGCAGTAACATGCTGTCACATTTAGATTGTCCTATCATGAAGATCACTAGAATTCTGTGTTGTCGCCTTGGCTGTTTTGGCGTCTTGCTGGCTACCGTTCTGGTTGCCCGTAGTGCGCAGGCCCAACCCCCGAGCTTGAAGGACGAATACGCACAAGGCGCAACGCGAGGTATTATTGACTTCGATCGACCCAAGGACGCAGTGCAGTTGGTCGGCCCACAAGGTTCGACACTGGTGCCTGAGAATCCCGGGCTGGATTGCAAATGGACTTTCAGCGATGGCGTCCTAACAGCGTCTCCGAAGTGGGATAGCGTATTGACTCCGGATTCGTATCAGGACTTTCGCATGCATGTTGAGTTCAACGTTAACAATGCCGTTGACCTGCCGCCAGAGATGAATGGAAATTCAGGAATCTACATTCAGCAACGCTATGAAATACAAATCCTGAACTCGTTTGGCGTATCGCCAAAAGACGCGAAGGCCATCGATTGCGGCAGCATTTACCAACAAAAAAAACCGGATCAATTGGTTTGCCGCCCGTCGGGTGAATGGCAAAGTTTCGACATTGCATTTCGAGCTGCCCGCTATCACGGAGAGCAGAAGAGCCAAAACGCAAGGATAACGGTTTATCAAAACGGACAGTTGATCCACGACGACTATCCGTTAAAGCATCAAACGGGCGCGGGAAAGAAAGAGTATCCAGATGCTCTTCCGACCAAACTACAAGGGCATCACAATCAAGTTCGTTTTCGAAATGTATGGGTCCAACGATTGTCACTGGACAAACACCCAGTTCCAGAAAGCGACTTATGGCTGACAACCAAAGGGGGCGAGGGGCCAGGCAAAGGAAAACATGTTGTCCTGATCGCGGCAGAACAAGAATATCGCAGTGAGCAAGCCATGCCCATGTTGGCAAAGGTGCTCTCCGAACATCACGGTTTTGACTGCACAGTCCTGTTCTCCGTCAATGAGAACGGCGAAGTGGATCCGACTCTGCCTGCGCCTTTCAAGGACAAGGCCCAACATCACAACCTACCCGGTCTCGAACATTTGGCAGATGCGGACTGCGTAATTTGGATCTCCCGGTTCATGCATTTACCCGATGAACAGATGAAACATTTTCATGACTATTTCGATTCCGGTAAGCCGTTGATTGCTCTACGAACCGCCAATCACGGGTTTATGGGAGGAAAAAAGTATACGGTAAAGGGGCGCACGGTCGGTTTACAAGAATTTCTGGGCGGAACCTTTATGGAGCATCATGGCGGATGGCACCAGGAATCGACCAGGGGCATCATTGTCCCAGCCAGCAAAGCTCATCCGATTCTAATCGGAGTTGATGATATCTGGGGCACATCCGATGTCTACCGCTGTCATAACGACAAGTCGCCGTTCCCAGAAGACTGCACGGCGCTAGTCATGGGCCAACCGCTCCTCAATCTCACGCCCAATGCCGCCGCGAATGACAAGAAAGAACCATTGCCAGTCGCATGGACGAAGACATGGACCGGAAACAAGGACCGCCCATCCAAGATCTTCCACTTCACCATGGGCTCAGCCGAGGATTTCGCCAACGCGGGAGTCCGACGACTGACCGTCAACGCCGTCTACTGGGGACTTGAGATGGAAGCAGCTATCACAGCGGGCAGCTCTGTCGATATTGTCGGCGAGTATCGGCCACTCGCGGCTGGATTCGACTACGAGAAACTTGGCGTGAAACCACAAAAGCCGAGTTTCTACAAATGAATGCGTGTCTGTGACTCAAGGAGTAGCCATGAGAGGATTTTTAATGTTAGCGATGCTGGTCCTAACGATTTCGGTTATTGCCCGCGCCGTCGACGAGACGCCACCATTCAAGATCGAAACCAAGCGAACGGATGATCGAGTTGAAGTGAAGTCCGAAAAGGATAGACTTGTTTTTGATGTTCGCAGTCCATTTGGCATCAGTAGTGCAACCATCGAGCGAACAACGGAGCAGTGGCCGGAAAAGGTTCTAATCCGACTGCAGTTGAAGGGGCTAGAGAACTTCAATGTATCAACCGAGAAGCTCAAACTCGAAGCATCGGTATCAAGTCAAAATGGCGATGCAAGACTTTGGAAGGACGGCAAAGAAGACATGCTGTTGGACTCAAAGAGTCCCTACTGGATGAAGATTCGGATCATGGACAGTGATGGCAAGCCGACCAAGGCCCTGCCATTGAAGGCTGGCTACATTGAGATGCAATTGCCCAAAAAGTTGTTCGAGCTCAATCCAAAGTCGATTGCGTTGAACTGGATTGATTTTTATCGGAATTGAAGGCGTCCGCATCGTGAGTCACCTGCCCCCCGCGTTCCAGGTGTCGGGTGAAGATAGGGGGTGTCGGGTGAAGACAGGGGGTGTCGGGTGAAGACACAGGTTGTCGGGTGAAGACAAGGGGCGGCGGCCAGTCCGACTTCCAAGATCGATGGAATTTACTGAAATCTATCCCAGCAACCATCGAGCCAGCGTGAAGTAAATGAGCAGCGTCATCATGTCCGCACATGCCAGGGCGATTGGTCCAGCAGCAACTTGTGGATCACGATGAAAGAAACGTAGCAAATTGGGCATCGCTACGCCGATCACTGCAGCACATGTGACGCCGCCTACGATACCACCCAGCAAGCACACGAACACCCGCGTTTGCCCAAGCCATAGCAACGCCACAATCCCGACCGCAACGCCGCTCGCAGCTCCCAAGAAGAAGCCGGTCACGACTTCTGCCTGAATTTTCTTGAGAATTGCCTGCATCGTCAGTTGTTTTCCACGCAAGGTTTGTAAGGCCAGACTCACTGACTGGATACCGACACTCTCTGCTAATGCCAGCACCACCGGGATGAACATAGCTAGAGCCACTACTTTTTGCAGTTCCGCTTCAAAAATCCCCGACAGGAATGCCGCCAAGATGCCGCCAGAAATGTTGGCCAGCAACCACGGAAAGCGGCTGCGGAAGGCAGTGAGGGGCGATGCTTGTTGGGCGTCCGTGAGATGAACGCCGATGAGTTGGAATAGGTCATCGTTCCCTTCCCTGCGGTCTAGGTCGCTCAACTCCTCTGTGTACAACTCGACATCGACAATTCCCATGATTCGGTGTTCTTCATCGACTACCGGGAAAGCAAGCAGGCGATGGAACGTGAAGAACTCGCACGCATCTAAGACCGTCGCGGCTCTCGGAATGGCGATAACCTCCCGTATCATGATGTCGCCAACTGGCTTGTCAGGGGAATTCAGCAGCAACCGGCGAGTCGGTATGACCCCTTTCAGGCTGTTCTCGTCATCCACGACGTAGAAGTAGATGATCCGACCTTCGGGCGGTTTTTCTCGAATGGCAGTCAGTGCCTCCCCTACGGTCTGGTTGATGTGAAGCCGAGCAAAGTCCGTCCGCATGTGTTGGGTAACGGATTCATTCAGGTTCTTTTCGACCGGGGTAGCACTTGACATAACATTTCCATTTCAAAGGGGTTGCAATCCAAAGGGGATGATGATCTCACGACCACCTGCGATGCGGCCTGTTTCGATCCGCAGCGAATTGCTAGTTCATCGCCCTGATCCACGACCGAATGGTGATGGAACGACGCCAAGGTACGGATTGCATTGTCCTCCCACTTCGGTCGGAGTAATTTCTATGGTCTCACACCCAAGCATGTAGTTTAGCACGATACGTATCGATCGATTCGCGTGAAATAGATGCCGATTTCCGAAACAGGGAATCCGGTCATGGCTTTCCAATGGCGGGCGTACTCAGCCAACTGGTTTCGATAGTAGGTGACCGCCTCGCCAACATGGGATGACGTTATGTCGTCCGTTTTGTAGTCAACGATCACCCACCCCGATGGGTCGGCAGCACTATTCCGCTCTTCGAAAATGAGATCAATCACTCCACGAATGATCGTGATCTTTCCTTGCGAGTCTGTGGTCGAAGTTTCAAACGGAAGCTCACTAAAACGCGTTGTCGCCGATTCAGAGCGTTTCCAAATCTCGGATTGCGAAACCGCCTTGACCGTCGACAACAACTCGTCAACTCGATCAAATGCCAATTGTAGTTCTTCGACGAGCCTGATTGCAGCCGCTCGCAGGTCGATTTTCGGTGTCTTGATCGCAATTTCCAGTAACTCGTGGATTGCTGTTCCCCATTGGTAGCCGTATTCACCTGACGCCTGCCATTTTGGACGAGAAGCCCCTTTGAGTCCTAGCGTTTTGGCGGTCGTTAGGTCGTAGCTAGCGAGCAATGCCTCGCCCCATTTCGCATCCAAAGTTACGTGCGATGAGCCTTGCGACGAGACTCTCTGGGCAGGCAACTTTCGCTTGGTGGACGATAATTCGGCTGGGACCACAAGCGTTTTTGCCTCGCCCAAATACTCATGTAATGCCGCCCAGTTCGATTTGTCGCCGGAAACACTTACGACGAGCATCGAAGCGGCGCGAGTTGTGGCGACATACAATAGTCGGTCTTCTTCCGCATCCAAAAACGATTGTTCTTTATCCGATACGTCACTCCACTGCGTTGGTGCTGCGACAACTCGCGTTGAGTAATCACCCGATTTCTCGCTGAGTGCAATGTACCCTCGCGGGGTAGATTCCGAGCGATCGATGTGGCTCGTCGGAGCGTATTCGTTTTTGTTCCTGGCATCTGCGAGGAAAACGATCGGCGATTCAAGTCCCTTGGCTTTGTGCAGATTCATAATGCGAACACGATTCGGATCGGGTGGCAAAGCACTGCATCCCTCAGACTCCTTCGCATCAAGCAATTGCTCCATGTACGTTACCATATCGATCGCGCTATCAAAGTTATGACTGTGTTGCCGCATATCTTCAATCGCTCGAAGGAATGCACCTGACTGCAAATTTCCTTCCTTAACGCCGGCTGCATTGGCGATCAACCCGAGATCCGACGCAATTCGAGTTATGGATACAGCGAACGGATTGGTACGCAACCAAATCTGGTATTTTTTAAGACGTTCATTTGCAGCCTCGAATTTCCTTTTGACCAGCGATTCGATTGAAACTGGAAGTTCCGAGTGGTAGGAGAATCGCCCCCCTGCACGTTTAAGCTCATAAAGCTCAGCATCACTGAAGCCAAAGAGTTGGTCTCGCAAAAGAGCCAAGTAGTGAATTTGGTTTGAGCTGTCATCAATGGCTTTGATGACGGCAATCAAGATTCGCAACTCCGCGATTTGTGAGAATGCATTGCTCCCAGTCACGTCGCATCGAATCCCTTCGTTTTCCAACGCTTGCTGAAACAAATGAATGTAATTCTTTCCGCGAGGGATAATGAGGAAGTCTTGTTCTTCAACCTGCGGAGTGCGTCCCTGTGCCAAATCGTCTTTTGTCCGCGGCACAGTCAGGCCGCTATCGATCGCATGCCGAATGAATCGAGCTATCTTTACAGCTTCAAACGCAACTAAATCAATATCTTTGGGCCGATTGGAAAGATCTAGCATGAAAACGCCCTGCAGTTCTCCATTGCAATCCTCGCGTCCCTGGATCATGTCCTCTGCGGCAGGCTTGTACTTTGTGGGCTCCGGCGGAAACTTTTTGGAAAAAATTTCGTTGATCCATTCGCGAATCGATGAATGCGAACGAAAGTTTTTCGCCAGCTTGAGCACTTCGCCTCCTGACTTTTCGAAGACCGCTTTGACTCGATGGTACGTTTCAATATCGCCCCGTCGAAATCGATAAATAGATTGCTTCGGATCTCCTACCAAGAAGAGAGCGCCAGGTTTCGGTGAACATTGCAACCAATTTTGTTGCATCGTATCTTGGGAAGTGAGGTAAAGGATGATTTCCGCCTGAATCGGATCCGTGTCCTGAAATTCATCGACGAGCAAATGCGTGAAGCGACTTTGGAAGTAGTTGCGCAGTCGCGAATTGGTTCGCAACCCATTTGCTACCGCAATCAAAATGTCCGTAAAATCCAAGCCCATGGACGCGGCTTTCAGCTGCGCATGTATGGAGCCAGCTCGCTTCATAAAATCGATGACGAAATCGTAGCAAATAGCATTCCACCATTCGAATGCAGGCTTGACAATTTCTTTGCGAAATTCCTTCCAGGCATCGGACTCCCTTTTTCCAATTTTGTTCGGCCAATTTTTCTGTGTGGGATTGGAGGATGTGTCGAATCGTTGCAAGTCTTTAAAAAAGTGACGTTTAGATGACCAGCTACCACGGTAGGCTCGACTAATTTCTTCGTATCGATTCATCAGTTCATCCTTGCCACGTTCAACCGGAAAAGATGGAATAAGTTCCTCCATGTGTTCAATATATTGCACTACCCTTGCTTTGGTCGATTCTAGTTCGAATGAAGCGGGTGGGTGGCATGGCCAGTCTTGAACATCCCGATACTCGATGAAGTTTCGAAAACAAACTTTCAACTTGCTAGGCTCAAGCCCAAGTTCATGCAACTTTTCCATCAATGGATTCTTCGTCGCCAACAAGTCCTGAAGATTCATGCGCCACGCCTGTTCACGCAGTTCTGCATCTTCCGCTTCGTCCAGCTCTCGAAAGGATGGGTCGACCCCAAACTCAATCGGCCGTTCTCGCAACAAGGAAGCGCAAAAGCTGTGGATCGTCCCTACGAAAGCTCGACCGCAATGGTCACTTGCCCATTGGAGTCGTTGCGTTTCATCTCTTGTGCTCGCGCTCGCGCTGCTTGCCTCAGTTGCTGCACGTCGAAGTCCCGTTTGAAAGCGATCGCGAAGCTCTGCCGCCGCCTTACGAGTGAACGTTACCGCGACTAGCCTGTCGACGTCACATGCACCCTTTGCCACGAGTTGAACCATTCGATTCACAATGCAAGTGGTCTTGCCCGTTCCTGCGGCAGCCTCCACCAAAAAATTGCAGTGAAGCTCGGTTTTAATGCGTGCACGAGCCGTTTTGTCATCTTGTTCTGCGTTATTGGATGAATCGTTCGTCATGTTGTGTACTTGTTTGTAAAACCGCTGTCTCAATAATTGAATGGCATACGGAACGACGATACGCGAGCGGCAGGCGGTGAGATACCAGTTGTCGTTTGGGACCATTGTCCCGAGCGAATCAACGGACTGGGCATTGGTCCTACCCTACGGTACTTTTCATTCTGTCGCACAACTTACGTCAGCTCCCTTAGCTCACAGAACGGGCGCAGAATTTCATTCGATGGATCCAAGGCCTTGCTCCTTGAATGGATCGCGACTAATTTAGTTTCACCGCATACCGATTGATAGTCACAGAATTTACAGTCCGCGTGGTCGCTGGTCGCGATAAACACGCCGCTTGCAATCAAAGTACAAATATTCTGGAGGATGGCGTCTCCTCGTTTTAGTTCGCCATGCGTCCACGACATACGCAGTCCTGCCGCTTTGGAATGCGGGAAGAAGAATCCAAAGGATACCGCCGCATCCTTGGGCTGACCAAGCTGCCTAAGTCGGTGCCGCAATACGCTCACATACACGAACGGTTGGAGCAATCGACCTTTGTTAAATGGATTCGATTGGTTAAACCCATAGCCGACTCCAGATTTGTAATCCCAAATTGCAAATCCAGGGCTTCCATCTTTGTTTACTCTGTCGACGCGATCGATACGGCTGTGAACTTGCAATACGCGACCGTCCGCCAACGTCAACGGGATCGCTTCCACTTGATCGAGTTCGGTCTTGACATCTTTCGCTCCACCGATGGTAGCCTCTAGTACCCAGGGGACTGCATTGTGCTCCTTGCAATAGATCGCTTCCTTGTGAAGGAACATGTCGCACATATCCTCGAGAACTTCACGTTGCCGATTGGTTGCCTCCAAGTTTGGAGCAGGTACTTTCTCCTTGAACCGTTCTATTTCTTGCAGCAATACAGAACTCAATTCGTCTCGGTCACGATGGTAGTCCGGCATCGATTCTGAGTTCGCGAATCGGCTCAGAAACGTTTCGAACACCTTATGAACCAGAGTACCTAGCTCCGAAGCACTCAACCAGGTTTCTGGATCGTACTGCCATACCTCCGGTGGAACTATCTTAAGGCCTTGTCGGAACAGGAATTTACGCGGGCACGCCCCATATGTTTCCAACGAGCTCGCTGAGACATGTTTCATCCATTGTGGATCCAATTCTTTTCCAGCGTTCGGTACAAATCCATCAAACTCAGTAAACGTGGGCTTCGCGATTTCCTTGAACGCACAATCTCGGTTCGCAAGATGTTCAAAACGTTTGCCAATGAACTCCATTCGCTTCGACTCGTCCAATTCACTGAGTAACATTCCTAACATTTGGTCCGAACGAGTCAGATGGTTTTGCGAATCGATGCTGGCAAAAGAGTCTGGCAATCCTAAATGATGCAATAGGTCGTTCATTCGGGCCTTTGCATCGCCAGATGTGGTTCGAAACAATTCGAGCAACGACGTGCTCGGCAGTCCTTTGCGATCATCCGCTAGGTTTAGCGTTGAATAGGAAAGTACGACGCGGGCATCAGCAAGATCCAAGTGTCGAAACAAAACGCGACCAAGATCATGCTTGCGTACTTCAAAAAGATCTTTCGATTCGGAAAGTGCAGTTGAAAGACGACGTCGCTCTAAATCCAACAGAATTGGATCGACAGAAACCGACCGCGGATATCGGCCGTCATCGAGTCCAACAACAAATAGGTTGGGCCGTCCCGAGTGGCCACCGTTCGCAAGCGATGCCAAATGGAGACAGCCAGGCATCGGACCGCTTTTTAGCACAAAGCACTCGGTTGGCAGTTCCTCAAGCCAGCGGCGTACATCCAACGAACCGTCGCGGAGATCGCCAGCGGTATCCGATCCAACTCGAGTGTTAAGTCGTTGTTCCTCGTTTTCTGCTTGGTGATTCAACTTCAAGGTGGCCAACATGCCGTCGATCTTGTCGAGCAGCTCCCTTCGCGATAAACCATCCAGCTTGCTATCGCATCGAACACACCGGAGCAAGAACAGTCGTGCTTTTTGGAGAACCTGAATTTGTGGTTCTCCAGCTTTGGGTGCCAATTCAACGATAGGCTCTACCATTGACACAAGCATTTCCAACGTGGCGACGCCAAAATCACGGCTACCGGACTCGTTGTCCTCTGCTCGTCCCTTGCTATTGCGATCATTTTCTTGGTCGCGCAAGGCCGAAGCGATCGCGGTTCGCAATTGAGGTAGATAACGATCGGCATCAAACCCGATCGGGACCTTTGCCAGTGCGTTGGCTAGCCGCAAATACCCCACTTGGTCATCCGGGCGATTGAGCAATCCTTCACGCACCAACTGCACCAAGAGTGTTTGAACGCAACCCGCATTCACCCATCGCAACCAACATCGCAGAGCGCGCCCAGGCCGTGAATAGATGCACGCAATTCCATCGGAAAAAGTCACCGGCAATTGATCCAACGCAAGACTCGGATCGTCTTGTTCATGAATGTCCGAAAGCCAGCCGCTAATCGACTCAAGGAACAAAGGAACATACTGGGCATAGTCGGTATAGACAATCTCGTTCGAATCGAGCCGATTTGCATTCACGTTGGCTGCGTTCAGAATACGTCGACAAACCCCGCGAACTTCGTTCACTTCGCCAAAGCCGGAGAAATACTGGATCGACTTCGAGCCAGAAAGCTCTGCGATACGTCGATGCAGTCCCGCCTCGTTATACGCTTCAAGATGATCCGGCCCAAGCACCTTCGCTTTGGTTCGAATCGCGTCCAACAGCCCACTTTCGCATGATGGCAGATCGAGCGATTCCGGGATCAAAACAATCAAGTCCGCCGGCAATTCGATACAACTATTGGCAATACCATCGGTCGCAATTCTCAAGCAGTCGGAATAGTCCACCAGTTTGAAATCAGCGAGTTTCTCACGGTACGCAGCAAACAGTCGTTGGATATCACGACCTTTATCTGGGGAATCGAAGGCGGCGATATCCAGGTCATCGGACGCGACTCCAGTGAGTTGCAAATCCTGAATCGATTTCCAAATGAGGCTGCTTAGGCTATCGATGATTTTGACATCGATAAAATACTCAAGCTGACCATCGTGTAGGCAGGTGCGAATGATATCTTGCAGGATCAACCTGGAGGTGGACGAGTTTGCAAACTCGCGTCCTGATTTAGCAAGTTCGTCGCTTGAAAGCGACAGAGCGATTGAACGTATGGTTTTGGAATGGAGATGGATCGCGGAGCTGCGAGACAAGGCAACTCGGTCTTTCCATTGTTGAGGAGTTCTAAGATCTTGAGCGATCAACCATTTTTCGTTCAGTCGAAACGATTGGCAGATATCAGCCAACCATTCAATCATTGAATTCATAGGTGTTAGTGGGGTTCATGGGGCAAACTCAAGTTTGCAATCGTGATGGCGTTCAACGGAAACTGAAAGGGATTCTATCCACTCCTGCGTGGGAACCACAACGGACAAAGCACCGTTACTGGCAGTGCCGAGAACCGCAGTATTGGTGAGCGGAATGCAACATCCCTCACTTGCAATCCGTTCAGTTTTGGCGTTGAATCTTTACTGCAGGATACCGTCGGCAATTGACACGCTGGTCACGCAGGACGAATTTTTCTCAAATTGTTGCCCAATCCTCGACAGAGAAGCCGCTTAAGAAGGTAGCCGTCTGGGCGACGCTGCTTTACCCAGCAGCAAAAAAGAAAGAAACAGCTTGATTGAGGCTAAGACCAGACTCGATAGAAGGGCTCTGCGACGCTGCGTTGTGTACTAAATTGCATTGTGTACCAAGTTGCTGCTTTCTTGAGTCAATTCGAGAACGAGATGCAAGTTTCTCAAATCGGCACCTGTACTGACATAAGGACCGCCCGATCGTTGAGCGGCCCTTACGTTATCGATCTGAATGCGAGATTTACTCCCCGCTGGTCTTCATTCCTTTGATCTGCTTTTCGAGCGAATCAAGGCTCCAATCACCCGGACTCTGGCTTGGCGGGAATTCCTTCAATGTCATGAGGAACTTGCTCGCTATGGCCTGCAACGGTACGAGCACGAACGCTCGGTCAATCATCCAGTCGTGATAGGTATTCGAGTTATGTTGGGACTTTTCGAATGGGTCACGACGGAGGTGGAAAAGCAATGGAAGACGCAGGTGAACGAATGGCTCTCGCCAAACTTGCAACTGCTCGGCACGGTTTTCCAGATAAACCGCTTTCCAGTCTCCTACACGAATCGCCACCACTTCAGCGCTGTCGTTCAAATAGATAAACTCCTTGCGAGGAGATTCTTTTTCTTTTCCACTGAGGTAGTCGAGCATGTTGTAGCCGTCGATATGATTCTTATAACTGCGGCCATTGACCGTCGCGCCCTTCAGCAATTGTTCCTTGATGTCCGGTGCACCAGCGGCGGCCGCGAACGTGGGGAGCCAATCTTCGTGGGAGACGATCCCATTGAGCGTCGTTCCCGCTGGGAAGTGGCCGGGCCACTTAACAAAACATGGCACGCGAAAGGCGCCTTCCCAGTTCGAGTTCTTCTCGCCACGGAACGGTGTGGTGCCGGCATCGGGCCATGTGTTGTAATGCGGACCGTTGTCCGTGGAATACTGGACAATGGTATTGTCAGCTAGACCGAGGTCGTCGATCAGTTTGAGCAGTTGGCCAACATGCATGTCATGCTCCACCATGCCGTCACCGTATTCGTCCTGACCAGAGAGACCGATATTCTCCGATTTGACGTGGGTTCGGAAGTGCATTCGCGTACCGTTCCACCAACAGAAGAAAGGTTTGTCGGATTTAGCCTGACGAGTGATGAAGTCTTTGGCTGCAGCGATCGATTCATCATCGATAGTCTCCATACGTTTTTTGGTGAGTGGGCCAAGGTTTTCGATCGACTGACCACCTTTGCCATCTGCCTTACACTTGAGAACGCCGCGTGGGCCAAATTGTTCTCGGAAGGTTTTTCCATTCGCAAGCTTCATATCATTCGGGTAGTCGCGGTTCTCTGGCTCCTCCTCTGCATTCAAGTGATAAAGGCTACCAAGGAATTCATCAAAACCATGCATTGTCGGTAGATGTTCATCGCGGTCACCTTGATGGTTCTTGCCGAATTGACCGGTCATATAACCTTGGCTCTTGAGAACCGTAGCCATCGTCACATCGGTCTTCTGCCAACCCTCTTTCGCGCCGGGCATGCCGACTTTGGTCATGCCGCTGCGAACCGGCGCAGATCCGCTGATAAACGCCGCACGGCCAGCCGTACAACTCTGCTGCGCGTAGTAGTCGGTAAATGCTACGCCTTCCCGCGCGACGCGGTCAATATTGGGTGTCTTATAGCCCATCATGCCACGATTGTTATGGCTGATGTTCCAGGTGCCGATGTCATCGCCCCATATGACGAGGATGTTGGGCTTCTTGTCCGCCGCCCGCGCTGCCGCAGGG
>CAMBSL010000098.1 GCA_945870455.1 Pirellula staleyi DSM 6068 | reverse complement strand
GGCTGGCCAAGCTCGAAGTTTATAACTGGGGCACATTCGATGGCGGTGTCTATTCCGTTCAACCACGCGGCCAAACAACCTTGCTCGTCGGAGAAAATGGGTCGGGTAAATCCACGTTGGTCGATGCTTTGTTGACCCTGCTTGTTCGTCCGCAAACTCGCAATTACAACGTTGCAGCAGGGGCCACGAAAAACGAACGGGACGAGAAAACGTATATTCGCGGAGCTTACGATCGAACCGTTGGCGAAGGAGGCCGCCCGCAAATTCAATACTTGCGAAGTGGCAGCGGGCACTACACGGCATTGCTCGCAAGCTTTTCCAACTCCGCAAAGAACAGCGTTTTTACCGTTTGCCAAGTGCTCTATCTCAACAACGAAAACGCCGTCGAGAAAGTCTATGCGTTTTGCGAATCAGAACGCGGTATCGTTCGCGATCTCGGCGAACTCGGCACGGGCGCGTCGATTGCTCGGACTCTCAAGGACCGAGGCTTTAAGACGACCAGTAGCTACAAAGAGTACTTTCAATGGCTGCAAAAAAAGACCGGCTTCCGAGCCAAAGCCATGGATATCTTCAATCAAACGGTCGCGGTCAAAGATGTGCAACGGCTCGATGAGTTTATCCGACAGCACATGCTTGAACGCAAACCTGTGAACGAGAGAGTGGGTCGACTACTCACACACTTCGGCGAACTGAGCGAGGCGCATCGCATGCTTGTTCGCGTTCGTCAACAAGACGAACTCTTGCGGCCAATCATCGAAGCCGGCGAGCGTTATCAGTCTCGTCTCCAAGAATGGAAACTTGCCAAGGAATTGCTAGGGGCCATCCAATACTTCTTTGCAGACCAATCGATCAGACTGCTAGAGCCACTTTGCAGTCAATGGCAACAACAGATTCAAAATCTCAATGAAGACATCTTGAGATTGGAAAAAATTCAAGATCGATTACGCAATGAAATTGCGAGACTCGAACTGGAGATCGAACATGCGGGTGGGGACCGATTGCGGCAGTTGCCAGGCTTGATCGAGCAAGCGGATTCGATCGCCAAAAGCAAAGCCAAATTCCGAGCAATGTTTGAATCGCAATTGCAATTGGCCAGTCTCAACATCCAAGTGACGTCGCCTGAGCAATTCGCCAAAGTTCGGAAGGAGAGTCATGCCCGCCGTGCCAAGATGCTCGACGAACGCCAGCAAAAACGAACGCAAGACGGCTCCCTGCAATTCGAAATAGGATCTTTAACCCGACAGTTGGCAGACGATCGCAGCGAAGCCGAAGCGCTCGAAAAACGCAAAGGCAACCTTCCCGAGTCCTTTGTCGCCGTTCGCGACGCGATGTGCCGCGACTTGAAGATTGCTCCAAGCGATTTGCCTTTTGCCGCAGAGCTGATTTCCGTGAGTCCCAAAGAACGCGAATGGGAATCGTCCGTCGAACAAGTGCTCCATTCGTTTGCTCGCAGCCTACTCGTTTCAACTGACTTTTATGCTCGCGTGGCGGGCTATGTCGATCGAACGCGGCTTGTGGATGGACGAGGTCATGGACAGCGGCTTGTCTATCTGCGAGTTGGGTCGAAAGCAAAACCTAGAATACAAGACAGCGTACCCTCCCAATCAATCCAAGAAAAGGAAACCCTCATTAAGAAAATCGAGTTCCCAGACCACCCGCTGGTGCCTTGGGTGAGATTGGAGATCCAGCTACGTTTCGACTACGTTGCCTGCGAATCGATTGAGGAATTTCAAAAATGCGAATCCGCAGCTATGACTCGAAATCGACATACCAAGTCGGGCAATGCACGACATGAGAAAGACGATCGGTCGATGCCTGACGACCGAAGGCATTTTGTTCTCGGATGGGACAATCGACAAAAACGCTTGAGTTTGGCGGAGGCGATTCGGAATGGAGATTCGGACTTGCAGCAATTGCACGCGCGATCCAATAGGCTCAATGCCGAGATCGACCGCATCACGGCCGCCATCGAGGCGTTGGATCAAGCTCTCAAGACCGACGATTTCGATGCGATCGACAACTTTCGCCACGAGTTCGAAGCGTCCCAACTGAGACTAGAACGTCAACGACTTGAGGAATCGGATGATCGTATCCGCGAACTGAAGTCCCATTGTTCGGATCGAAGAGCCGAGGCGATGGGCCACCAACAGGACCGCGATTCTGCAATCGCCCAGCGAACGACCCGAGAGCGCGAGTTGCGCGATGGCATGCGACTGCTGGATGTAGCCAGCGATAAAATACGCAAAGCGGAAGCCGATGGAAGTCTTGAAGTTGCAAGCGAGCAGTTCGAATCACTGCAATCCTCGCTCCAAGAGCCGTTGACGATTGTCAACCTCGGTACGCTGCCATCGGAGACAGAGCGACAGCAACGCGAACAAGTCGAACGATTGCAGGAGCGACTCATCCCCATGGCTCGCGATGTAACCAGTTCCATGACACGTTTTCTTAAGAAATTTCCGGATGAACAGATTGACTTGGATGCGGATGTCGATTCGCTATCGAGTTTCGCGGCGTTGTTCGAACGGATTTCGTTGGATGATCTGCCCAAGCATGAAGAACGGTTTAAGCGTCGACTAAATGAGAATGTGCTCAACGAAATCGGGCTACTTCACGGAGGACTGGAAGACGAGCGGCAAGAGATTCGAGACAAAATCGAACAGCTCAATTCCGCATTGAAACTGCTTGAGTGGAAAACTGGGACTTTCATGCGGTTGGAGCCGAGCGACGTTCAAGACCGAGAGATTCAAGACTTTCGACGCGAGCTCTCTGGCTGTTTGACGGGCACTTTGGACGGCACTCCGGAAGCCAACGAAGCGACGTTTGTCCGGATTGAAAAGTTTGTATCGAAGTTGAGAGACGATGGCAACACGCGATGGCGAGAGAAGGTGGTAGACGTTCGCAATTGGTTCAACTTCGCCGCGCGCGAGATCATCAAGAGCACGGGCGAGGCGAGAAGCTATTACGATGGCGGCACAGGACAATCGGGGGGCGAGAAAGGCAAGCTGGCCTTTTTGGTTTTGGTAGCGGCAATCGCGTATCAGTACGATCTCGATCCGGATGGTGTGCAAGGGGACCGATTCCACTTCGTCATGGTGGATGAGATGTTTTCACGAAGCGACGATGCACACGCAGAATATGCGCTCGATCTGTTCGCAAGATTTGGGTTGCAACTGCTCATCGTCGCGCCGCTTGACGCCAAGGCTCGAGTAACAGAGCCTTACGTGGGAACCTACTTGCATGTCGTCAAGAATAAACAGACGAACAGGAGTGAATTGCTGTCGATCACGGCGGATGAACTAAAGGACTTTGTCGAGACATAACGCTTCGATCGACATCGAAGGAGAGCCTAAGTCCAAGCCATTCCGCGCTTTCTCGGCCTCCCATTTTTTGTCGGCGTTTTCCTGAAACGGACGATCCTGAAACGGACGATACGTGCGCGAAGGAATTGTGGCAAAAAAAGGAGAGTCCAGAGCCTTAATTGCAAAACAATGCGATAAACTATCCCGGGAACAAACCTCAGACTTTTGCATCTAACGCAACTTGAATGGTTTCTCGTACTTATATCTGACCAAAAGGAATGCCCCAAATCCTATGACCGCGTTGACTGCCCCTGTCTCGTTGTCGTCCAACTCAAGCCAACATCGCGACAATACCCAGTCGCAACTCTTCCAAGTGGAAACGGACTTTTCACTCGAAGGCGAAAAGCAATCGCTTGAACTACAAGTCACTCTAAATGGACTCCGTCTCGTAGAAAATGATACGGGGTCCGTTGTGACTACACTCCATTGGAGCCAGATCGAGTCTTTTCGAACTGTTGCCGGGGTAGGATCCGGAATTCTGCAGGTGAAAACAGATAGCGTCTGGACGGACTTACTGCGTTTCTCCAACCGTTTGGCAACCCGTTTTCACAAAGTTGCACGCGCGCTCGAGCGGATGCGAGAGGTCGTCGAAACGAAACCGGACGAGGCGAACGGCGCTAACGAGCTTGTCGACGAGTCTGTCGAACTTCCTATCGACCGGGATGCCGCGCTCCGTGACATTGCGATCGAACTGACTCGCGATCCGTTCGATCCGCCTCGTTGCAATGCCTGTTCGCTCCGATTGCAAACGGTGGACGAGTCGTGCCCGAGATGCATGGAAAAAGGGCAAATCCTCCGCCATATCCTTCATCTGCTTCGACCTCATAAACGCGGTGCGATTTTCCTTTGCTTCTTGACCATCGTTGGTGTCGTTGCCGAACTGATACCGCCGAAACTGCAGCAATACATGGTCGACCACATACTCAATGGCCAAACCCTCGAGGGGGCAAGCAATGGATCGAGCATTCCGTTTCAGTCGGCATTGCTCATCGTCGTCCTAGCCTTGGCTTTTTCACGCATCCTGATGTCCGTGGTTAGTGTCATCAAAGGGCAAATCGCGACGAGAATCGGTACCGAATTGACCGGCACTCTCCGACTGGAGTTGGTTCAAAAACTGCAGCGGATGGCTGTCGCATACTACGACCGCCACCAGGTCGGTTCGATGATCAGCCGCGTTGCGCACGATAGCGAGGTACTACACGGTCTCATGCATCAGCTCACCGGCGGCTTTCTGCTTCAGACGGCTCAATTGGTTGGTGTTGGAGCAATGCTCATGTGGCTCAATCCCAAGCTCGCGATGTATACGCTCATCCCGGTTCCATTGGTGTTTATTGGGTCATGGATCTTTTGGCAAAAGGTCTATCCGCGATACTATCGTCTCTGGGACGCATCCTCCCGACAAATGTCGATCCTGGGTGGCATGCTTCAAGGGATCCGAGTGGTAAAGTCGTTCGCTCAAGAGGATCGGGAGTATGAACGATTTCGGAAAACGAGCGATCATTTGCGCCAATGGCGCCTTTGGGTTGAGAACACCAACGCTTGGTACTCAGCCTCGATGTCGATCGTCTTTAGTCTAGGAGGCCTCATCGTCTGGTATGTGGGGGGACGGGATGTCATTGGCAAAGAAATGTCTTTGGGGGAATTGATCGCGTTTCTCGCTTACCTAGCCATGTTCTATGCGCCTCTCGGTGCACTTTCGAACTTCACTTCGTGGCTGACAAGCTTTTTGTCGGGAAGCAAACGAGTACTTGAGTTGATGGAAACGCCATTAGGTGTTCAAGACCCTGCGCACGCAAAGAAATGGGACAATCCTCGCGGCCATCTTCGCTTCGACCATGTGACGTTTGGATATGATCGAAATCAACCGGTGATCAAGGATGTTTCGTTTGAAGTGGCACCTGGCGAAATGGTGGGGATTGTTGGACGGAGCGGATCAGGCAAATCGACGATGGTCAATTTGCTCGGACGGTTCTACGATGTTCAGGAAGGTGCTGTTTTGGTCGATGGCATCGACGTGCGAAACCTTTCTATGCAAAGCTTGCGAGAGAATTTAGGAATCGTGTTTCAAGATTCCTTTTTGTTTCGCGGAACCATTTGGAAGAACTTGTCCTACGGTCGCCCTCAAAGCACCATCGAGCAAGCGCTCGTGGCGGCCAAGGCTGCCGGCGCTCATGATTTTATCCTGCGACAGAGCCTCGGGTATGAGACACTCCTCGGCGAACATGGTGCAGGACTCTCCGGAGGCGAAAAACAACGCCTGTCCATCGCTCGTACATTGCTCTATGACCCGAAGGTTCTGATCCTCGATGAAGCGACCAGCAATATCGACGCCGAAGCAGAACGTAGCATTCAAGAAGCCTTGGAAGTTCTCGTTCGAGGTCGAACCACGATCGCAATCGCACACCGGCTATCGACGTTGCGCAATGCCGATCGCATCTTGGTCTTCGATCGAGGTCGAATGATCGAACACGGTACACATGCAGAACTTCTCGGTGCGGATGGAACCTACGCCCGGCTCGTTCGGATTCAAACCCAAGTTTCCAAGGATCCAAACGTAGACAAAATCCTCTGGAATGCCGAGAACCCCAAGCCTAGCTGTGTTGTGGATGGCAACGCCCAAAAGAACAACGAGGGTGAAGCGGAGCCGGACGCAGCCAAGCAGAACGCGGCGGCTATCCACTGGCTTGAACCGCATCGCACGGAGCTACGACTTGGAAAACTGCATCGCACCGAGGTTTGGATCGACGGAGAATGCGTTGCGGACAGTGTCTTTGCCGTCGCCTCGTTTCCTGCGACGCAGCCGGATCGCTATCTGAGCCTTCGTCGCTGGAAAGATCATGGCGAGGATGAAGAGATTGGGATGATTTCCAACTTGAGTGAGTGGTCTGCGGAGCAGCAATCGTTATTGACGTCTATGACGAGACGCCGCTACCTTTTACGCAAGATTCAGAAGGTAACACAGGTCAAGCTTCGGCTTGGATTTCTAGAATTCGATGTGGTTACCGATTTGGGACGCGAAGTGTTTTCGATGCGCTGGACTCAGAGCCAAGCGATCGACTTCGGAGAGAGAGGCAAACTGCTGATGGACACCGAGGAGAATCGATACGTCGTACCTGATATTGAGGCCTTGCCCGCCGCGGACCGCGAGCGATTCTTGCAGTACGTATACTGGTAGGTATGGTTTAATGCCAGTTTCGTTTTCAGCTCGAGGTCAATTTCCAAGTCATGCTTCCTGCTGATTGCCTACTCCGGGGCGGGATGCTTCCTCGCAAGTTCGAGGAACAATTCGTAACGGGCCTTCATCTCGATCAAGCTATCCCCGCCGAACTTTTCGACAAGCGCGCTTGCAAGTTCAAATGCAACGACGTGCTCTACAATGATAGCGGCTGCCGATATCGCACACACGTCGCTCCGTTCATAGCTAGCGCGATGAGGTTGTTTGTCTTCCATTCGAATCGAGTCGAGCGGTTTTCGAAGCGTACTGATCGGTTTCTTTGCCGCTCGCAAGATCAGTGGTTGTCCATTGGTCATGCCGCCTTCGAGCCCGCCGGCATTGTTGCTAGGTCGAACATATCCAAGATTTGCCAAATGGCTTTGAGAGGCGTCGTAAAGAATTGGGTCATGCACTTTCGAACCGCGAGTGCGAGCGGCTTCGAACCCCATTCCGATCTCAACCCCCTTGATGGCTTGAACGGCCATGACCGCTTGAGCGAGTTTTCCGTCGAGTTTGCGATCCCACTGCGCATGGGTCCCTAATCCAAAGGGAAGTCCGTCGACGCGCACCTCGATGATTCCGCCGAGAGTATCCCCCTCATCTGCCATGCGATCGATGTACTCTTCGGCTTCTTTGTCGCGAGTTGGATCGACGGAGTAGATACTGCTGGTTTCGCGAAGCTTGCGAACCACGTCCACGGTACGCGACAAGGTATCGCCTCTTCCGATAGGCATTTCGCCGAGTTCAACCACGTAGCCAATCGTTTCGATTCCGAATTGAGACAGGAGCTGGCGAGCCAAAGCTCCAGCGGCGACTCGAGCGGCGGTCTCACGGGCGCTCGATCGTTCAAGGACTCCTCGAATGGATCCCAGGTATTTGATTGCGCCCGTCAGATCGGCGTGCCCTGGCCGAGGTCGTTCCAGTTCTTTGAGACGTTCCAATTTATAGTCGTTGTTGGCAACTTGAAGCGCGATCGGAGAACCTAACGTTTTCAACTGCCAAACGCCGGTAAGAATCTCGACAGTATCCTGTTCCAGCTTTTGCCGACCGCCTCGGCCATATCCGCCTTGCCGGAGCCTCAGTTCGTGATTGATAAGATCCTGATCGATGGTCAATCCTGCTGGAAATCCGTCGATTAGTGCAAGAAGGGCTTTTCCGTGCGATTCTCCAGCGGTCCAATATCGAAGCATAAAAAGGGTCGTGGTTCGTTCCGAGTTCTAACTACAAAACACCTATTCTAGTTGACCGAGGCGTCAAGCCAAGCCGCAATTGACCGTCACTCCAAAACCCAGTCCTAATACCAGCGATCCTTTCCACAAAATGACTGAGCAAGAAAACAACGCCAAGCGACTCCCTTTACGAATCGGATATTGCACGAATGTTCATGCCGGGCGAGACCTTTCCGCCGTTTTGGACAATTTGACGCATTTCAGTCTGCCCATACGCCAGCTCGTATCGCCGGAGTCGCCTATGGGTGTTGGGCTATGGTTTTCTGAAGTTTCGGCGCAGCAGGCGATCGTTCCAGAGAACTTGCATTTGCTCAGGAGTCGGCTTGATGAGTACCAACTCGTTCCGTTTACCCTGAACGGTTTTCCACAAGGGGATTTCCATAGTCAAATCGTAAAGCATCGCGTTTATCAGCCTACTTGGTGGCAACGGGAACGCCGTGACTACACGCTGAGCTTGATTCGCATTCTCGACGCGTTGCTGCCAACAGGCGAAGTCGGGTCGATTTCCACATTGCCTATCGCTTGGAGTGTCCCGCCGCCGACGGACGATGAGTTGGCTCAGGCGACGGCTCACTTGATGGAGATTGCGATGGAGCTACACCAACTCTTTGAACGCACTGGCCGAAAGATCGTTTTGGCGATCGAGCCAGAACCCGGCTGTTTTTTGACTGACAGCGCCTCGTTTCGTGCGTTTTTCAATCGTTATTTGTTCGCGCCGAATTTAACGAGTCATCAATCGCATGTAGCGCGGGAGTATCTAACGCTGTGTCATGACATCTGTCATGCGGCAGTCATGTTCGAAGACCAAGTGCACGAATTGAACCAATTGGAACGTGACGGAATTGGGATCGGAAAGGTTCAAGTGTCGGCTGCGATCCGCATCGATTGGCAGTCGAAATCACTTGAGGAACGCGTTGTGGCTTGGAAACAGTTGAGTTCTTTCGCAGAAGATCGGTATTTGCATCAAACCACGATCCGACGCGACGCTGCTCAAGGAATCACATTATCCGAAGATCTTGGCGTTGCTTTGTCGACGGTGCAATCGGTGGAAGACCTAGTTGGACAGTGGCGAGTTCATTTCCATGTACCCATTTTCTTGACGTCCTTTGGTTTGCTTGAGTCAACGCAACCGGAAATCGAAAAACTGATTCGTATTCTCGCGGGCACCGGTGGCAAGCGCCCATCGTTTACAGGGCACTATGAAGTGGAAACGTATGCTTGGAGCGTGTTGCCAGACGCAATTTCTGAGACCAGCCTAAGCCAAGGAATTGCGAAGGAGATCGGTTGGTTCAAGAATAGTCTTCGGAAAGCTTCGTCCCCGTTATCGCGAAGCGGTTAAACACCGCAGCCCGGGCTTTGCTGTTGAAGGCTTTTGGCGTTGTCGCTTTTGCGGAGCAAAGGGCGACACGTGGACAATGATGGACCGGACGACTTACACGCCCTTACGCATCGGGTTGTTTTTCATTCTTGCGTTTGCTGCGCCACTTTTCGATACGATCGGTTCGGAATTGAGTCGCAATGGCCGGTATTAGGATCGATTCGTTCTGAAAGCCTTGATTCTCGTGCAGTCTAAGCTGCCGAAAGTCATCGCTTGTGTCTTCGCCTGCAAGTCGAAATGCGATCAACAGCGCGACGTCGCGATACTCAATGGTATAACGCTCGCGCGCAACGTTTTCCCTCTCAAAACAAACGTCTTTGTTATCCAGCCACTTTTCAACTTTAGGCAAATCCTCGCGTTGACCGAATCGATACAGGGCATGCATGGCCAACAAGTAGGTATCCGGATCTTCGTCGGCAGTGGTTGATTCAAGAATTCCTAAAGCTAACTCCCTAGCACGCGACATATTCTTTTCCATAAAAAGCGCCAAGCAGCCTTGTTTCTCTTCCGTGACTTTGACTGCCCAATTAAACAGCAACCTTTCGAGCGGAGTGCGAAATTGTGGTTCACTGAGAAAAGGACCAAATGGAGCGACCATAAAAGTGGAAAGGCTTATTCGTTCCAAACGGAGATCGTAAAGATCTTCCGAAGCATTGATGCAATAGAGCAACGCTAGCCCATCCTCAATTTCCGAATAACGGAGTTGCGATCGGTTTTCGCCGAGTCGTGCAGCGATAAGTTTCGTTCGGTCGACTGCGGCTTGCTTGGATTCAAGAGCCTTTTCGACCAATTCCGGATAGCGATCCAGCAACTTGAGGAAGAGCATTTTTGAGCTGCGGTTTTCGCCGCTATAACGGGAAAAGCTCTTCCAACCTTCAAAGCCAAAAGTCTCATTGGGATCGCGTGAGCGGACGAAGTTTCGAATTTGGTTTTGAAGCCGTTCGTATCTAATTTTGCTAATGATTCCCGCCAAGCGAACTCGGGCTTCCAGATCGGTAAGCGTTTTGGCAATCTCATCCATTTGCGGCAACATCGAATCGTCGAATCGCAATGCCAACTGTTCGGTCGCATCCTCACGGACCGAGAATTTATCGCTGGAGAGTTTTGCAACGAGTGTTTCTAGCAGCTCAGTTTGTTTCGATGAATCGAATTCTTGGGCTGAACTGTGCGGGAGGAGTTCGGCAAAGCAGACGACCCCTGCGACCCAAAAGAAACGCGCGAAAATTGCTATTGCTGTGCTCATGCGACGGGGCTCTGAGAGTAGAAAACAACCATGCTTGGATGGACATGGGGGCGGCGAGAAACGAAACAACTCGGACCTTCGCGTCCCATATTTTAACATCTTGCATCGATTCCTGGTCCAAAGTCTTGGAAAAACTCCTTGAAGTACTTGTCGGGCGCGGCTAAACTACGACGTGATTCAGGGATTTGCGGCCGCTTGCAGCCTAGTACTGCTAAATAGCCACTCACGACACTTTGCCCTCACGGCACAGATCGTTTCTAATGTGGTTGGCTATAAAGTCGCGTCTCTGAAGAGTCACGATTCCTTCTTTCAATCGACCAACCATCCTATGGAAAACGCAACCATCGTGGATAAGCAATCCCACTCTTCTTATCCATCCCAACTGAAAGCCACCTTTTCCGATGGTAAGCCTCTTGGAATGAGCACGACCAGCGTGCATGGCGGCGAAGCTAGGCAAAAACCCAATGATGCGATAACGGACTCCATTTGCTGCAGCAGCACTTTTACGTTTGAGTCAACGCAGAGCATTCTGGACTATATCCATGAGAAACAAGACCGTGAAGAATACGGTCGCTATGGCAATCCGAATGAAAAAGTTGTCGAGAGAAAACTGGCGGCCATGGATGTGGCAGAAGACGCGATCCTTTATTCGAGCGGGATGGCAGCCTTCGTCGGACTGCTTATGGCAAAACTCAATTCGGGGGACGAAATCGTTTTCTTCGATCAATGCTATCATCGCAGTCGCGAGTTTTGCTCGAAGCACATGGCTCGTTTCGGCGTGATCACTCACGAAGTTAAGACAGGTGATTTCGCGGCGATGGAAGCCGCAATCAATGACCGCACCAAGATGATTGTTAGCGAATCCCCGACGAACCCACACTTGACCGTCATCGATTTAGAGCAGTTCGTCGCGCTTGGCAAAGCGCATCAAGTGGAAACACTCATCGATGCAACCTTGGCAACCCCCTACAACGTCCGGCCTATCGAATATGGTGTTGACTATGTCTGGCACTCAGCGACCAAATATATGGGGGGGCACAATGATTTATTGGCGGGTGTCATTAGCGGCTCGAAGGAAAAGCTGGAAGACGTTCGCAAGCTTCGGGGAATTTTGGGAGGGATTAACTCGCCGCACAACATGTACTTGCTTGAGCGCGGATTGAAGACATTTGCTTTGAGAATGGAACGACACAATCAAAACGGACAACGGATAGCGGAGTTCTTAGAGAGTCATCCTCGTATCGAAAGGGTTTACTATCCAGGCCTCAAGTCGCATCCAAGTCATTCCATCGCCAAACAAACCATGAAGGGCTTTGGGGGGCTCATAACTTTCTTGGTGCGAGATGCGGATTGGAAACAAACGGCCGCAGTCATCGACGCGTGCAAAATTCCAAGAATTGCACCGAGCCTTGGCGGTGTTGAGTCCCTCATCGAGCAGCCGTTAGTAATGAGCTATTTTAATTATTCGCCTGAAGATCGTCTGCGGTTTGGGATTTACGACAATATGATTCGCATGTCGTGTGGGATCGAAGATACGGAAGACCTAATCGCGGACCTCCAGCAGGCGTTGGAAGTATGAAGTTCCGAACGCGAGCGATCCATGTCGGAAACGAACCGGACCCATCCACGGGCGCTGTCGTAAACCCGATTCATCTTGCGACCACTTTTGTGCAGCCAGGGGCTGGAACTTGGGGGCAATACGACTATTCTCGCAGCGGTTCACCCACGCGCGCTGCCGTCGAACGAACATTGGCGGACCTTGAGGGAGCGGCGGGTGCACTTGCGTTTTCGTCGGGAATGGCTGCGACGCACTGCGCGACGATGCTTCTCAAGTCAGGTGACCACGTGGTTGCTGGTTGCGACATCTACGGCGGAACCTTTCGGTTGCTGCACAAGATCTGCAATCGGAGCGGTGTGTCGGTGACGCTTGCTCCGGCCGATGATGCAGCTCAAGTGAAAGCAGCCATTCGGCCCAACACCAAAATGGTTTGGATCGAGAGTATTGGCAATCCCCTGATGACGATTC
Source organism: Pirellula staleyi DSM 6068 (assembly GCA_945870455.1). Lineage (GTDB taxonomy): Bacteria > Planctomycetota > Planctomycetia > Pirellulales > Pirellulaceae > JBKCUI01. The sequence continues at coordinate 7,202 of CAMBSL010000098.1, read as the reverse complement.
CGGATATTCCCGAAATCGCCGATATCGCACATGCCAACGGTGCATTGCTTGGGGTTGATAGCACGTTTGCGCCACCGGCGATTTTGAGACCGCTCGAATTGGGTGCAGACATTGTGATGCATTCGGCTACGAAATACCTAGGCGGGCATAGCGACTGCCTGGCTGGCGTCCTAGCAGCCCGTGATGCGGTGTTGCATAAAGAACTTTACTTTGTCCAAAATGCGACTGGGGCGGTGCTCGGTGGCCTCGAGTGTTTTTTGCTCCAACGCGGCATCAAGACGCTTGAACTCCGATTGCGAGAGCAGTGCAAGTCCGCTTTGCAGATCGCCAAATGGCTCGAGGGTCATCCCAGGGTAAAGCGAGTCTTGTACCCTGGCTTGCCGAGTCACGCGAATCATGCGAGGGCAACCAAATACATGGGAAACCAGTTCGGTGCGATGATCTCGTTTGAAATCAATGGCGACTTTGCGATGACCAAGCAAGTCTGTCAAGCGACAAAACTTTTCGGATTGGCGGTGAGTCTTGGAGCGGTAGAGTCGCTTATTGAACAGCCCTCATCCATGTCGCACGCAAGCTATGACGCGCAAGCCAAAGTTGCGTTTGGAATTACGGACTCCTTGATCCGGATCTCAATTGGACTCGAAGATCCTCAGGATCTGATGGCAGACCTTGATGCAGCTATCGGAGCCATGGAAGGCATTCGATGAAACGGTTCTATGCTTTGTTCAAGCAAACCTGGTGGCTTTGGACCATTTATTTGATTCTCAACATTGGCTTGATTTTTTTCGTAAGTCCTGTTTTTTGGGCCGTTCTGCCGATGATCGTTGTTATTTTCATCTACTTCGCGTTGGTGCGTTACGACGAGGAAGGCAATTTTACGGGTGCGTAAGCCTATCCAACGACGCAAAGCCGCAAATATTCTCAGTTATTTGCTGTTTCTGCGAGCGAAAAGTTGACACTTGGTACCGTGGTCCCGTACCTTAGATACAGATCGTCGGTCCGAGAGCGTTGCCGCCGGTCACTCATTTCTCGTCCCCGCTGCTCCCTTCATTCACTCCGAGGTGGCCCAATGAGCCCACGAACCATGCTTCTTTCCTTGGCAAAAAAAACGAGTTTGGCAGCACTATTGCTTGCAGGAACACAAAATCGGTTTGATTCCGTTTTGATTGCTCAGGAAGCTCCAGCGGGATTCAAGACCTTCGAACCGAAATTGAAGACTGACAAAGACATATCCGAAAAGCGCAAAGAGAAGGACCGGGCAAGGTCGGTCAAGACCGACAAAGTCGACTTGGCTCCGATCGATGCGTATTATCTCGAATACATGTTGCCTCGTTTGACTCAACAAGAGCCGGAAGTAATTAACAGCGCTCGTTTTGACATTTTTGACGACATCAATACGATCGAAGGAAACCCGAGCCTACTTCGACCGTTCAACGATCGCCTTATCAAGTGGATGACTGGGTTGATCAATCGAGACGCCAAAGGGAAAACGTTCTCACCTGCAACGCGAATCAATGCTGCGGTCATCCTCGGCCGTCTCCACTCATCCGTCCCAAAGTCGGGGTCGGGGACTCCTGTTCCAGACGCTGCCATTCATCCGATCTTGTTGTCGCTGATCGACTCAAAAGAAATCGATGGACTATCTAGTGCTGCTCTCACCACACTGGTTCGACATCTCGGACGAGGGGCAGTCAAAGAAAACGTAGTCAAAGAAAGCGACAGAAAGCTATTCGTCGCAAAACTTAAGGAATTTATCGAAGCTCCCACGCCAGTGATCCGATCGGCTGAGGCACAAAAATATCTGACCGGCCAAGCCATCGATTGCCTAACTTACATAGCGATGCTAGAGCCAGAAAAGGAACCAGCCAAGCAAGCCACGGAAATTTTATCGCCTATGCTTGTCAAACTTTTCGAGACGGAAGAGTCCGAATGGTTGTTGGAGAACGCGTGCTTGAGCCTAGGCAAAGTCACACCTGTAAACCTTACGCCGGAAGATATATCCAAGCTCGAAATGGGGCTGGTAAAATATGCAAGGCGATCGCTCAAAGAATGGAAGTCTAGAATCTTCAAGTCAAATGGAGGTGCAGGCGGAATGGGCATGGGTGGCATGGGCGGAATGGGAGAAGGATATGGAGGAGCTGGCGGCTCGGGCGATGGCTACGGTGGCGGAGCACTTGCTGGCGGTTCCGGCGGTTCTGGCAAAGGTGGCGGATCGGGTAAAGGTGGCCTGGGTGGTGGCGGAATTGGATCTGAGGGGGGAATGGGGGGAGCAGCACAACCGAAAAAGAGTGCATTTGATAGTCAGCCCAAGGAAGTTAAGAATGCTCGTCGAATTGCGCACCAAAGATTCGAGCGAATTCACTTTGCTCTCAACGGTGCCTATCGCAAACCATCGGCCAACGCTGTGGGGTCGGAAGTTAAGGGGCTGATGAAATTAATCGAAGCTGACGATGAAAAAACCAAAGTGAAGAATCTCCTGGAAAAAATTGAGATTTTGCAGGCCGACCTCAATGACGAAGCCGTGAGAGACCTTTCGACTTTGATCACAGCGACGGGCAAATCTAGTAAGGAACTTCGTTTGACCTGCGTAGAACTGATGGGGGAGAGCAAAGTTGAAGCAGAGATTGAAGATGCTTTTAGACAACTTGGCCCTTCCGGCAACGGAGCAAATGCTGGCAACGGAGCGAATGCTGGCAACGGAGCGAATGCTGGCGACGGAGCGAATGCTGGAACCACTTCTCCTTAGTCGGGCGGCAAATGGCACTCACTTGCGGTTCGAACACGCGCACCCGTAGTAGCGGAGGGGCGCGAGTCGCGCCCTAAATTCCCAAGTGATTTGCGAATCCTAACCGTTCAGCTTGGTTCCGCACCAAAGTAGACGCATGGGCGATCAGGTCACTTCTCCTTCCCTTAAGGAGCATCGAACTTTAGAATCTACGGACCAACACGTTCGTAGAATGCGAGTAAGTTCATGTTTAATCCATCCGCAATAACGGTCCCTGTCCCTCACAGTTTGATCGATGCTCCGCCGATTCCCGACACATGGAAGCATCAACATTTGCTCGGATTGCAGCACCTTACTGCAAGCGAAATCACCCTGATTTTGGATTTCGCCGAACACTTACATGCAGCAACTGGCAACGGACGAATCAAACTAGATTTGCTGAAGGGACGCACGCTAGCCAATTTGTTTTTCGAAAACAGTACACGCACTCGCAATAGCTTCTCGCTTGCAGCCAAACGGCTTGGTGCGGATACGGTTGAGTTTTCAAGCAGCGGATCGAGTGTAGCCAAAGGTGAGACTTTTATCGATACCGCCAAAACCATTGAAGCGATGCTCGTAGACGTTGTTGTGGTTCGGCACAGCTCGCCTGGCACGCCGCATATGCTTGCCAAGCATCTAGCCTGTAGCGTTATCAACGCAGGGGACGGACCTCATGAACACCCTACTCAAGGTTTACTCGACATCCTCACCATCCGCCAACACCGAGGTTCGCTTGCCGGCCTGACTGTGGCCATGGTTGGCGATATCGCACATTCGCGGACCGCACGATCCAACATATGGGGATTGCTAAAGTTAGGGGCGAAGGTGATTGTATGCGGGCCGGCTACTCTTGTTTCCAAGAACTGGGAAAAGCTTGGCGTCGAGGTTTCCTACAGTCTGGACAAGATCCTGCCACGATGCGACGTTTTGAATCTATTGCGAATTCAATTCGAACGACAGGCGATTCGTCCCTTTCCATCCGTTCATGAGTACACGTTGCTCTACGCGATGACTCAAGAACGCATTCGGCGTAGCAAGCCAGATATTTTGATTATGGCTCCAGGCCCGATCAATAGAGGAGTTGAACTGACACCAGAAGTTGCTGACGGTCCACATTCCGTCATCCTCGAACAAGTAACCAATGGCATAGCGATACGCATGGCTACTCTTTGGTTATTACTAGGACGCAGGGGATAGCGATTGAATGAATACAGATTGTAGTTGGCTGATTGAGAATGCAAGGCTCATCGATCCGAGCACAGGGCTTGATAGGATCGGTCGGTTGTTGGTCGTTGACGGTCGTTTCGCAGGCATCGATACGAGCGATGGCGACGTTCCAGCATTTGCCCAACGATGGGACGCGGTGGGATGTGTTGTCGCTCCGGGACTGTGCGATCTATCGACCGAATTTGGTGAGCCGGGGCGTGAGGAGGACGAGACAATCGTTACCGGAACGACCGCTGCCCTAGCTGGCGGATTCACAGCGATTGCACTTTCATCCAACACCGAGCCTCCGATCGATACTGCAGCCAGTGTCGAGTTTATTCACCAGAAAGGTGCTCGAGCCGACAAGTGCCGAGTTTACGCATTGGGCTGTGTCAGCAAACTACAGCTCGGAGAATCGTTGGCGGAGATTGGGTCGCTTGTCGAGGCCGGAGCAGTTGCACTCAGCGATGGCCCTAGACCGATCGAGAACACAGGACTTCTTCGACGCGCTCTAGAGTATTGCGGGATGTTCGACCGAGTCGTATTCGATCATCCCGAAATAGCGTCTCTTTCCAAAGGTGGAGTGATGCACGAAGGGCTCGAACAACTGGTTTTGGGGCTCTCGCCAATTCCTGCGGAGGCAGAAGACTTGGCAACATCACGAGATCTGCGTCTGGTGGAAGCCACCGGTGGAAGATTGCATTTGACGAGCATCAGTACGTCAGGAAGCGTTGAGCTTTGTCGGCGAGCCAAATCTCGCGGTATTCATTTCACCACTGGAATCTATATTGCAAATGTGCACATGGATGATTCGATGCTTAGGTCGTTTGATTCCAACTGCAAAGTCAGTCCGCCGTTGCGATCTCAAGAGCATGTGGATGCTTGTGTACAGGGTTTGCGAGACGGCACGATCGACATTATCAGCAGTGGACATCGGCCTTGTTCGCTCGAGAAAAAAATGCTTGAGATCGATGCGGCCCCTTTTGGAATGATCGCACTGGAAACCACACTGGCTCAAGTCATCACGCACCTGATTCGTCCTGGTGTCTTGTCATGGTGCGAAGCCATAGAAAAACTCAGTTGGAATCCCGCAAAGTTGATTGGACAAACAGGAGGAACGCTTGAAGTCGGTAAACCAGCCGACTTTATTATTGTCGACGCGGATAGAAAATGGAATGTAGATGCAACTTCATTGCAAAGCAAGTCGTACAACACGCCTCTCAACGGCACCGAGCTTTTCGGTATGGTGTTGGCCACGTTTGTAAACGGCCGCAAGCGATCATGATTCAATTGTCGCACCCGGCAGGTGCGACAATTGGTAAGGCTTCTTGTCGCTGCGGTGTTGAGTTCCTGACCAATAGATTCAATCGTCAACTGAAAATATCCCGATCGAGCATACGGAAGTTAATTGCTTCCTGAACATGGTTCGGTTGAATCGTGTCGACATTTTCAAGGTCGGCGATCGTGCGTGCGACTCGCAAGATTTTATCATGAGCGCGGGCCGATAATCCCATTTCGTTGACGGCGATTCGCATCAATTCGATTTCTCGTTTTCCTAGTATGCAGTATTGACGGATCTGCCGACTACTCATCTGCGCGTTCGTTCTAGTCGTCGATTTTTCGAACCGTTTCGACTGTTTCTCTCGTGCGAAAATCACTTGTACCCGAATCTCAGCGCTGCTAGTGCCAGGCGGTCCGCCGGTGAGCTCACTGAATGGAACCGCCGGTACTTCGATATGAATGTCTATTCTGTCTAGCAACGGGCCGCTGATGCGGGACATATAGCGCTCGATCTGGGGAGCCGTACAATTGCACGTTCGACGCGAGTCCGTTCGATATCCGCATGGACACGGATTGAGAGCAGCCACCAACATGAAGTCGGCAGGGAACGTGGTGCTGCGCATGGCTCGTGAAATCGTTACGACACGATCTTCTAGTGGTTGTCGCATGACTTCAAGAGTTTTGCGATTGAACTCGGGCAATTCATCTAAGAAGAGTACGCCGTTGTTCGACAACGAAACTTCGCCGGGAGAAGGTGGGCTGCCGCCACCGACCAGCCCCGCATCGGAAATCGTATGATGGGGTGACCGGAATGGACGCTGAACCATGAGGGGTTGCCCTGGCTGCAATCTCCCAAGGGCCGAGTAGATCCGAGTGGTTTCAATGGATTCAGCGGGAGACAGAGTTGGCAATATCGTCGGCAACCGTTTGGCCAGCATGGTCTTGCCCGACCCAGGCGGGCCGAGCATTAAGAGATTATGGTTTCCAGCCGCTGCGATAGTTAACGCTCGCTTAGACATCTCTTGACCGCGCACATCGCTGAAGTCGACATCGTATTTGGAATAGGCCTCAAAGATCTCGTTGATGCGTGACGGAACCGGCTCAATTTGAAGCTTGCCTGACAAGTAGCCGACGGCTTCGCTAAGCGATCCGATTGGAATAATTTCTAAGTCTTCGACCACCGCTGCTTCTTGCGCATTCTCCGATGGTACCAAGAGGCCACGAATGCCAGGTTGTTTAGCGGCTGCCATGGCGATCGAAAGGACCCCTTTGACATTTCGCATTTGGCCTTCTAGCGATAACTCACCAACAGCCGCGTATTTCTCGAGGATATCCGATTCAAGCTGACCTGAACCCACCAAGATCCCGATCGCAATCGGAAGATCAAAACTCGTGGCTTGTTTAGGCAAATCGGCCGGGGCTAAGTTGATGACAACTCGATCGTGGGGGCGGTCAAAACCACCATTGACCAGCGCTCGCTCAATGCGATGAATGCTTTCGCGAACCGCTTGTTCGGGGAGGCCAACAATGACGGTCTTGGGAAGCGGGGCGGGGGACAAGTCCACTTCGACATCGACTGGCATCGCATCGATTCCAAGCAGCGAGTATGTCTTGAGCTTGGCCAGCATGGGGCGTGAATCCTTGGTTGGTTGAACCGCGAGAATTGATCCTATTGTTATACCAAGCTTTTGGCGGTGGCTGCCAAAAATCGGCACCGCTCGACTATATCGGCGGGAAAGTCGGATGCAGAAAGCCCCAATCGCTACGCCAACACCTCATTTGAGATCACGCGAATCAACCGTGAATGGACTCACGCACTCGCGAAACATCCCGAGGCTGCGTTTTGCCCTGGAACAAATTTGCGATTTCGTTGGGAAGCTGACTTTTTGAGGCTCTCTGGCGAGCCTGCTGCGCTTCCACGACCAAAGTATTTTTTGAAATTCCATACCAA
>CAMBSL010000097.1 GCA_945870455.1 Pirellula staleyi DSM 6068 | reverse complement strand
TAAGGCACAAGCTCTTGGACTCGCTCCCGTTCAACCACAATTCTCGAACCTGATTTCGGCATTGCAGGAACAGGCCCTAACTCAGGAGCATTCTTGTACCAATTGAAACTTGCAGGGTGCCCTTGAAAGCTACCTGGCGAGAGGGCCTTGAGACTACATGAGCAGTTCCATGGACCCTGGCTTTCGACGTAGAACAGCGCACCATGTTCATCCGTCCCGATCCCAGCAGGGCTGCGTAGACCGCTGGAATATGCAGTCGATTTCCCTTCAGACGAAACTTTCATGGTAAAGCCGCGAAACAGCGCATTCGATTCGTAGGACTGTGATAAGCCTAGTGCAACAAACAGATTCCCGTCTCGGTCGAACTTCGACCCGAATGCGTACTCATGGTAATTGGCATATCCCCAAGCGTCTGAGACTGTCTCGAATCGATCGGCTTTGCCATCTTGGTTCGTATCGCTCACTCGCGTCAGTTCGCAACTCTGCGTGACGTAGAACGAATTATCTTTGTAGGCCAATCCAAAAATCTCATCGAGCCCCGTCGCGAACAAATCGAAGGAGGGATTCGGCTTCTTGTCGTCGATCCCGCTCATCAAATAGATTTCACCATGCCGAGTTCCAATTGCGACGCGAGAATCGGGCAGGACCGCAAACGCACCCACTTCAATCACCACATCCTTGGGAAGCGATACGTTGACGATCGGATAATAGGCTCGTTCGCGTTGCTCCGTTCCCCAGCGATCGCCGACTTCCTCAGCCTGCACAATCGAACCGAGCGACACGACTATAAAAATCAGACTCGCGAACTGCATCTCAATTCGACTATTTTGCAAGTAGTTCATAGGTAAAGTTAAGTGTTGATTTGTTTCGTGGAATAGAGAGTTTCAGCAATAGTTCGGATGCAGGTGAGTCTTTCGCCAATGATCGCACCAACGTTTCAACAACCGGAATCGTTATGCGTAGATTAGGTGTCTTGAATTCCCGTTTCGACTCGGCTTCCACCTCTCCGACCAACGCTCGAAACCAAATGGTCTGATTGCGCGGAGAAACAAACTGAATCGTACGTTCGAGAACCCACTTGTCTCCTAAAGCCACAGCCACCGAGCGGTCTTGTACCTCAATGTCGTTGAACCGGTACATGAACGTCGGAATCGCAGCGTCATCCATGAAATAGCCTTTGAACTGATAGCCAAGGTTTTTTGGATAGAGCGGGTCTTGATTCACTGGCTGCTCTTTGGTCATCACAGGACGCAACGGCCAGGGTGTTGCTTCATCGAGCAGTTCTGCAAACGAGACGTCTTGGTGCAATGGAACCAATTTGCTTGCCGGATTAAAGGAGCCCGACCCTTGACCACTCCGATCGACGCGAATGTAATCGCCTTGCCAGAGAGACGTGAGTGTCCCAGTCTCAGCGTTAAACGCATAGTTTAGATGTTCCGGAAAGCCGACGGCGATGCCTCGAAAGCCAGCTACATTGCTGCGTCCTCGATAGGTCCGCGTTGAATCGGTCACCGTTAGTTTGGATTCCTGACCGCGAATCCCAGACGGATCCGCAGCCGATCTGCCAAGCGAAAGATAGTACCAGATGGCTTCGATTTGCTGTTCGGTGTTCCCATCCAATATCGTCGTATGGGACGCGACACCGCCTGGCCACGAAAACGGCATGACGATTCGTGGCCGGTACTTGCCTGGATTGCGGACAAACTCATTGAACCAACCGGGCTGAAGTCGTTGATATGTGGTCATCAAGTCGATGCCCTGATTGATGGGTGACGGTTTTCCGTTGAAGCTATGGCAAGCGACGCAATATACGCCCTTGTCGCCAAGCAATTCGCGGCCGGCCGTTCGCAATACCTTCTCCCTTTCGCGCTCGCCCTTGTTCTGACTTTCGGGATTGGGAATTTTCAGATCGACACTTGGCAACGTGTCGGTGCGACCCAAGCATTCAGGCAAGTCTTGCAAATTACGTTCACCATATTGCGGCATGCGAGTGAACATGTAGTATCGAACGCTCTCACCATCGAATAGCACTTTCTTCATCCACACGGGTTGCAGTTTGGCTCCTACCAACGTAAGTGGAGGCGGAATGCGTCCATCATCGCCGATGTTCTTCTCGCTCGTTTTAAAATGGGTATTGCGATCCTCGGAGACTCCGCCGTAATCATCTCGAATATGACATGCGATACAATTGAACGCGGTTAGCGTCATCGCAATCCGCGTTTTGTCGGAGTCATCTTGTGTCTTGCTCGAGAGTGCCTCACGAATGGCATTCGTCTGGGCCTCATCGAGATTGAACTGCGGACTCTTGCTAGGTGTTTTCGACAAACAACCGCGTGTCGCATCCGCCGTTGAAAGAGAACGCGTTTCAGCAGCCGAGTTATCTCCAAGTTTGTGGCAAGCAGCGCAGTTCAATTCCTGAAAGTACTTCTTTCCCTCGGAGACGAGTTGATCCTGTGTCTCAAGCTGCTTAGAACTTTCATTTCTTTCTTTAAGCAAATAGCCAGCGATCGCACTTGACTCATCCAAGGTAAGCTTCATGTCCGGCATTCGAGCTGAACTACGGACACGCAGTGGTTGGTACAAAAAATCTCCAAGCGATTTTCGATGATACTTCGAGGACAAATGTCCCAACGATACGACTCCCTCGTTCGTCGACTCTTTGTCTGCATCGTCGCGCGGCGCATGACAAGCAACACAGCCGACAGAATGGAAAAGTTCTTTCCCGTTCGTTAGCTCCTTGCTTTCGATTTCGTCCGCCTGGAATTTGCTTGTCGATTGAGCGACAAGAAAATGCGTGAGTGCTTCTGCGATTTGGTCACGTCGAGCGGGAGTTTCCGAAGCCAAAAGATCCGGCATCGTCGTGCCTGGATGAGCGGCTTCGGGAGACGAAAGAAATCTTTTCAGATATTCCGGGTTGACGCGTCCGCCAACATTCGCAAGTTCGGGCGCTGTTCGCTCTGAAACAACACTTTGTCGAAGTCCTGAATGGCACGCCGCACAACGCAGCTCTCCGATTAACAATTCACCCACTTGAACCTTCGTCAGGGGGTGCTTGCTGAATAGTCCTGGAATAACCGGCTCAGCCGATGCACTTTCGTGGCACAGCGCCGCAATCAACGCAATCAATGCCAACCCCATCCTCATTCTTTGTGCATGCACTATCAATTCTTCACCTGCGTTCTGCGTCTTAGTACTTATGGATGTGTCGTCGACTTCGATAACCACTGCAAGAGTATAACCAAGTCAAACTGGACGTGAACAGGGAAGTAGCAGAGCCAGCTTTGCAACCAACGGGGCTTTTGCGACCAACGGGCACAAGGCACGTCACTTGACCCCGACCCCGTGGAACCAACTTTCGATTGCATCGTCGATTAGCTTTCCAGTGAACCATGGCTGCGCGTCGGTGTTCACAGCGAGCCGCTCTTCCGCCAGTTTGCTAGTTTCGACATCGTCAAGGCGGTTCGCAGCCGCTCGTAACACAAGATTGATCGCGACGGCAGGCAATCCGTAATTTTGGTCGGGCGATAATTCACTCCATTTTTCAATCGTTTCTTGCGCGATCTCACTTGAAAATTGCTCGAAGAAATCCTCCCGAAACAAAGGTGCGAGGCTCATTCCTATAGCCAACGGCAACGTCGAATCCCGTGTTGGTGCCATTAGTAAATCCGCTTGTAGAACTTTCATGGCTAATGGCGCGACGACGTCGGTCGAGTGTTTTAAATACCCAGAGTGATCGCGAGCAATGAGCATCAACTGCCCCAGAATGAGAGAGCGGCTAAGTGCCTCGGCATCGCTTAGCGTTTCCATCTGCCGGTTTGAAAAGTATTCGAGAGCTTCCTTGAATCCATCGACACTTAAAAACGCTTCCGCAATGACTAGGTCACGCAGAAATGGTTTACCCAACGCGGACTGCGAGCCAAGAAAGTTCGCAAAATCAATCGCGGATGATTTGTCTTCCGGTTTGATTACTGGATAGAAATTCTCTTCAAATTCTCGCCATTTTTCTTTCGCGTCCGAATCGCGATCAAGTCGAACAAGGCACAGGAATTCGAACAACTGCGAATTCTCGGGCGCACCGAGGCGCTGTGCAAACTCTTGCCAGTTTGTTGGGGGGTGTGGTTCGGGCATTTTCTTCCTTGCTTGTTCGTACCACCGCCAGGCTTCTTTGGCATCGCCTTTCAACAAGTGATAGTGCCCGATCTGCAATTCCTCTTCAGGCGAGACTGCCATCCAAGCGATGGAATTCGTTTTGAGATCGATCGTCGCTGCCGGATCTCCAGGCCAAAGTCCCATCCCGGCATAGATGGAAAGCAGCGATTGGTAGCGGGGCACAAACGTCAACCACATTGACAACGTTTCTTCCGAGGGAGACCATCTGGGAAAGGTGACTTGCATGCCCGAAAAGACCTCGTCTGCTGCCTCCGACGCGTCTGCGAGCGCGATGCGAACGCTGTCTCGTATCGGAGTTGGTCTGAGCAACAATGCCAAGCACTTGGAATCCTCAAGTTGCTCATTGCGAACACCGGTGACATAGCAAATCTTCTTGCTTGTAGAATCGAAACCAGCGAACTTGCGTACCGAGACCTCGGACGGAACGGTCGCGATTTGGAACGCGTTATCGAGGATGTTGAGCGAACTCGATTGGTCCTCCGTGCGTTGAAGAAAACCCAAATGCTTGCCATCCGGCGACCAGTGCAAATCAGAAAATGTCCCCGAAACTTCATGTAGATCCCTCGTTGTCCGAGTAGCGAGGTCAACTTGATGCAAAACCGAATGGATCTTCGGTTGGTCCTCATTCGAAGTTGTTTGAGAAACGAATGCAAAGAGAGTGTCATCGCGACTCCATACCGGTCGACTTGCTCTGAGCATTTCAATTTCGGAAAGAGATTCTCGGCCAGCAAGTTGTTCGGAACCAGAGACGTGCCACCATGATTTCTCGTCATCCTTCGCACCGATCCAAATGCCAACGTTACGGTTGTTGGCGGCGGGTGCCAAGTTCTGAGGTTTGCCCTCCATTGGACCGTCCGTCATAACGCAAACAAGATGGGAACCGGCAGGGCTCCAATCGAATAGGATTGCGCGAGCGGACCCAGGAAAGACCCTTGTTGATTTTTCCGTGGCCAAGTCAAACTCGAAAATCGAGTGCAGATCAAGGCTTTCATCGATTGCAGCGCAGTACAGTATGCTTTTTCCGTCCGGGTGCCAGCGGACGGCGAGGCCGGCTGAAACGGTCCCCACATGGCCACATTTGGCCTCGAAAACTTTTTTGACGCTAGGCGGATTGCCTGCTTCTGCTTCGGCTCCAAGCCAACATGTGTAACGCACCGGCTGCTGCCAAACGAGTTTGCCCTCAGCGGGATAAGGTCCAACTTCGTTATGCCCCCCCGTTTGCGCACCTTGAGCGTCGTCCTGGACTGAACGAGCTGTTGCGAAAATAAGCCGACCATCTGTTGGGCAAGCAAGAGGGCGACTTGTCGCCAGCACATTCTCCTCAGGCTGGAAAATCTTCGTCAATCCCACCCCATTTGAGTTCGCAATATAAATGCCATCTTGGCCATGCTGAAATGCGACTCGAGCTCCATCTGCGGAAAATTCAATCGTACGGTCTTCGCGTACGCCACCACCGCAACCTCCCAAAATCAAAAGGCACACGACGGAAAGCCCATTCGTTATCTTGTCACCAAGACAAACACTGCTTTTTTGATTCATAATCGGAGCGATTCGTAGAAACCCAAACGCTGTGCGGTCGGACAAAAACAACTTGGAGTTCGAATCCTTGGCCAACCTTGCTACGCCACAATTGTAGGGTCAGTTCGTTTCTCGCGTTGGATGTATCCCACAATCATGAGCCAAACTCACAAATTCGAAGGCATGGCAGTCCGAAAGTTCGCTATGCTAGGGCCGAGCGTACCTTCGATGGACTGAAAGCCTTCTCGTTTGAGAATCACGCCGCTCGAAAAACCTTACACCACTTCTCGGAAACAATACCGATTACCTATGCAAAATAACGCATCGCCCATCCAATCACCGCACCTGCTTTCCTCCTTTGATCTTCGAGGGCTAGCTTTGCGGAACCGTGTGGTAATGGCCCCCTTGACTCGCGCCAGGGCAGGCGAGAAACGTGTACCAAACGAACTTATGGTTGAGTATTACACGCAACGGGCATCGGCCGGTTTGATCATTTCGGAGGCGACGACGATCTCCGAACAAGGACGCGGCTGGGTCGATTCGCCCGGCATTTATAACGACGACCAACAGAACGGTTGGTCGATGATAACAGACTCGCTGCATGAGTACGATACGCCGATCTTTTTGCAACTCTGGCACTGCGGGCGAGCTTCGCATAGTAGCTTTCACGGTGGAAAGCCTGCCGTGTCTGCATCGGCTGTCAAAATCAACGGTGACACAATCCATACGCCGAACGGCAAGGAGCCGTACGAGACTCCGCGCGGGCTAGAAACCGTCGAAGTTGCGTCGGTGGTCGAGGACTATAGGCGTGCAGCCGAGAGAGCTAAGGACGCTGGGTTCGATGGAGTCGAGATCCACGCCGCAAACGGATATTTGATCGACCAGTTCCTTCAATCCAAGACGAATCGACGCACAGATCTCTATGGCGGAAGCGTCGAGAACCGGTTTCGATTTCTACGCGAGATCGTGGAGGCGATTCTCAACGTTTGGCCATCGGCGCGGGTTGGAGTACGTCTTTCACCCAATGGAAATTTCAACGACATGGGCTCACCTGACTTTCGGGAAACTTTCTTGCAAGCCGCTTCTGAGTTAAGTTATTACCGGCTGGCTTACTTGCACGTCGTAGATGGGCTTGCATTCGGATTCCACGAACAAGGTGAACCAATGACGCTTTCGGAATTTCGCGCTGTGTTTGCAGGCCCGTTGATTGGCAATTGCGGGTACACCCAAGATTCAGCAGAAGAAGCGATTGAAACAGGAAAAGCGGACCTCATCGCCTTTGGCCGCCCATTCCTAAGCAATCCGGATCTCGTTGAGCGATTCGCCAACGGCTGGGAGTTGAATCCACCAGCGGACACGAAAGTATGGTCCGCCCCGACCGAAGTAGGCTACACCGACTTTCCGTTTCACCCGCAGCCCTAACATGACTGGCGTTTCGCTGACAATGAGGCGCATAGCCAAAAGCATCGCAGGCAGCCAAAAGCATCGCAGGCAACTATTGCATCCGAAGTCGCAGTTCGCGTTTAAGTATCTTCCCGACAGGGCTTTTTGGGAGCGCATCGAGGAACACGACTTTCGCTGGCACCCTAAACTTGTTGACGTACTTTGCAACATGTTGCTGTAGCTCTTCGGATGTGGCTGTCTTGCCAGCCCGCAAAACAACCACGGCGCAAATGTCCTCGCCGTACAACGGATCCCGGATACCGATGACAGCCGCTTCAGCAACAGATGGATGTTCGTACAACGCATCCTCAAGCGCTCTGGGCGCGATGTTTTCACCACCTTTAATGATCAAATCTTTTTTGCGTCCAGTGATATACAAGAAACCGTCGGCGTCCATTCGTCCAACATCGCCAGTATGAAGCCAACCATCGCGAATGGCGGATTGAGTCGCAACGGGATCCTGCCAATAACCTAGCATGATGTTTTCACCCTTCGCGCAAATCTCCCCCTCCTGTTCCGGTAGCAGAGGTTGATCATTGTCGTCTTGAATCGAGATGGTCACCCCCAGAAGCGCCTTTCCGACTGAGAAAGCTCGATGAGGCTCATCGTAGCGGAAACTTGTCAAGGCGCAGCTTGCTTCGGACAAGCCATAGCCCTCTTTTATACGGCACTTAAACTCGCGCTGAAATTCAAGCCGTAACTCCTCAGGCAATGGGGCTCCACCGCTTTCGACCCAGCGTAGACTAGAACAGTCGTAGTTGGCCCGCTCTGGATAATTTAGTAAGCTGGTCAGCATGGTGGGCACTGCTGCAAAGAGCCCGACGCGATAACGCTCAATCGACTGCAATACATGCTTAGGGTCAAAAGAGGGCAGAATGACACAGGGCGCTCCATTCACGGCTGCCATGTTCATACGAAGAATACCGAAGACATGGCTCAGGGGCAAAATGATCATAGTCACCGTTTCCGAGTCAATTCCAAGCGTCTGCATCATCGATTCGACGTTGGATCGAAGCCCGCCGTGAGTGAGTACAACTCCCTTTGGCTGTCCCGTCGTCCCTGACGTATAAACGAATAACGCCGGGTCGCTCGTTTCGGACGGAAACGTTTCGCCTAATCTTTCCGCTTGTTCTACCAAGGGTGCCAAATTGCAAGTGCCTGGAACATCCGTATCACCAAAGACAAACAACTGGACAGGGGGCGAAATGTCAACCGTCGCTTCCCGAACCTTGGCAGCGAGAAGCGGAGAGGTCAACAAAACCCTCGCTCCCGAGTGCTCAACCACATAACGAACTTCACGAGCGACCCACTGAGGAGTGACAGGCACTGCGACAGCACCGATACGCCAAAGGGCGTGAAAGGCTTGGATCACCTCGGGGCAGTTAAGCATCATCACCATCACGCGATCTCCGGGTAGGACACCCGCATCCCTAAGCACCTTGGCAAGTTGCTCAGCGCGATGGATCATCTCGAAATTAGTCAGTTCGCCACCGTCGAAATGAACAGTGACTCGCTTGCCGTAACGCTGACGACCTTCCAACAGTAGTTCCGCGATGTTCATGACATTGTCTTGAGAGGTTTTAGAAAGTCGTCGGGAGCTAAGCACATTCGCAACTGTTTTTCAACCCAATGAGCCGTTGGGCGATAGCCCCGGTTTCCAATGGCTCGAAATTCGTCCAGAACCGGGGCTATCGCCACTCAGCTTTCAGTTTGTTTTTCTCGAAGCCTCATACCGATGTGCTTAATAAAGCTTGCGATTCCGTTGCGAGCTAAACTACTTTCATCGGCAGTCAAATAGACGAATCAACTTATGCTTCGAAGCAAGTCCAAGGTCCGTTCGACTTCTTCCAAAGTGTTGTAGTGCATACAACCCAATCGAACCATACCCTCGGGCTCCGTTCCGAGCGACTCCGTTAATGGTAATGCATAGTAATTGCCGTGCCACGCGAATACGCCTTGGTCGCCCAACCGCTGTGCCACTTCGATCGACCTCGTCCCTGCCACTTGAAACGATACCGTTGGGGCACGTTCCGACATCCGGTGTGGATCCGTGATGCCAAACACTTTTAACCTTGGGATCGATAAAAGCCCTCCCAACAACTTCGAAATTAATTTTGTTTCGTAGTTCGAGATAATACTCATCGCATCGATCAATCGTTCTCGACGATTTTGATGGTCCGCTGGGATCGGTGACAACGATGCCATGTAATCGACGGCAGCCGCAGCCCCAGCGATACAAGCATGGTTTTGCGTTCCGGTCATCCATCGGCCTGGCAAGTTATCTGGTGCAGGCCTCAATTTGTACGGTCTCAAGGATTGCAATCGGTCCTTTCGACCGTAAAGCACTCCAATGTGCGGGCCGAAAAATTTATAGGCAGAGCAAACCAAGTAATCGCAATTCCAATCGGTCACATCCATGCTCCTGTGAGGTGCCATGTGAACCGCATCGACAAACAATTCTGCACCGACCGAGTGCACGCGTTTCGCAATCTCGCGAATAGGCGTGAGCGAACCCACTGCGTTCGAGGCGGCTGTCACGGCCACGAGCCGGGTTCGTTCGTTCAGAAACTCGTCCAGCGAAGCTAAATCGAGAGTCGCATCCGAAGTTCGAATACGGATCACTTTCACCTCGGCACCAGCGTCTTTGGCCGCTAATACCCATGGCGTGAAATTGGCGTCGTGGTCCAAGCTCGACACCAAAATCCGATCGCCCGGTCTCCATTCTTTGGAAAGCGCCCGAGAGAACTGCAGTGTCAGCGAAGTCATGTTAGGGCCGAATGCAATGGATTCTGGGCTGGCGGCACCAACAAAGTCGCAAAAGACTTGATGGCAATGATTCATGATCGCGTCTACTTCGCGGCTCGTGACGAATCGACCGGATCGGTTTGCGTTGTGATGCAGCATGCAATCCGAAATGCGATCGACCACGGAGCGTGGGACTTGACTTCCAGCCGGTCCATCGAAGTAAATCGCTTGTTTTCCGTCAAGCATTCGAGACAAAGACGGGAACTGCGACCGAACTCGCTCCACGTTGAATGTGCTATCGATCATAAACGAAATCCGGTACCATTGCTCACAAGGGGGCGAACGCGTGCTGCGATAGTGATCGCTTGACACAAAAAGCAAGATGATACAGTGCGACAATTGGTCCGACCACGGGCGTCTCAACGATCTGGTTGGTAATTCCCATCGGTTCCGCTCGCAGTCAGATCACAACAACGTCACCGTCCAAGGTCAAACGTTAGCCAATTCCATGGTGACGGTTTCATTGGATCGGATCAATAGTAGAACAGTTGTCCTCAACTGTTTTGAAGAACTCTGCACTTCTGAAACGGTTGAGGACAACCGTTCTACAATGGGGAAACGATCCAAGGGCCCGTTGGTTCGGAAGTTGCGGAGGATTTTCGGAGCGAATCGAGACAGGTCTGAATTGGATCTGAAACACTTTGAATCGCAGGCGACCATTCGCTATGCTACTACAACTATTTTGTTCCCTCCGAGGAACGGGCATGCCGGAACCGGGCAACATTTCAATACCGCTCCACAACACGAAAGTAAGTTAGATCGATGCATAAGCGGAACGTTGCAGGTTGGATTTTGTGCGGTCTGTTGGCGCTGATGTTAACTGGCAGTGCTGTTGCTAAGTTCATGATCACTTCGGAAAGTGCCGCCAAGATGCCTGACATCGGTTGGCAACCCAAGCAAATGTTTGCGCTTGGAATCATCGAACTTGCCAGCACGCTCCTGTTCATTATTCCAACGCGGCTCTCTTTCCTCGGCCTGGTGCTGCTCACCGGTTACATGGGGGGCGCCATCGCAGCACACGTTCGAATCGGCGAAGCACCGATTCCGCAAGTTATCATCGCTGTACTTCTATGGATCGGATATTGCATGTCACACCCGGACGTTTTCAGCGCGGCGTTCGGCATCGCTTCAAAACAGCGGGATATCTAAGTGATCGACCTCCCCACTGGCCGAGCATTGTGTAGCAAATTGGCACGCCCATGATGAGACCTACCCAATTTGACTCGCATGACTTGCACGCTTGCCTTGGGATCTTGCACCCCTCGCCACTATGGCACATGAATTGCACTCTTTGGACCAAACGTTAGCATTTCGTACCCATTCAAGTTCTTACGGAGCCCAATATGGCCGACTTTTCCACACTCAAATCCGAGTTAGAAACCAAACTGACCGAATTGCTAGAGCGGGCAGATGGCATTGAAAAGCAACTTAGCGATCCAGGCGAAAAGGACTGGGAAGAGAATGCGATTGCCAAGGAAGGTGATGAAACTCTTGCGGCCGTCGGGAATGTAACCGAGACCGAGATTCGTGACATCCGGCTAGCACTTCGTCGTATTGAGACAGGCGAGTATGGGGTTTGCACAGTGTGCCAAAAGCCTATTGCAAAAGCAAGAATGGCCGCCATACCATGGGCGACCAGATGTGTCCATTGCGCGTGACGTTATCACGAATGGACGTTGTCAAAATTAACCGTAACGCAATGGAATGCAATTTTCTCTGACGGCTATACTGTTAGTCCCTTTTCGTTTCGCTTTCGATTGAAAAAACACCGTGAAAGTAATCCTCACAACGGACGGATCCGATGCCGCTGAACAAGCCATTCGATGGTTTAGCCAATTGCCGATTCACAGCGAAGAATGCTATGAAGTTTTAACGGTAATTGGCCCAGCGGTATACGGAATAGTACCGGGCGATATTCAAGATGAGCTTCGCCGCCTCGGCAACGAATACGCAGAGAACGCATTTAATCGAGTGGCTACGACCATGAAAGGCTTCGGCTTGCGCGCAAAGCATGTGCAACGTAGGGGGCATCCGGCGGACGAAATAACGCAATATGCGAAAGATTGCGGTGCGGAGCTTGTCGTTGTGGGTGCGCACGGGGCAAGTCGATTGAGCCGCATGTTGATTGGCAGCGTCAGTGAAGCCGTGGCTACACATGCTCCTTGCTCGGTTCTGGTGATGCGTGAATCCGATCAACCCAAAGCTGCCGCGATCCAACCGCTTCGGGTGACGATTGCATCCGATGGCTCCGGAAGTCCAGCGGAAATGGCAACTCAGGTGTGCGATTTGGGATTGCCGACTAATACCAATATTTCCCTGGTTTCAGTCGTTGAGCATCCTCCCTTGTTGGATCCCGAAGTTCAATACGAACCACAACTTAACCAAGTGATGGAAGCGAATTTAACCATGCTTGCCGACAGGTTGAAAACTTTTCCATCGATTGAGCAACATGTGCTTGAGCAGAAACATGTTGGGTCGTGCATTGCAAGTTATTTGCTTGAGGACAAGTCGGATATAGCCATCGTTCGAGACAAGGGACGCTCGGCAATCAGTCGTTTTTTCATGGGGAGCGTGTCGCGTTACATAATGCATCATGCTCACTGTTCGGTTCTTATTTTACGAACAAGACATGCATGAAAATGTCGACAGTCGCATGCAGTCTAGGTCTGTTTCATGTTTCATGAACCATTGGCAACTCTCGTTGCTTCGCTAGGTAGCGACGTCAAAAATGGGCTGAGCCACGAAGAGGCCGAAAGGCGTCTGGCAGCCAATGGTCCAAACGCCCTGCAAGCAGGATCGCGCTCGCCATGGTGGATGCGCTTTGCCTCGCAGTTTTTCAGCCTGATGATTGGCTTGCTAGTGGCGGCTGCCATTCTCTCAGGTATTTTAGGCGACTGGATTGATGCGTTCGCCATTCTTGCAATCGTCGCAATCAATGCGTTTCTTGGCTTCTTTCAAGAAGAACGCGCTGAGAAAGCCATGGAGGCGCTCAGCCGACTATCAGCGCCTCAAGCGAAAGTAAAACGAGCTGGAGAGATCGTTGCCGTCGGGGCCGAGCGACTAGTAGTTGGAGACATCATCCTCCTCGAAGCAGGCGACCGAGTTCCTGCGGACGCACGAATCATGGATGAATTCGGACTTCATACTCAGGAATCATCCCTTACCGGCGAATCCAATCCGATTGCAAAACAGGCCGATACCGAATTGCTTCCGAACACTTCCTTAGCCGAGCGTACGAACTGTTTGTTTGCAGGGACTAGCGTTGTATCCGGCAAAGCGACAGCCATGGTGGTGACGACCGGTATGGACACCGAGATTGGAGGCATTGCACGTTTGCTACAAGCGACAGTGAACGAGCAAACGCCATTACAACGTAGGCTGGCGGAACTTGGAAAAGTTCTTGTTGGTATTTGTCTGTTGCTAGTGTCCGTGATCTTTGTCCTCCAATGGTTGCGCGGTGGCGAGTTTGTGGAAGTATTCCTGACAAGTGTTAGTTTGGCTGTGGCGGCTATCCCGGAGGGGCTGCCAGCGGTGGTCACGGTTACACTGGCCATCGGACTTCAACGCATGGCCAAAAGGAATGCGATCATCCGAAAGCTGCCAAGTGTCGAGACACTTGGATGTGTTACGGTTATTTGCAGCGACAAAACAGGGACACTGACTCGCAACGAAATGATGGTCTGCCAAATTTGGGTGTCGGATCAGTCGTGGAGCGTCGATGGCCAAGGGTATGCTCCGTCGGGCGATATTCTCCCAATCGGCGAACCCAAGCCCGCAGAGTTGCCCGCAGAGTTGCCCTCTGCGTTGCCCTCTGCGTTGCCCTCTGCGTTGCCCTCTGCGGTGCTAGAACTTTTGCGATTGGGAGACACTTGCAATAACTCTCAATGGCGGTTCGACTCGGAGACAAATACGGCGGTGACTGTCGGAGATCCTACGGAAATCGCGCTTAAGGTTGCAGCTGCAAAAGCCGCAGCCAAGTCCCAGTGGAGTCTCGAGGATCTGATCCACGAAAACCCATTCGAGTCCGATCGTAAACGCATGTCACAAGTCTATCGAAAAGCGACGGGTGAGTATGTCATGATTGTCAAAGGAGCGTCTGAAGAGGTGCTGGCTATATCGAGCCACCTTCTTATCGGCGATACCGTGAGCCCGATGAACGATGCTATGAAAAAACGTATTCTGCATTGCAATTCGGAAATGGCATCTCAGGCATTGCGTGTCTTGGCAATCGCTTTTCGCCCAGCGGGTGATAACGCGAACGACTGGCGGATGGAATCAGGACTCACGTTCGTCGGCCTTGTCGGCATGATCGATCCGCCGCGACTGGAAGCCATGCAAGCGGTCGCTCGATGCCGAAACGCCGGTATTCGGCCGGTGATGATCACGGGTGATCATCCGCTAACTGCATTGGCCATCGCAAAGGCGATCGGGATTGCGGATTCCGATGGCACCGTCTTGCTAGGCGCGTCGATTGATCAAATGTCGGATAGCGAGTTGGTGGCACAAGTTCCAAAATGTTCTGTCGTGGCTCGGGTTACCGCTCATCATAAGTTGCGTGTTGTAAACGCATGGAAGAGCAATGGCAACATCGTTGCCATGACTGGGGATGGAGTCAACGATGCGCCTGCGGTCAAAGCAGCTGACATCGGAGTTGTCATGGGCATCACGGGGACGGACGTAGCGAAAGAAGCTGCCGACATGGTGCTCACGGATGATAACTTTGTATCGATTGTGAACGCAGTCGAAGAGGGGCGAGGTATTTATGAGAACATCCGAAAGTTTCTCCACTTCCTTCTGGCTTGCAACTCCAGCGAAGTACTCTTCATGTTCACTGCATCCATGATCGGCTGGCCGTCCCCGTTATTGGCGATACAAATCCTTTGGATCAATTTGATCACCGATGGACTGCCCGCACTTGCATTGGCAAGCGAACCGTTGGGAAAAGGGTTAATGGAACGCCCACCAAGATCGGTTGACGAGCCAATCTTGTCCTGGAAAAGTGGTCGGTTGATTCTTGCTCATGGCGTGCTCATGGCGAGCGTAACCTTGGTGGGGTTTTGGTGGAGTTATCAAGGTTCTGCGGAAAAACTCGACGAAGCCAGAGCGGTCGCGTTTTGTATCCTAACCTTAACGCAGATTTTCTACTCGATGGCCTGTCGGGATTTCGATCGGATTATGCCCCGACTCGGAGTATTCTCGAATCCATTCTTGGTGCTAGCCATGTTCGGTTCGCTTATTGTTCAGCTTGTTGCCATTGCATGCCCTTGGTCAGCCTCCATTCTCGGATTGCATGCGATGCCCTGGTCGGACTTGCCATTCATCCTGTTTCTCAGCTTGATTCCAGTGACATTGGTTGAGTTGCGAAAGATGCTCAGCGTTAAAAAGGGAGTTCCGATTTGAATCTTCCGAGCATGGAATAAATACTTATCAAAGCATGATCGATCATTTCCTCACCTGCACCAAGACTCACCCAGCTTACTGCCGAATCGGCACCATAGCCTCCTTCGGCAGCGCCCTCAATCGTGGGAAAGTACATGTGGTGGCCATTGCAATAACCAAAGAAAAACGTTTCGGTCGACTTCGAACGCTCGCGCAAACGAATTGCATGTTGACAAAAGAATTCGCCTGAGCCACCCACGAGTGCCAATTCGCGATTGATGAGCACCGTCGTTAGGCGTGGATGAATGAGGTTTTTTCGCAAGTCATTGTTCATAGACGCGGCAGCCAACTCAGGAAAAAAGGCGGCGCTAAACATAATTGTCGTAAGCGGATTGGAAAACGTCATGCGCGTTTTGAAATCGAATGTCTCCTCGCTAAACTGAATTTTTGGCCGATCAGGAGCCTTGGTCGCAATCGACTTTGAGACTTCGATCACATGGACAGCCATCGCTTTTCCAAATGCTTCGATACCTCGTGTCTCGTCGGTTGCCATCGTGGACATGTCTCCAGATGCTCCTTGCATAAAGATGCAGTTCGTCTGCAATGCTGCGTCGACAGCATTCATCATTTGGCCTGGCCAATCTGCGGAAAAACGGAGGTCGGCTGCGTTAAGCATGGTTGGGTGTGCCGCATAATTGACGATGGTTGCGATCGGCTTGCCTTCGGAGTCAGCAAAGCAAATAACACCAAGCCTTGAATCGACCGGCTTCGGTTCAAGCTTGGAATGACGATTGCGATTCATTTCAACGGATTTGGATCCCCACCCCATTTTTGCGGGCCGAACATTCGAGGCCGCAATATTGATCGCTTGAACAATGTTTTTCTCAAGCTCCAGGGAGTAAGCAACAGCATCGTCAAACACTCCCCTACCTTTCCCAGGTTCGTCCAGAAGCTCGATGACTGGCCCGTGGTGCGTGTGAGAGCCTGAGATCATGATCATACTCACCCCCGAAGTCTCCTTGATGGCTTCGCGAATTCTGGTCAGCATGGCGTCCGTTGGTGAGCGGCCTAAATCAAGTCCTACGATGGCAATTTTTTCCTTGCCGGCGACGATGACAACGGCTTTCGCGTAGAGAGGATCGCGAACGCCTGTCGACAATGCAGCATGCCTTTCGCCATAGCCCCACATTGGCATCGGCTTAGCAGGAGTGATATCTTGCTTGGCAAATCCGACTTGGAAATTCTGGCTTTGACCTTTCCCACAGAAAACGCACGTTAAAAGAAAAAGGTACGAAACAAGTCCACACGGAGGATGTCTTCGTCGCATTGGGTTTGGGGTTTCGTGAAAGGATGGTACGTCTTGGTTCGATGACGGAAAAATTCTACTTTAGCAGATTCGGTGAGTTCCTGTTCCGATCGAGCAAGGGCTCGGAAACTAGGTGCGGGTACTTATTGGTCGTCCCGGCGAAGCGGCAGCATGAGATAGTCCCGTAGCACAGGCTGCTTGCCTGTGCTTTACCCACATTTCGCAGCACGCCAGACTCGAAATCCCAATGGATTTGCGTGATCCCATCGCGTTTTCTCCCCCTCGCCCCGCGTCGGGGAGAGGGGGTCGGGGGGTGAGGGGTAGAGCCCTGACATGGTAGCCTCCGGTTCAGTTATTTGTTTACGCTTCTGAAACGCAAATAGACATTGAATTCACGATCAAAAAACCAATCAAAACACAGTGCAAAACCCCTCACCCCCAGCCCCTCTCCCCGAGTACAGGGCGAGGGGAGCAAGATCAAAAGATGTGGGTAAAGATGAGGCTGCTAGCCTGTGCTTTCTTAGACTATGACAGGCTGGCAGCGCTGGCAGCCTGTGCTACGTGGTAGTTTTGGCCTACCGATCGCCTTATCGGTCGTCCCTGCGACGCGGCTGAACGAACCAGGGGTAGAGCACTGGCAACACCATGGTTGACAACATGGTTGACGTAATCACGCCACCTATGACGACGCTTGCAAGTGGCCTTTGGATTTCCGCTCCATCACCGTGCGAAAAAGCCATCGGCACAAAACCAAACGCGGCCACAAACGCGGTCATTAAAATCGCACGCAAACGAGAAAGCGCTGTCTCCGGCACCACATCATCGATCGCTTGTCCTGCCTGTCGGCGCTGCTCTGCGGAACTGACCCAGACCAGACTATTCAGAACCGCCACGCCGAACAACGCGATGAACCCAACCCCTGCCGAGATGCTGAACGGCAAGCCTCGCAACCAGAGTGCATAAACACCACCCGAGGCAGCCACTGGGATCGCGACGAACACCAGAACCGTCAATCGGAACGAATGGAACGTGAGATATAGTAATACTCCGATCAGCAACAAAACCATCGGCGTAATGATCGATAGACGCAACGACGCTTTTTGTAAACTTTCAAAGTCACCGCCCCAACGTATCTCATATCCCTCAGGCAATGACACTTCGCTAGCAACTCTGGCTTGAGCTTCGTTGACAAAGCTTGCAACATCGCGGCCTCGCACATTGGCTGAAACATAGGTTCGCCGGCGATTCCAGTCATGTTCGATCGCCGGTGGCGTTTCGCGATTTTCGACCGTTGCAACGTCTTTTAGTGGAATCGATTGACCTTGCCGTGTGGCAAGTGGCATCATTCGAATGCGATCGATGTCCCCTCGATATTCATCCGGCAATCGAATCACAATAGGAAAGCGGGACCGACCCAAGTAAGCTGTGCCGCACTCCAATTGACCGAGGGCCTCTACCGTCTGCATGATTACGGACGCGTCCACTCCATACCGAGCCAGGGCTGCCCTATCCACTTCGATCCGGAGCGTCGACAGGTTTGCTTGATAGTCAGGCTTGACGTCAGCGTGCCCCGGAATTTTTTGTAGAACGTCGACGACTTGTTTTCCGATACGAGATAGCTCTGCAAGATCATCGCCATAAATCAACACGGCAACATCCGCTTTGACACCCGCCACGAGCTCATCGACTCGCATCTCGATAGGTTGTGTAAAACCAAAAACGGCACCTGGAATCGAGCTTTCCAGTTCTTTCGAAAATCGCTCGATGAGAGTATCCCGGGTTACACCTTGTGCCCACGATTCTTTGGGATGCAACATGACCCAGACGTCGGTTTGATGGACACCCATGATGTCGTTCGCAATCTCGGGTCGGCCTGTTTTGCAGAAGACAGTTTTGACTTCTGGATTCTTTCGGACGATTCCCTCAATGCGCGTTGTCATCGAAATCGAATCCTCTAGCGTCGCGCTGGGGAGTCGCACTGCTTCGATCAGCAAATCACCTTCCTCAAGGCGAGGCATAAACTCGCCACCAAGCCTCAGTCCGATGGGTATTGCAATCAACGTAAGACATGCGGCTCCCATTCGGGTCAAGTGGGGATGCTTTAAAACAAATGCCAAAACAGGTCGATAGATGGCCGATGCGATTCGCATCACCCAGCTCTCTCGCACGACATGCTCCTTGCGAAATGGCAAGAGCAACGAAGCCAGTGCCGGCATCACGGTCATGGATACGATCAGCGAACCAAACAGGCACAGCAGTACGGTCAGTGCCATTGGGAAAAAGAGCTTGCCCGCGCTTCCATCCAACATCAAGATAGGCAGATAAACGACGGCTATGATCAGTTCGCCAAACAGCGTTGGCTTGCGTACTTCAACGGCCGCATCGAGTACGATCGACTCGCGCGTTTCGCCGGGTTTGGACGCATCCAGACGATGCATGCAGTTTTCGATCATAATGACCGAGGAGTCGACAATCAATCCAAAATCGATAGCTCCTAAACTCATCAACGATGCCGATATCCCCATCGCAAACATCGCATTGATCGCAAACAACATCGACAGGGGAATTGCAATGGCGGTGATGAGTCCTGCTCGAAAGGAACCTAGGAATAAGAACAAAATGAGAATCACCAACCCGCCCCCTTCGAGCAAATTGCGTCCGACGGTCGTCAAGGCGCGATTGATTAATCCTTCGCGATCGTAGATGACTTCGAGCTCAACACCTTCGGGAAGAGTCTTTCCGATTTCCGCGAGTCGATCTTTGATACGTTGGACAACGATGCGGGGGTTTTGTCCAACCAACATCATGGCCATCCCGATGACGACCTCGCCTCGTCCGTCGCGTGTTGCCGCTCCTTGACGCAGCAATGCGCCCTCGCGAACCTCCGCGACATCTTGGATCAAGACGGGCGAGCCCTCATCGGCTGAGCGCAACACGATTTGGCGAATATCGGCCAGCGATTGCAGCAACGCATCTCCTTGGATGAATCGTTGCTGGCTACCCATGATCGTGTACCCGCCGCCCGTCGCCATGTTGTTGCGTTCGACGGCTTTGGCGATATCGTCCAGCGTCAAATGCATGGTTCGAAGGCGTTCTGGATCCGGTCGAATTTCGAATGATTTGTAATAGCCTCCATGCGTATTAACATCCGTCACCCCTTGGACGGTACGAAGTGCTGGAGCGATCTCCCATTCCAGCAAGGACCTCAATTCGGTTGGGGTATGCCGATTCCCTGTGCCGCGAACTTCGAACTGCAGCACCTCACCCAATGCAGTCGTGAGCGGTCCCAACTGAGGACTGCCGACGCCGTGTGGCATTGAATCCATAGTAGTAAGTCGTTGACCGATGAGTTGCCGAGCCCAGTAGAGATCGGTCCCTTCCTCAAACACAACTGTGATTAGCGAAATACCAAGTCGCGAGATACTTCGCAATTCGATCATACTTGGCAATCCACTGAGCTTTTTCTCAAGAGGTTGCGATACGTAGCGCTCGACTTCGATGGGTGAGAGAGAGCCAGCGGATGTTACGACCTGAACTTG
>CAMBSL010000096.1 GCA_945870455.1 Pirellula staleyi DSM 6068 | reverse complement strand
AGCTTCCATGCCTCGATTCAAGCATTGACGCAATATGAGCTGAACTGGAGGCGATTGATTATCACAGTTATATTCTAAAGATAAAAAAATCGCACGAACCATTCCAAAGCCAATCGTCATGACGGCCTGCTTGGAATCCGCCACAGTTCGGACTGGGCTGAAAAAAGACGTGTTTGCGATCTCAAGCAATCGAGTGCGAGTCCTAGATGACTTATCAATCTTAGTGGCAACCGCTTCTGCGGAAGTATTGGGATTATCAATGATCGCCAGGAATTTTTGGATGCGAGCACAATCGAATCGATTATGGTCGGCGCCTGTCAACGAAGCCATTAGCGAGCTGTTGGGAATGTGAGCTCGATAGTCGACAAGATTTGCAATGATGCTAACCAATTGTTCGCTAGCAATCGGCTTACTTAGTACTTGATGAGCGACTTTGAAAACGCGTTCCAATTGCTGGGCCTCGGATTGCCCCGTCCATGCAAGACGAATGGTTTCTGGGTTCGAGATTGAAACCCGATTCAGAAATTCAGGCCCATCCATCCCGGGCATGCGTACGTCACTGAAAACGATCTGCGGTGGAGTCGTTGCAATATCAGTTAATGCTTCGGTTGCCGTTGGGAAGAAAACGAGTTTGCATTGAGGCAGCTTCATCATCAACTGTCGTCGCGTGCTGGCTAAAAACATTGGATCATCATCGACAAAAATCACTCGCGGCTTCATTTGGCTTACTCCTGCAACCGGAAATTTTGATAATGCCCAGCTGCCGGATCCCACAGATAGACACTCCATAGATACGTCCGGTGCTTCAGTTCGCAATTTTTACGAATGAAGGTTTCAAATCGAGCCCCGGGATATTCCCATCGCATGTTTTTCCCACGGGTCCGAAATTTTTCGCGATTAAGCAAAACCCATATTCGATTGCCTTCACTAAACTCTCTTATCATCTGATCGATGTTGCTGATCACTTCGCCGCCACCATTGCGATCTACCAGAACACCGTTGCGCATCACGGCGAAGTCATATAGCAATGGAAAAGCCAAATCGTAATCGCACTTGTCACCCTCGAGATAGGCGCAATGCGTGTGTGGTTCGGTTATCGCAATTCGATCGCCAGGTCGTTTCTGACTTCGGACCCAACGTACCGCCCCGGTCGAATCTCCGAGAATACGCATTTCATAGGAACCAGGAATTCGCCATAGCGACCAACTTGCCAAGATCGATGCTAGGCACATGAAACAACAGACCGCGAGCGTGGCAACGTAACGATTGAGGTTGCGATCAGGTGGGTAAACGAGGGATACTAATGTCGACAAAACCAACCGCATTCCATCGACGCTTAATAGAATCCATACCGGAAAAAGCCAATACATATATCTGAGACTTACGTTGGTAACCAGAATGTTGGTCATGACCACTCCAGAAACAAGCATGGAAAGAAGCGAGAGCGTATTGCGGTTCTGCTCTCGCCAAAGCAGTGGTAATCCTGCGAAAAGAAAGAAGCTTGGCACAACGTGCAATCGCGAGTAACCGATGAAAATCGAAAGCATGTTCATTGGGTACCAGAAGTGCGGTTTTACGGCGGCTTCAATCGAAGGCGATACCCCTTCCGTACGCGTTAGGCATAGCGTTTGGAAGACGATAAAGTCCAGGCCTATCAAGACGACCACGATCATCGACAACAAAATCAACGTAATGTTCTTTTGCCAACCAAGGTCTTTCGCGAAAACGAGGTAACCAAAAATGATCGACGGTGCGATCGCGATCGAAATCTCTTGGCTTACGACAGCGACAAGAAAGACGATCAATGTCGCCACACGATAATTTTGCGATTGGTCGGTCACGAACCCGCGGCAAAAACAATACATTGTCAGGAGCGCGAAGAACTGTTGAATTTGGTAAAAACGTATTACGTGTCCGGTGAAGATCTCGAACGGATGCACGCAGACGAGGAGCATACTCATCATGCCAACCCATTTGCTACCCATGAGTCGCGAACCGCAAAAATATGTCAATAACGCGGTTGCCACACTCCAGCCGATCGTTTGTAGTCGCAGCGTCCACAAGTCACCGCCGAATGGGAGTGCGATGAGTGCTGTAATGTAGTGATAGAATGGGCTGCGTGTGTAGTAAACATCCTCTGGTACGAATCCTGGAGCCCCAGTCTCCATAATGGCCAAAACGGCTTGAGTCGAAGCATACTCATCGTCATCGAGTGGTTGCAAGTCGAGTTTGTATCCGCGGGCTAGTGCCCCAAGTAGCAAGACCCAAAGGATAAGATGGAACCAAAATCGAGATTGTGGTAAATCCCTCAACCGTGCTGTTATGCTATGTCCCCTGGCACGCAAGTTCTTTGTCCCAATGCGTCCCACCGTATCGGCCAAGGCAACGGCAAACGCAGCAACGATGGCAACCGGGAAGAGGATCGCCCACATGCTACCGTCGATGAACCATAGATTCTCATGACGCTCAAGCCATGCGCATTCCAATAGCAATCCCGATCCGATGGTCACCGTGGCAGTTAGCAACACAGCATAGAGCTTTTGGCAAGTCGAAACAAGCAAACTCAACTCCGAACTAGGTTCAATACCCTTGCGTCCTAAGTCGAGCGAATAGGAAGTTACAAGAATGAGGGTGAGTGCGATCGCGACGAAGCCGGTCACTCTCCCAAGGGTTTTCGGAAGCAGTTTATCAAACTGCTCTGGATGCAAGGCAACCCCACGATATTGCATGCTTGGTAATCGGATTCCGGATGAAGCAACAGGTCCAAGCACCTGTACTTGCGTGCCGTTTTGGTTTCCAGATTCTTCGCTGGATGCTAACTTTGCATACCATTGACCTTCATCGAGGAATTGGATCGGTTGCCCAGTTGAGGTTGTACCGCCACCATCGATCGCGATTTGTGTTAGCCAGTTTGCATCTTCTTTTTTCAAACACCGAACTTCGATTCGATTGGAGCCAGGATGCAAAAGATTGGCAATGCTGTAGCTAAGAAACCCACCGGTTGCTGAATCGTGCTTGAGCGCATTGGGTATCGGACGTTCAGGAAATGCAGAGTCTGCTTTCCTTGGCGACTCAAAGCGAGTCCCTACGAAGGACGAACTAACTTCATCAGTATCGAGCAGTTCTGGTTTGCTGGTGGGGTCATGCGCTGCTCCTCGACCCAAAACCCAGTTGCCATTGTCCAAATCGGGCGGCGCTTCAGAGGCAACACGAACTCGCGTTCCATTGATGTGGAGTTCATAGCTTCGGTTGGTCAACAATCGGATGTAAGCTTCATTGATCGGTTGGTCAATCTTCCAGTCTGCATAATAGGTTATCGCGGACATGCTCGATGCAGTCGGATGCCGAAACCACTTGCCGTCAAAATTGCGAGTGTAGATCTCTTTGGGGTGGGAGCGGTATCCGAGTGTCGCAGGACCATCGACTTGGATCGCATTTCGCCATTCTTTATCCCAGTAATAGAGTTCCGTCCAATCCAACAATTGCGGTCCAGGAATAGCGGGTTCCGCAAGCCAAGTTTCGTCACTTTGAATCGGTATCATTTCGCCATTCCAGAGCTCGATTTGACCTTCAAAAGCGACTCGGGCAGGGGCCGTTCGCGATTCAACTTCAACGGATATGACGTTTTTTCCCGGATGCAAGGAAGAGGTTAGTTCGACGTACGAAGGGAGCCGCCAATCGTCATGTCCGTCCCACTGATAGTCCCGTGGAAAATTCAGTGACAAGGCCGGGTCTTGTGGCAAGAGCACTTGTCCGTTCCTACTGTTGCCGCTTTGAAAAGGTCGTGTTGGACGCACAACATAGATTCGCCCCAATGGGTTTCTGTTGACACTGATTTCATAGCCATCCGTCGCTGCGATTTTCACCCAGGCATGTCGAACTTCACAAGGTAGGTCGAATCGTTTTCGGAAGTATCCCGCGTGAGACAGATCACCTGGGGCTCGGATCCAAGCTTTTGGTTGCGAAGTAATTCTCAGAGGATTGTTTAGGGTTTCCAAGTATCGCGATAGCGCATAGCCAGTCACTAGGATGAACGCGACAGCAGCCAAAGTTAGACTCACATAGCTCACTAAGTTCGATTGGCGGTTCTGAATTCCTTGGCCAAATAGACGGGGGCCAAATAGACGGGTGCCAAGTACTCGCGAACCCGATAAAACAAGGCTGTTCATGGGCGTTTTGCCTTTTCCAAAGCAGCCCAGATAATATCAGGATCACCTTGCAACCCGGATGCGATCGCAGCATGCTGTTGCGACGCAGCCCGCAGAATAGTCTTCGTGCCAAAGTTCAATCGATTGGTCGTTTCGACCATTCGATCTCGCATCCTGTTGACCGAGTCGACTCGTGCTTCGCGAATGCCCTGCAATTGGAGCAAGTAGATGAGTTTGACATTGCAAGGCTGGTGGCGGAGCACCAACTCGAAGCGTTCACGCGAAAGCTCAAAGCGTACGCAATTGTAGTCTTGAATTGCAAATCGCATGATGCCTCTGAGTGCTTCACGTCGCACGGCTGCGATTTCGGATTCCACGAGCGGTTCGATCAGCGAGAAAGCTTGGTCGTAACGCGCTGCCCTTTCGAGTGCAATCGCCCTTTGTAACGTTGCAAAGTCGCTTTCAATCCCTTGCTCACGGTCTAGAATCCCTCGCTGTGAGACGTAGTAGGTATCTTGCCCCAATACTGGCAACCATGCAACAGCTCGATCTAGGTGTTTTTGCGACTCGGAATACTGCTGTTGGCTACAAAGTTCGGCCGCCTCGCGAATTTCTAGTGCTGCCTGGAATGGCAAGGACCAACCAACAATCGCCCCAAGGACGGCGACCGTGCTAAAAAATATCAAGGCTACACCTGCTCGGTGAAAAATCAGCTTTCCTTGACTCTGCAAAGAGGCCAAAAACAGAAAGACTCCACCGACCATCGCCATCGCCCAGCCCTGGCCCATGAACTGGCAAAATGCATTAGAGTATCCAAGCCAGTGCATCAGGTCTTCACAACGATGCACGCCGATTTCCCACGGTGACCATGAGGGTAGATTGATGACCGACAGTTGCTTGGGAATGTCGATGAGATAGGTTTTTGATTTCCAGCCCATATTGGCGTACTCGGCATTTGCGTAAATGTCTCCACCAAGCCAAGTCAGGTTGTCATGTTGGGCCTGTAGCCAAGCCGCGTCGGCCGAGTTTTCCGGGCTTCGAACCATGACAAAGTACGGATAGCTGAGCGGAGTTAAGCATAGGAAACTTGCGATGAGTGTGCTAACGATGGTCCACTGTCGATTCATCAGCCACGATGCGGCAAACCAAATTACCCCCATCGCGATCATCGCCTGAAACCATACCGTGCATCCTGGAACGCTATCCACGATTTCGCGGACTGAGGTTGCGCCGTTGGGAGGCGCAATTGGAACCGAGAACCATGGCTTGCGAACGGCCGTCAACAAAGCGAGAAACCCGGCAACGGTCAAGCCATGATAAAGCAAGCGATTCAAGCCCCAGAAACGGGAGGTCGGCTGCTTATTCGTTTGGCGAAACATTTTCCTCCGCCCCTAAGCTTACATTCTGCAGGCCAATATACGCAGCCTCGCGCGTTGGCTCAAACCCATCCTTGATCGCAATGCGGTCGCCGGGCTTCAAAATTTGATAGCCATCCGCAATCACAATCTCGGCTTGCTTGAGCCCCTCGGTGATCTCGACATAGTGATTGTCACTGAGGCCCGTGACGACATTACGAGGCTTGAAAGATTTACCATCCGGTTCGATGACGAACACAATACCGCGATGTCCTGAAACGCCCATCACGGTCCCACGAGGAACGCTGAGCGTTGTTCGCTTTTGGATAACCGTCGCATAGCCTGTCAGCCCTGGAACAATCAACGCGCCATTTTCGTTAAGCAGTATGCGGACCGCGAACGTTGCAGGCCATTCGGGAGCTCCAGTTCCCAAAGGGCGAATTGGGCGATTCGTTTCAGGCCCACCCAATGCAAAGTTCACCAGCGGTCTTACACGTTCTATTTTCCCTTGGAACAAACTGTCTTGATAGGCACTAAACCGAACCTCAACATCATCTCCGATTTGCACGCGGCTCAATGCAGTTTGGTCAAGATAACATTCAAACCACAATCCACTGGCCAACAAAACGGCTGGACGGCCAGGGTCTTGATTGTATTCACCGTCGTGCACTAGAACCCGTTCCACGATGCCATCGGCTGGTGCCAATGACGTGTAGTCGTCTAATTCACTCAGCCGATGAGCGAGTGTCATTTCCGATTCGCGAATCGCAGACTCGCCAATTTCAAGGCTGTTTTCGCGTCCGCCGGTCGCCATTTCTGCGGCAAGTTTTCGCTCTTTCTCTAATAGTTTCGCGCGAATCGACCCCAACTTGGCCTCCGCGAGTTCCATTTTGCTGATCGAACCCGACTGTGCTAGTTCGGTTGCGATCTGAAGCAACTGATCGGCAACGCTGGCCGATTCCATCGCCGCTTCCGCGCGCATAGCCAAGATGTCCGACCGCTCTTCTTGGAGTACATTGACCGTTCCAAGTCGGACGCGATCGAGTTCGGCCCGGGCCGTTTGTAGGGCCACTTTCGCAGATTCGATTTTTAGCCGTACACGAGAAGCATCTAACTCGACGATGACCTCCCCTTTTCGAACGCGTTGACCCTCGGTGGCATGAACTTTTAAAATGCGAGCCATACCAATCATTGGTACTTGAATCGGTTCACTTTGAACTAACCCCTCACCGATAAACTTGCCGACGATCTCTCGCGATTGCACCTCAGCAGCCGTGACAGGAAACGCCCCACCGGTTTTCCGAATCACGGATGAATACCCGATCTTAGAGGTATACATCCGAGCGATTGGGTTCTTATAAGCAGGCCAAACAATGAGATAAGCAACGACCATACAAAGGATCCCGCTTACAGCGCAAAGGCCGAGAGACCAAGCGTGCGGTCGAAGTTGCTGAAAGGCGAATCGAAGCATTTTCACCACGACTAATCCTCATTCTTTTCAAGAGGGAGTCGCGTCATGCTTCGGAGTTCGTTCAATAGCGTTTCGATTCCAGCCCGCATTTCCGTGCACCACTGCGCAATGTTGGTAAGATCGTTTCCGTCTGCTGAAAGTTCTATTTTTCTCGCGAGCTCTTGAAGCGGTTTAGCACCAAAATAGCCAAAACGACTATGCAGTTGATGAGCCACCAAGCTTACTTCCTTCGTATTGCTACTTTGGACCGCTAGGCGTAGTCGGGCATCCGTATCCGGCAGCATCTGAACAAACATAATTGCAAGGTCGGCTAGCAATTCCGAATCGCCGTCGATAATGGTGTCAAGAGCCGATTGATCAATCAATGTCACTTTTGGGACCTCGCGATGGGGAAGGCTGCAAAAAACGATTTTTTCGAGTAGGGTCTAGGGCAATATTTTTAGGCGACGCATTTTGTTATAGATGCTCTTTTCGCTGATCCCCAGAACTCGAGCTGTTTTGGCTTTGTTGCCTCGCTGAAACTCAAGCGTCTGGACGATCGCGTCGCGCTCGATCTGTTCAAGCGTCTTGCCAACTAGGTCGTAACGCACGGAACCATCTGGTTTTGGCTGAGACCATGAAGGGTCGCCGCCCGAATCGGAAAGAACCGGCTGAGATTGTGCCGATGCACCCTGGTCTTCTGTTGAAGATTCGGAAGGAAGCATCGTTGGAGTCAACTCGACGTCCGATTGCAGTAGCGGTTGCGAAACCGCGTCAACCGTCTCTGCTACCAACGCTGTTGAATGCGATTCTCGCGTTGGATGCGATTCGACGCGTGGTGCGGAACGCCGATTTAGGGAGACATTGCTAAAGTGCAAATCGCTTGGGCCAATCTGTGTCTCTCTGGAAAAGGCAATCGCCCTTTCGAGAACGTTTTCTAATTCGCGAATATTGCCAGGCCAAGCGTGTGCTAGCAACATCTTCATCGCACTCGAAGTGAGTACTCGCAGCGATAAGGATTGCCGTTCGCAAATACGTGCCAAAATCCCTCTGGCAATATCGGGGAATTCACCTGTGCGAAATCGCAGCGCCGGCAATTCGATGTTCAGTACCATCAATCTAAAGTAAAGATCTTGGCGGCACTGCCCTTCACGGCACATTTCTGCTAAGTCGCAATGAGTTGCCGCAATCAATCGGACGTCGACTTTTTTCACCTCTGTGCTTCCCAATCGTTGAACCGTTCTATCTTGCAAAAAAGTCAGAAGCTTGGGTTGCAGATCGATCGGTAGATCTCCAATTTCGTCCAGAAACAGGGTCCCTCCATCGGCCACCTCTGCGTGCCCCTTCCGATCCATCAAAGCGCCAGTAAACGCCCCCTTCGTATGCCCGAACAATTCAGACTGGATCAAGTCTCGCGGCAAGCTCGCGCAATTGACGTTAACAAAAGGCCCCTTGCCGCGTTTGCTTTTTTGATGAATCATCCTTGCAATCGTCGACTTCCCCGTCCCCGTTTCGCCTCCAATAAAAACGGTCGAATCCAGTGCAGATATTCGCTCCACTTGCTGGATCAATCGACTATTCACATCACCATTCGCTTCGATTGCCCGAAGCGCGACGCTCTGACAATGCGATTCCTTCAAGTCACGGTTTTCATTGGCAACCTGCCAAGTCTCCATCGCTTTTTCAACAAAGACGACCATCTGGCTTGGATTGAAAGGCTTGGTGACGAAATGGAAAGCCCCCTCCCGCATGGCTTGGACAGCATCACTGATCTCGCGCGAGCCTGTCAGTACGATGACTTTGGTTGAGGACTTGCGAGCTCGCAATTGACGCAATATTTCGAAACCATCCAACCCTGGCATCTTGAGGTCAACCAAAGCAACTGCAGTCGATTCATCAATCAATTGCAAACCGATCGCCCCGTTTTCGGCAGTCTCGATGGAGTAGCCTGCCTTGCCTAAGTGGTTTTTCAAGAGTCGCAGCGTCATCGGATCGTCATCAATCGCAATAATTTTGGCCTTCGACTTCGTACCGGATAGTTTCATTGGAGCAGTTCTTGATGGGGTTTTCGTCGTCGCTGGAGTGGACCTGGGAAACACTGCGGCAGTTCGACGCACTGTAAAAAAGGAAGTGACTGTAAAAAGTATACCCAGCCAAGCTGTTAGGTTCTAGTCACAAAAAGACAGAAAGAATAGGTTGCTAAATGAAATCGCGAAGAAGCGGTTAAGAAAGCGTATTTTTTTACCATACTGTTCCCTCGCAGATCGCTAAGCGGTACAATCTACAGTCGAGAACATTCTTCGTGGTATCTCGCTGCAACTGCTGCTACCGATGTCGTTTTGGCTTTTTGGTGGAGATGATTGCTGAAGGGTGTAATTTTTACATTGTTCTGGGCGTTCGTCGAGAGAACTTGGATGTGCTCACGGTCGATCGCTTGATCGTTGCTACACGACCTGCTTCGGGTGGTGCCCACGTTGGGCGAGCGGCGGCTTGAAAACTACCACTCATAACCCGGAACGTGAGTGGGGACCTGCGGAATTGCCTCTTAGTCAGCCTAGTCATGGAAAACGATTCTAGCAACCAAAAAAAGTCACCAAGCATGCTTGAACGCGAGCGGTCTGCCAGGAAGCAGGCCGAACAATTTCTAGAACAGGAGATCGTCCGTAGATTGGACACAGCCCATCTGTCCCAGAAGAGGAAGCAGGCCGCACAGTTTCTAGAACAGAAGAGCCTCGAACTCTACCTAGCCAACGGCGATTTGATTGAAGCATTAGCAAAACAAAAACGAGAAGCTTTCTATCATCAAGTCGTTCTGAACTCGGTGAAGGATGGAATCCTAACGATCGGGGCTGATGGTGTTGTGCAAACCGCTAATCCCAGTGCCGTCTCTATATTCGGATTTGAATTGGTGGGTCTGAAAGCCGACCAATTGATTTCCTCGGCTGAGGCTGACCAGCCACCTAATGTCTTGAACCGCTTTCTAGCTGACTATTACACCAACAATCAACCACTTATTTCGGTAGCTGGAAACGGTTTTGAGGGGAAGATCTTGGACTTGGAACTATCGGCCAGCGTCGGCGAGATTGAAGGGCAGATTTTGATTACATGGGTTATTCGTGAT
This sequence comes from Pirellula staleyi DSM 6068, assembly GCA_945870455.1. GTDB lineage: Bacteria > Planctomycetota > Planctomycetia > Pirellulales > Pirellulaceae > JBKCUI01. The sequence goes on along the minus strand of CAMBSL010000096.1, from coordinate 10,598 downwards.
GTAGGTTACCTCAATGCGATCAAACAGAAGTCCAGTTTGAGTCAAAGGCTTGAAGGCATCGGTAAATTGGCGGCTGGCGTGGCACATGAAGTCAACACCCCCATTCAGTTCGTGATCGAAAACACGAAATTCATTGGCGAAGCATATTCAGCCATCGGTCGGGTGCTCGATGTCTACGAACAGAATGCGATCAACAACGAGCCGCTTCGCGAATCGATCGAGCGAGTGTGCCCATTCGATCGATTGAGGTTTTATAGATCCGAGATCGCGACTGCCATTGATGATACGATATCCGGCGCGATGCGCGTCGGTGACATCATTGCCGCCATCAAAGAGTTCGCTCACCCTGGAAACGAAGAGCGAACACACATCAGTCTCAATGATTTGCTAGCCACAGCGATTACCGTCACGACCAATAATCATAAGTACGTAGCGGAGATCGAGCGCGAATTGGATCCCCAGTTACCGTCGGTGTCCTGTTTGCGTGGCCAGATCACGCAAGTTATGGTCAATTTGCTAGTTAATGCTGCCGATGCAATCTCCGAAATTTGGCCCCAGCGAGAAGACGGGAAGATTGGCATTAAAACATGGCATAACGACCAACATGTTTTTTTCAGTGTCCAAGATTCGGGCGCGGGAATCAAGAAAGAGAACCTGGAGAAAATCTTCTTGCCATTCTTCACGACCAAAGGGGTCGGAAAAGGGACCGGACAGGGGCTTGCGATCTCCCATACCATTATCGTTGAAAACCATCGAGGGACGATTGATATTGCTAGCGAACCCGGTCAAGGGACGATTGTTGTTGTTTGTTTGCCGAGGTCCCTTTAGAGGCCAGTTCACTCGATTGCGCGTCGCGCTTAGGTTGTTTCCAATCCCCCGCTGGCCGGACTACGAGTTGGTTTGAATAATAATACGAGAGCGATGCAAACAACTTCCGCCATTAGCTGCGCGACGCGTGACAAGACCGCCAGGGTAATGCCAGCTTCGTAGGCGAGCCACGGCAATAGCAGAGCGGCCAGCGTTGCTTCACGCACAAGAATTCCGCCTGGAGAGAAGAACGCTAAGAATCCGACAATCCACGCGGTTGCAGTCGCGGCGATCATCACAAGCACTGGTACCGAATCCTCGCCCCCAACCGCCGGCAATAAGCTGAGATTGACACACCCATTCAATCCCGCCATCAACACCATGTAACCCATGGCAGAAATAAGCGGTCGCCAACGAAAATGCACCGAGTTCAGCAGTTGAAATCGTTTGACGAGTCCGTCGAGCTTTTTGGAGAACTTCCTCCGCGTGACGAAGACCAGTCCAAAGCAAACAACGAGCATGCAAACTGCAACGACCCAAGACGCATCTCCGTCCATCCGTCTTGAGAATAATTCACGGAACGTCGACGAAAAGCGTTTGAAATGAAACAGCAAACCCAAGAGACTCACCACGATCGCCGCAGATAGGGTGATCAGAAGTTCGACGAGCATCGAGCCTGATGCGACGTTGATCGGTACTCCTATTCGCTTCGCTTGAACAGCTCGTGTTGCATATCCCCAAATGCCACCCGGCAACCAACGATTCGACTCGGAGAGTAGCCAAATCCGAACGGACTCTACGGTACTTGTGGGATAGCCTAATCCTGCAAGTACCAGTGTCCAGCCATAGGGATTGACAAGTCGATAGACGATTGCAACCACAGCTGCAATCGCGAAGCTCAAAGTGCAAAGTGATCCAGCGATATTGTAAGCGGTCGTGAGTTTATGCGCGGCCAGGGCAATGGACGAACCAATGGCGATGGCTACGAACCATTTGCCAATGCTCTTGAACGGCTGATCGTGTTTAAGGTTGATGAAGATTCTCCAATTCAATGCAATGGGAAGCAGATCATGCTGCAGTCGCTGGATTTGCCGCTTGCACGTACAATGACTCAAGATTGCTAACGATGCGAGGCCAGGAAAAGGTCCGTTGGACGAACTCGAAACCCGCTCGTCCGAATTGCTCGCGTCTAGCTGGGTGGTTTAGCAAATCGCTGATAGCGTGAGCCAATGCCTTTGAGTCTCGCTGCGGAACGAGATAGCCAGTAACGCCATCGACGACCGCATCAGGAATTCCACCCACGTTCCCGGCGATTACCGGCTTGAAGTAGCTATAGGCTTCGATCGCGCCAACCCCCAAACCCTCCGCATCCCCCCAGCTATCTACAACCGCCGGATTGACCCACATATCGCATTTGGCATACTCATTGGCTAGTTGTTCTTTGGAAACAAAACCTAGGAATTTGACCGAGTCGCCAAGCTTTAAGTCTTTGTGAATTCGTTCCAACTTTTCGCGTTGATCTCCGTCACCCGTGATAATGAATTCAACATTTCGAAGCTTAAGAATTTCATGTGCCGCTTGAAGCAAGTACTCGACCCCCTTGCGTTCTATAAGTCGTCCAGTGAACAAAACCCGGGGAACTTGGTTTTCAGGTTGGCTTGCATTTGCCGCAGCTACTGTTGTTCCGTACGGTAAGACGTTGCAAAAACAGCCACTGCATTCGGTGACCATCCTCGCTGTGTCGGAACTATTGGCGATCAATAGATTAGCCGATCTCAAGGATTGCCGCAAAAACGGAGAAACCCACTTCTTGCGTCGAGCTAGGGAAAATTCGGCACCATGCGACATGATTACCAGTGGAGTGCCACTCAGTAGTCTAGCAACTTGCCCCATAAGGCCGTGCGGGAATGGCCAGTGAACGTGAATCACATCATACCTCCTCGTCAAAGCCATCCACCCAGCAGCCATGCAACCAACAAGAATGTATGGGATTGCGAGGAGCTGCATGTAGGCTTTACGAACTTTATACGTCGCGCCCTCTTCATGAGTCAAACTCTCGATCGGAGCTGGAGCATAGCGGAATCGAACGACTTCGATGCCGTCGAGTTGATGTGACTTCAAACCCATGTAGGATGGAGCCAGGACCGTAACGTTGTGACCTTGCTCTTTCAATTGCCGATGAATCTCTCGCATCCAGGGGACTGCATAGTCCGCATCGTGGCGAGGGTAAGTGGAAGTGATCACGAGGATATTTTGTTTCTTGTTTGTCATCTTGAGATTTTTATTCGCATCTAATGTAGGTATCTGAATTCGTTTCTTTGCGGATGGCGAAAGTCACAACGACTCTCACCTCACAACGGAGCCGAGAAACTTGGCGATTTCCGCTAAAGGGTCACGGTATCGGACACCACATGGTCACGAGCCGTTTGCACCTTGTTCTGACGAATCATCAACTCGCTTAAGAGGCCGGCAATGACGCACGCAAACCCCATACCGACCAAACATACCGAGGCTAGCAGGCAAACAATTCCTGCAACGGAGCCCAGGCCCAAGATCAGTGCAGACACGGCACATATCAATGCGACGCAGCCGTATCCAAAGCAGCATGCATTTGCAAAGTGACTGGGACGCTCACGATAAACTCGCAAGAATCCCATGGTTAACATGTCGCTGAAGCCGCGAATGAAACGCTCAATCCCGTACTTGGACACGCCAAACTTCCGTGCGTGATGCTCGACAACGATCTCCGCTACTTTGAATCCCTGCATGCCAGCTAGCGATGGTACCATTCGATGGAGTTCGCCAAACAATTGAATGGACTTGGCAACCTGGCGACGATAGCACTTAAAACCACAGTTGTGGTCGTGCAACTTGACGCGACTGAAACGACTGAGCAATCTGTTGAACACGCGGCTCGGAAGAACCTTGTGCCAAGGGTCGTGCCGCACAGCCTTCCAGCCGCTCACTAGGTCATATCCTTCTTCCAGCTTTTCGAGAAAGCGTGGAATCTCGGATGGATCGTCTTGCAGGTCGGCATCCATCGTAAAGATGATGTCACCCTTAGCAACTTCGAATCCGACTTGCAGTGCGGCGGCCTTGCCGCGATTGTTGCGGAATCGCAATCCTCGCACTTGTTGCGGAAACAGTTCAGCCAGAACCTGTATCTTAGTCCATGAATCGTCGGTACTGCCGTCGTCGATGAAGATGACTTCAACGCTCTCGACATCTTCGACGTTTCTAAATATGCCGTCGGCAAGCTCTTCCAATGTGGCTTCCTCGTTCATCACAGGAATGACAAACGAGAGCACCGTTTTGATTTTTGGTTTTCGATTTGGTGGAATCGATCGATTCGATCTATCGTTAGGTTGATAGGTCTCGACATCCAAGTCGAAATGTGGTTTTCGTTCGATTGGTTCACTGTCGTGGATAAATGTAGAAGTACTCATTTTCTAGCTACCTGGATTGGTCTGCGGGAGGGAACGGTCGGCGGCGTTTGCCTTTGTTTCTCTCCTAAGCGATTAGAGTGCCAAACTGAATTGATGTAATTTGTTCAGCATTGCCGTGTGCTTGTGTCGGTTTTCCATTGAGACATTGCTCATTGAATATAAATGCGACTGTATTGAGCTCAACGACTAGCGATGACTAGCATATTCTTTACCGCTTTTTGCCTGCAGGCGTGTAATGGTTAGGACAGGTCGAGTGCACTGAAGGCTGGCGACAGTGTTGCTACATGTACCGCCGTTGTTCGACGACTCTTGACGTGTATTGGCTAGCTCAAATAGATGATTGGCAATGGATGGGGCAACTCGAAAGCAGTGCCCGAACAGGTCAAAGGACAGTCAAAAGTTCCTTACTTGAACGGCAATGGCTTTCCTTTTTTCTGTGGTCGAGCAACAGCTGTAACTTGTACCGTTCATACTGACCTAGGTGATCGCATAGGCATGCGGTTTTTGGTGTGTTTATTGCGGTCTTCGGCTTTCGTTCGCATCCGGCACGGCAACTGCGTTAGGGATCCCAAACCACGTCGTCTCACTCGCGGCAAAGTTACTGCTTTAAAGGAAATGAATCATGAAAGTTACGGTCATCGGAACAGGGTATGTTGGGTTAGTCACGGGTGCGATTCTAGCTGTCCAAGGTCAAGATGTGACCTGCGTCGACATCGATCAAAAGAAAGTCGATGGACTGCGACGGGGAATTCTCCCTATCTTTGAACCAGGCTTGGATAAGGTTGTCGCACTAGCCGTATCGCGGGGAAATTTGGACTTTACGACGGATGCGGCGACCGCTGCTGCGGTCTCGGACGTTATCTTTCTCGCAGTGGGCACGCCACAGAGCGAGAGTGGGGCAGCCGACTTAACCTATCTTGAAACTGCGGCGGAATCGATAGCGTGCTCAGCCAAGAAAGGTGCCATCGTCGTCATCAAGAGCACTGTACCAGTTGGCACCAACAAGCATATTGCTGAGATTATAAAAGCAAAGTGCGGTTACGATATCGATGTTGCCAACAATCCCGAGTTCCTGAAGGAAGGGACCGCAGTCGCCGACTGCCAAAATCCGGATCGAATCATACTCGGCGTCCGAAACAAACGCGCAGGGGACATACTTGAACAACTCTATGCACCGCTACTCGCGTCCGCAGTTAAATGCAAACTGTTCACGATGGAGCCCGAGAGTGCTGAGATGACTAAGTACGCGGCCAACTGCTTCCTTGCCATGAAGATCAGCTTTATCAATGAGATTGCAAATCTGTGCGAACATCTAGAGGCGGACATTGAAGATGTTCGCAGAGGAATGTGCACCGATCGACGCATTGGATGGGAATTCCTAAATCCTGGTGCCGGATACGGCGGAAGCTGTTTTCCCAAAGATGTTCGCGCGTTGGTCAGTCAAGCCGAGGCTATGGGTGGCGACACACGCATTTTGAAAACGATCGACGAAGTAAATGAACGTCAGAAAGCCGTCATGCCGCGCAAGGTGCTCGCACACTTCAAAGGCGATGTCCGTGGCAAAAAAATAGCGGTCTGGGGATTAGCCTTCAAGCCGGGCACAGATGATATCCGCGAAGCACCCTCAATTACCCTGATCGAATCCTTGCTCAAGGGTGGCGCGGAAGTATCGGTGCATGACCCAGAGGCGATGAAAAACATCGAAGCAATTTTTGGTAACCAGATCACCTATCACGATGAAAAATATGCCGCCCTCAAAGCCTGCGATGCCTTGGTCGTGATGACCGATTGGGAAGAATACAAGGGACTGGACCCTAGCCTCCTGCGGTGGCACAGCAATGGCAATGTTGTATTCGATGGCCGCAATTGCCTCAACCGGGACTGGTTCTCACTCTCAAACACGGACTTCTACAGCATCGGCCAAGAACCACTACGATCGGCCGTGTGTTGGCCGAAAGAGGCAAAGAATGAAACCCCGAGTGAGAACACCGCCAACGCCCAAACCGAGTTGGCACAACCCGGCAAAGCCGCTCTCGTGCTAGCATGTCTATAACAGGATTACTTGGAACGTCCGCAAGGGAGACTGCTGCAGGCTTCGGCTGCGAGTGGTAGATCCGCTACCACTCGGGGAGAGTTTCGCTACATCAAGGGTTACATTTGCGACGGTCGAGACTACGGCACAGGAACGAAAAAATCCTGCAAAACCATTGGCAATCGCAGCGTTTTTGTCAATCGAACGTGTGCGTTAGTTCGTATTGGCCTAAAGTTTAGACGTTGGAACAACTAGGATCGTCGGTATCATCGAAGAGCGACAGTTGCCGGAAGCCAGGTGCTTTTTTGCTCTTGGGCAACGGATCGCGTTTCTTGCGCGAACCATGCTTTGCAAAAACACGCTTCGAATCAGCAATAGCCGAAGTCGTTTGCCTGATCGCGAAGATCTTTTCTTGAGCCGACTTATAAGCCTTACGATGATCTACGATCGGGAATGGGTAATCGCGACCGATTATGCAACCCACTTGTGACTGGAGGTCCAGGGGCATGCGGTGTGGCTCCGGTAGATACTCATAGGGAACGCGTGCCAGTTCGGGAACGAATTGCTTAATGAACACTCCCGATGGATCGTGATCGATCACTTGCTTTGCAGGTGAGTAAATGCGAATCGTGTTGATACCCGTCGTTCCAGATTGCATTTGACATTGCGAAAAATGGATACCAGGCTCCAAATCCAAAAAATGTTTGGCTAGATGAACGGCCGTTGGTCGCCAATGCAGCCACAAATGATTGGACGCGAACGACATCAACATGGCTCGCATTCGAAAATTGATCCAACTGGTCTCGGTGAGAGCTCGCATACATGCATCGATCATCGGGTAACCTGTTTTGCCGGTCGTCCATGCTTCGAACTTCTCTTGATTGAAATCATTCTCGCGAAGACCATCGTAAACCCGACTGATGTTCTGAAATTCGAGCTCCGGTTCATCCTCCAGTTTTTGCATGAAATGACAGTGCCATGCTAGCCTGGAGGAGAACGATTTGAGCGAACCCAGCCAACGCGAGTCGATCGAATCGACTGAGCCTTCGCGAATCTCTCTTTGCCGAGCCAGCAGTTGTTGATATGCAGTCTTCATCGAGATGCAACCCCACGCAAGATAGGGACTCAATCGACTGCAGTTCTCGCGCGCCGTCACGGGACTCGACATCCCTTTTCGATAGTTGAGACCGCGAATCGTCAAGAACGAATCCAATGTCGCGTTCGCTTGAGACTCGCCACCGATTTGTAGGATTGTCTTTCGCGTCAGTGCCAGTCCAAGCTCTTCGCCTTTTGGCATCCCACCCCAGTCGAAATCGTTAGGGATCGTCATGCGCGTTGGTGTTGGGGTGATTGGCGTATTCATTCGATTCTGCCAAAGATTTGCCCATCCGTTTCGACTCTTCAGAGGCCGCACGACCCCGTTTTGAGAAAACTGCAACCAAGGGATTCCCATTTGCCGAGCCCATTTCGCAACTCGCTGGTCTCGTTCGTAAGTGAAGCCGTTTCCAGTTTCTTCGTGCGAGTAGAGGCTAGCAATGTTTGCAGTCCTCGCAATGTCGATCAAGACCTCGGGCAACTCGCCAACGCGAATGGCCAGACGCCCCCCTATTTTGCAAAGGCGACTTGAAAGATCCTGAAGCGACGCGACGATGAAATCAAAATGGGACCGGTCCAACTCAGGCATGGCCCAAAGCTTGGGTTCAAACACATACAGAACTACGGTCGGTCCGGATTGGCAAGCTTCCAAAATGGGACGGTGATCGTCCAATCGCAGATCACGTTTGAGCCAAACCAGTTGAATAGGAGCATGCAGCACGTCAGGACTCCCCCTCGGACTCGTGCGCTTGGTCCGGTTGTCTCTTGATGCCAGAACGACGACATCGCTCGCTACAATACTTCACTTGTTCCCACACTCTTTCCCACTTTTTCCGCCAAGCGAAAGGACGGTCGCAAACGACACATTTTTTTGTTGGCAAATCCGATTTCGAACGGTTCATGGGGTTAAAGTTGTCCAATAGATAATTGACTTTTTGATCGCTTAATTTTAGTCGGTCGTCAATGTGCAAAGCGGTAGGTTACCTTACATGCAAACCGTTCACGGTCAACAACCCAACACGCCTCTAGAAATATCACGGAACAATGCCTGAGGGACATACCGTTCATCGCCTTGCAATCGACCATACCAAGTGGCTTGCAGGCAAACGACTGAGGGTTAGTTCGCCCCAAGGTCGATTCGAGGTAGGGGCCCAGTTGCTGTCCGGAAAAAGTCTTAAAACGGTCGAGGCCCTCGGAAAACATCTTTATTATACTTTTTCGAGCGAACTTGTCTTGCACGTGCACCTCGGGTTGTATGGCAAGTTTCGACTTTATGAGTCTCCTCCACCAGAGCCTCGGGGCGCGGTACGCATTCGATTTGTGGGCAAAACACACACGCTGGACCTGAACGGCCCGAATCAGTGTGAGATTCTCAGCTCGAAACAGGTTCGCGACTCCAGGTCAAAGCTGGGCGAAGACCCTCTTCGTTCCGATGCAGATCCCGAGCGAGTTTGGGCTCGAATGCAGAGGAGCAAGCAGCCTGTTGGGCAGTTGCTTCTCGACCAGTCGGTCGTAGCGGGAATAGGGAATATTTACCGAGCCGAGATTCTGTTCTTGTTAAAGATTCATCCGTCACGACCAAGTTGTTCGTTGACCCGCAATGAGTTTGATGACCTTTGGGAAACATCCCTTCGCTTGCTCGCCGTTGGAGTCAAGTACAACCGCATTATCACGGTCGATCGAGACGAAACAGACAAGCCGCTTAGCCAATTGAGCTCCGACGAGCGGCTTTTGATTTACAAGAAAGAGCGATGCCCAAGGTGCCAATCGACGACAGAGACGTGGTTGCTAGGAAATAGGCAAATGTTCGCTTGTTCGGTTTGTCAGGTTTAGGCGTCGCTGCCACCATTTTCTTCCCTCAAATGGTCGTACCATCGAGTCGAGCTGATAATGAGTACGGCCGTAGGGGTTTCCATCATTCTACTATGTACAACTATCCCAAGTCCCTGTCCGTAAACTAGACCAGCCTTCCTGGCGTTGCGAGTCAAGTAAGAAGAGTTAAGGAAATGTTAATGTTAGATATTGTTGATACAGCAGTTGGTGCGGGTACGTTCAAGACTCTTGCGGCAGCACTTGGAGCAGCAGGTTTGGTGGATACACTCAAGAGCGCGGGCCCATTTACGGTCTTCGCACCCACCGATGATGCATTTGCGAAGTTGCCTAAGGGGACAGTAGAGAGTCTACTCCTGCCTGAGAACAAGGGAAAGTTGGTCGGTATCCTGACGCACCATGTGGTCGCTGGTAAGGTAACTGCAGCCGACGTGATGAAGCTGACGACTGCCACAACCGTGGCTGCCAAGCCGATCAAGATTGCAGTCCATGATGGCAAGGTCAAGATTGACGACGCGACCGTTACCGCAGCTGATATTCATTGCACCAACGGCGTTATCCATGTCGTCGATTCGGTAATTTTGCCGAGTTAATTTCGTGAACCATTGGTTCTTCGAAATCCTATCGACGCTCTGCTTCATCCTCGGGTTTTATCCATTCTGGGCTCCATCGCCATTTGGTTCTTAACTGGCGGTGAAGCGGCTGAATCGAAGGCCCATGCCGAAAGGTTGCGGATAAGCACAAGCTGATCAATCCCAATGGTGAATTCATCATGGGAATGGTGTGGACGGCCAAGCAGTGTGAGCCTTACTTACTGGCAAATGGGAGTCCAATGACTGGCGTTACGCCTCGGTGATCTTTTTTCTTAGGCAGTGTTTGCGATTCCGAGGCGTATTCCAATTTCTCATAGTCTGTCAGCCACAATTCTTTGGTCTTGGTTCGAATAACGCCCAGACATGGATGGTTGCAAAACCAAGCCGTCTCAGCAAATGCTGCATTCGGTGGTCATTCAAGCAAGCGTGGCGGGATCGGTCGGAGCATGAATGAAATCTGACCCCTTTGTTTTGAAGCGATCGAACTGTGAACGCGAGTTGGGCTACGGTCCAAACCATCTGACTCCGCAATAACTTGCATGCCGGTATTATGGCCTGCGCCTTCTCCGACCGATCCACGTCCATGGAAGATGTGGATGTTACTGGGGTCTCTCGGCTTCCGTGAGAAAAGTTTCCAACCGTGCGCGTGGTCTCTGACTCCGTGGGGATTATGTCGGACTTGCCATTAACGTTCGTCATAATTGTTGCCTTCCCCTTGTCAGGACAAGGTCGGCCACCACAAAGAGATGTTTTCGGAGTTCAATACACAGCCCGGTTGTACCTCTGTGAACGCTT
>CAMBSL010000095.1 GCA_945870455.1 Pirellula staleyi DSM 6068 | reverse complement strand
ATGGGCAACAGGATTGCTGCAGGAAAAAGCAATACGGCGGCAATCGCAGCAGCGGCTGTTCGCCCTTGCGAGCGTTCATGATTTCGAGGAATATCCATGACGCTTTGACAGCGGGTGCACAAGGATCGTTGGTTAGCCCGGAGCGTATGCATCTGATGGATGAGACCACAACAGTGACAGGCTTTGTTTGATTTCACCACTTTGTTCTCGCTAGGCAAGCATCTGTTTTTGGTTCACACTGGGAAGGTCTTCCAGCCTGTCGAGCTGAAAATGACAGCAGGTAGCGCGCCAAGCATTTGCGAAATAGCGGGGCGAGCCCGATTTTCGCGGCCCTTGACTCAAGCTTACTCTATTAGATGATATTGATCGACACAACGCTTACGACGCCGGCCGAAAACTTGGCTTTTGACGAGGCCATGCTCGAGGTTGCAGACCGCGACTCCGAAACCAGTTTGGAACGTGTCATTCCTGAGGTTTTGCGTCTTTGGGAGATGCCGTCACCGTGTGTCGTGTTGGGACGAGCTAGCAAGTGGGCGGAAGAGGCCAATGCGATCGCTTGCGAACGAGACTCGGTACCCATCCTTCGGCGAGTCAGTGGCGGTGCTTCGATCGTTGCGGGCCCAGGCTGCCTCATGTATTCGGTTTTGCTCTCGTACCAAATTCGCCCAGCCTGGCGGATGTTGGATAGTGCCCATTCGGAAGTCATGACTCGAATGCGCCAGGCAGTGCAAAATTCACTTAACTCGCTAAATACGCCAGTTCAAATCGACTTGCAGGGTACGTGCGATCTGACGCTAAACAATCGTAAGTTTTCCGGAAACGCGCTGCGTTGCAAACGTCAGTGGATGCTTTATCACGGGACGATTATGGTTGCGATGCCGCTGGAATGGATCACAGAGTATTTGCTTGAGCCTCCCAGGCAACCCGACTATCGCGAAAAACGCGTTCATTCGTCTTTTGTTGTGAATTTGATGGACGGCCACATCGGCGCGGCAACGTCCCTTGAATTCAAAAATTTATTGCAAAAGCACATCGCAGTGGCCTGGAACGCCACCCCAATAGGCACGGATACTTGGTTCCAGCAAGAAGTCGCAGAAGAATCGGCCCGACTGATGCAATCACGCTATTCGGACCCCCTCTGGCATCGACAACGTTAGCCCAAAGTCGTTGCCTGATTCGCATTTCCGACCATTCAGGTTACACTGTGGCATCCGCGGGAGCTTTGATTTCCTGCTATTATTTTTGAGGACCATCTGAATCCCCGGGCATCTATGGTTTGGAAGCGAGTTTGCATTATAGGTGTTGGTTTGCTTGGAGGCTCAATCGGCCTTGCCCTCAAGCGAAAGAGGCTCGCCCAAGAAGTGGTTGGTGTCGGGCGAACCGGTTCGAAACTTCAAACGGCGGTTAGTCGCGGAGCGATCGACCATGCAACAGACGATATTTTGGTCGGAGCAAAGGACGCCGACCTCATCATTGCATGCACTCCCGTCCAATCGATCGTCGACTCGCTCTGTGTTGCCGCTAGCGTTGCGAGCCCGAATGCGATTCTCACCGATGTGGGCAGCACCAAGCAAAACATTATGCGTTCCGCCCTTGGTAGACTCTCACCCAACCAATTCGTCGGTAGCCATCCTATCGCAGGCGGACACCACAGCGGGGTTGAGCATGCGGTGGGTACATTGCTCGATGGAGCTCTCGTCGTCATTACACCGTCCGAAGAAACCTCGCCTGAATTAGTTCGGCGAATAACGGAGTTTTGGGAGTCGATGGGGTCTCGAACATGTTGCGTTTCTCCAAAAGAACACGACGAGGCGTTGGCAATCGCCAGTCATTTACCTCATATGGTTGCGTCGGCGTTGGCGACTTCAACCCCCAATGAGATCCTTCAATTCGTTGGTAAGGGCTGGATGGACTCGACTCGTATTGCTGCCAGTAATACGCATCTATGGAGGCAGATCTTGGAAGAAAACCATGCGCCCGCCTTACAAGCGATGAAGAACTTTGCCACAATTTGCGAATCTTGGGTCGACGCTTTGGAAAAAGCAGATTTCGACCGCGTCGAACAACTACTCAAAGCGGGAAAAGCAACACGTGAGGCTGTGGCAAGTAGACATTCATCCGGCTGATGGCCAACCGGATTCGCTCGGACATGCTGCAGTCAATGCGGCAGCCGAACTCGGTATATCCAGCACCCTATCGATCCAAGCCGCCTATGGCTTTTTGATTCAAGGCCGATTGAGCGCTGATGAAGTCAAGAAGATCGCCTCCGATCTGCTGGCGGATCCAATTGCACAACGCTTTGTGTCGGCACCCGTGGGCGACGCTTCGTTGAATGATTCTCGTGCGGCGACGGGATCAACTCCCGGCACGCTGATTTATTCTATGCCCAAGCTGGGCGTGATGGACCCCGTCGCTCAAAGCACGCTCTCTATGTTGCGAGGTTTGAAGTACGACGTCGATGAAGTGCGTACATTTCGGAAGTACTGGGTAAGCAAAGAACAGGAATCTGCTTTAATCGACTCGTCCGTCGACTCTGCAATCATCAAACGCCTCTGTCAAAAGGTGTTTGCAAACGACTCGATCGAACAGATCAATGTAGGTCCATTGCAGCTCGAGCAGATTGCAGTCGGAGCTCCCTATTCTTTCCAGCTAATCGTTGTGCCGATCCGCGACTTGGATGAGGATGCGCTCATGCAATTGAGCAAGTCAGGTCAACTTTATTTGTCGATCGCAGAAATGCTGACCATACAAGAGCAGTTTCGCGAACAAGGCCGCGACCCGACAGATATCGAATTGGAAACCATCGCTCAAACATGGAGCGAGCATTGCAGTCACAAGACCTTGGGTGGCAAGATCGAGTATCGGGACGAAAACGGAACACGGCATTTCAAGAGCATGCTGAAAGAAACTATTTTTGCTGCCACGGTCAAGATCCGCGAAATGTTGGGACCGGACGATTGGTGTGTCAGTGTGTTCAAAGACAACGCGGGGATCGTCAAGTTCGACGACGAAGATCATGTGGTTTTCAAAGTCGAGACGCACAATCATCCTTCTGCGATCGAACCGTATGGTGGTGCGAATACGGGCTTGGGTGGTGTAATACGCGATCCGCTCGGCACGGGACTTGGGGCCAAACCCGTATGCAGCACGGATGTATTTTGTTTTGCATCTCCCAACTATCCACCGAGCGAACTTCCACCGGGAGTGTTGCATCCTCGCCGCGTGATGACGGGCGTAGTCTCAGGTGTTCGCGATTACGGAAATCGAATGGGAATACCAACCGTCAATGGAGCTGTCTATTTCGATGATCGCTACTTGGGCAACCCGCTTGTTTATTGTGGAAACGTTGGAATCATTCCCGTGGACAAGGTCGAGAAACAAGCGAACCCCGGTGATTTGATCGTTGCGATCGGCGGCCGAACGGGTCGCGATGGAATACACGGAGCGACCTTTAGCAGCGTCGAATTGACTCACGAGAGCGATGCGATCTCCGGAGGCTCGGTCCAAATAGGCAATGCGATCACCGAGAAGATGGTGATGGATGTGTTGCTACAAGCGCGAGACCAAGGACTTTATACGGCGGTAACCGACTGCGGGGCCGGCGGCTTTAGTAGTGCCGTTGGCGAAATGGGCGAATCGATTGGAGCCGAAGTTTGGCTCGATAAAGCGCCCCTCAAATACGCTGGCTTGAGCTATACCGAGATTTGGATCAGCGAAGCTCAAGAACGCATGGTCATGTCGGTTCCACCAGAAAACCTTGAGCGATTGAAAAAACTCTGCAACAGCGAAGATGTCGAAGTCGCGGTGCTCGGCCAATTCACGCCGACAGGCTTGTTGCGATTGATGTATCAAGGAATCGAAGTCGGTTGCGTGGCAATGGAGTTCTTGCACCAAGGCAGACCGCCTGTGATTCGCAAAGCGACCTACGAACCACCGCAACCCCAATCGTGCGAACTCGGTTCGCTCGCTCGATCCGCCATCGAATCAACGCTTCTCCAGATTCTCGCTCATCCAACCGTGGCCAGCAAACACTGGATTATTCGGCAGTACGATCATGAAGTGCAAGCTGGCAGCGTCATCAAGCCACTGGTTGGGCCATCGTCATGCGGTCCAAGCGATGCGGCCGTCGTCCGGCCAAAGCTCCATAGCAAAAGAGGAATCGTGTTGTCCTGCGGCATGAATCCACGCTTTGGCGATTACGACCCTTACCATATGGCCACGTCCGCCATCGACGAAGCGGTCCGAAATGCGATTGCAGTTGGAGCGGACCCCAAGAGGCTCGCGATTCTCGATAATTTCTGTTGGGGCAATACCGAGCGACCTGAAACACTCGGCACGTTGGTCCGAGCCGCCATCGCCTGCCATGATTTGGCGATTCAATGGAAAACGCCATTTATCAGCGGTAAAGACAGTCTGAACAATGAATTCACTTGGTTTACAAGTCATGGGCAAAAGCAAACGATCGCGATCCCTTGTTCGCTTTTGATCAGTGCAATTGGGCAAATCGACGACTGTTCGCAAGCGATCTCAATGGATCTGAAAAAAATCGGCAATCCGATCTATTTAATCGGAGTAACTCGCGAGGAGTTGGCTGGTTCCTTTGCTGCAATGGTAATGGGTAAATCAGGTGGCAAAGTCCCGACGGTCGACGCTGCGGTCGCAATGCGAGGTTATGAAGCCGTTCATGACGCGATCGTGAAACGCCAAATTGTTTCATGCCATGACTTGAGCGAAGGGGGCTTGGCCGTTTCGCTAGCAGAGATGTCGTTTGCTGGCGAGCTAGGCCTTTCGATCGATATAACCAATATGCGCCAAGCGAGCTTTGTGGGCCGAGAAGTTGCATTGTTCTCAGAATCGAATAGTCGGTTACTCTGCGAAGTGTTAGAGAGTCAAACCAAACAGTTTGAGAAAACCATGCAGGGCACGCCTTGTCTCCGTTTGGGTGAAGTTGCGGCGCACGACCGAGTTGTGGTGCGTTGCGACAACGAAGTCCTTATCGATGTTCCGTGGTTGCAATTGCGAGAGACGTGGCTGGCTCCCCTTGACTGGGAATAGAATGGTTCACCAAAACAAGCTCAATGGTGACCGCTCGCCGAATCAAGCTCAATGGTAGCCGCTCGTCGCTAGGACTAGTCTGCTTGATCCACCTGCAACATCTGGTCGGCTTGAGGTTGCAAAATAACTTGCGTTTTGCCGTTTGGCCAATAGATCGTAAGGCGGTCGATGGAATCGATCGCACCCAAGCCAAACGTAACTGGAAGCTCCACTTGCGAAAGATAACTACGAGTCGGGCTTACTCGTCGCGTCTGAGTCGTATCGCCGATTCGCAATTCGACCAGCGCGCCAATTGCATCTCGATTGGACGACTTGCCAACCAACTTGACTCTCAGCCAGTGGTTCTTAAGAGCTTGGTCATTCCTTAGCAGTCGAGGCTTTTGACCACACCCAACGATCAGCAAATCCAAGTCACCATCACCGTCGATGTCCGCATAGGATGAGCCTCGACCCACCATGGGTTTTTGAAAAGCCTCGCCCGTTTCCGATTCGCGACATTTGATGAACTCCGTGTTGTATTCTGCGCCGGCGTTCCAGAAAAGTTGTGGGGATTGCTCGTATTTTTGGCTGGATTGAACCTTGGCAATGTCTTCCTCCAAGTGACCATTCGCTTGAAACAGGTCGAGTCGACCATCGAGGTCAAAATCCAAAAACAGAACGCCAAACGTCAATTCAAGCCTCGTCGCTGGCCCAAACCCATTCGCGACCGCCGCGTCATAAAACTGCAAGTTGCGGGAACGCGATACATACAGCGCTGACATCTCGTTGGCAAAATTACCGATAGCCACGCCGATCGAGTTGTCGTTGCGGAATGCAGCGGCATCGATTCCCATCGCGCCGCGGGCCGCTCCCGTTGCATCAAATGCAACACCCGCCATGGCGCCTATTTCTTCAAACTTTCCGTTCCCCAAATTGCGAAACATAAAGTTCTGCACCGTATCATTCGACACAATGCAATCCAAATTCCCATCCCCATCAAAATCTTCGAACACGAGGCCAAGCGACTTACCCATCGGTACGGACGTTGCAGGGTTCACTACGTTGAGGCCGGACTCTTGTGTCACGTCCACGAACTTTCCATCGCCGTCATTTCGAAAGAGCGACGGAAATGATCCACCAAATGGCTGAGGCCTTCCGTAAGCCCGTTCATTACCACCGATCAAACGAAACTCCTGCGCCAAGTCAAACTCGCGAGTCCATTCAACATAGTGGCATACCATCAAATCGAGATCTCCGTCCCGATCATAGTCAAACCACCCGCTGGAAACGCTCCATGCCTTCGGATCACCACCAACTCCAGCGCGAGCAGTCACGTCAACAAACTTGCCCCCTTCGTTGTGAAACAGTTTGTCCGGTCCCAAGCAAGAAATGAACAAATCGACGCGTCCATCATTATCGTAGTCTCCACACGCGACCCCCATCCCGTAGACCGAAACTTCAAGTCCGGCTTGCTTGGTAACGTTCGAGAAGCTTCCGCGTCCTTCGTTAGCGAAAAGTGCCAAGGTACTTGTCGGCTTTAAGGCGTTGCGATTTTCGGGCCATGCACACGAATTAATCAACAAAATGTCTTGGTCGCCATCGGAATCGAAATCAAAGAAAGCGCAACCGCTCCCCATTGTTTCCGGCAGCAGTTTCTCACCCGTTGCACCGCTATCGTGGATAAACTCAATGTTCGCAGTCTCCGTAATATCCACCCAGTTGACAACCGGAACCGTCACCTTCGGCATGGCTCGTCTTTCGGGCAACGAAACCGTCTGCGAAATCTCTTCTACTTTGACGGGCTTGCTGGACAGAAAATAGTAAGCGAGCCCGCCCATCAAGCCGATGGCTGTAAAGACAATCGCAGAGCCCAAAAAAGCGCGGCCTATGACCGAATCATCTTCCTCGCGTTCCGGGGATTCGCTTTCGGGACCTGCTGCTGATGGTTGCATACCGAAATCACTCTGACTCAAACTGTAGTGGATAGATGACCAACGACTCGGCTGCACTGTTTGCGGCTGGATACTTTTTGCGTGCAAGTCCCACTGCAACACCTTGAGCATTGTCGTCCGGCTTGTATCGCAGGTGTAACATTTTGTGCTTCTTTTCTAATTCCGTCTCGCCTAGCTCGGTGTAGATCAAGCCAAGATTGTAATGAGCGTTTGCGTTTTCGGAATCGATGGCAATCGTCCGCTGAAATTGTTTCGCAGCATCCCTCAGAAGTGCCTCCCGGTCTTTCTTTTGCGATTCAAGTCGCATTTGCTCACCTCGATCAAAAAGTGTTCGACCAAGCGTGTTGAGCACTTCGATATCGCGACTGAAGTCAAAACCGCGCGACTTTCGTTCTTCCGTAGTCTGATCGACAATGCTTCGGAAGTTCGATTCGGCTTCAACCAACCTGCCTTGTTCACGGTTGACCAATCCACTGAACCAGGCCAGCGACCACTCTGGGGCTTTGGGTTCGGCGAACTTAGCCGCGCGTTGGACAGCATCGGACGCCTCATCGATTCGACCTTCCCGCAGGTAAACTCTTGCAAGATTGATCGGCCCATCGAACCGGTTCATTTTTTCCACTTGCTGGAAGACTTGCTCGGCCTGCTTCAGCTCGGCTTTCCCCTCCAGAAATAATCCAATGCCATAGTCGTTCCAGCGTTGCCAGGTCGGTATCTTTGATTCCTGTACCGCAATCTCTTCCTCTAGACCATCGATCGGAAAGATGACCGTGTCGGTAGCGAGCGTTAGCACAGGAAGATTGTTTCGATACGTTCCATCCTCTTGCATGCCAGAGTTCGATACATTCGCCCCACTATCGATGACGCGGGTTTTGTCGCTGGTAGACGCATCGGTAGGATCGTCGGACATCAATCGCTTATGAACGATGTCCATGTACTCATAGTCGAATTTCCGGTATTGAAGTTTCACCGTTGCGGAAATCGACTGCTTAATATCATCGGGAACTTGGAACGAATAGTGAACGACTTGCCCTGAGCCAGGGGGAATTTGGTGATTGTACAGTGGCGTAAAAATGTCTTGCGGATTGCGGCGATTGATTCGGTTTCCGTTTCGGTCAAGCATAAAAACGTTCAAGAAATGGGAGCGCCGATCGACTTCCCCTTTGGAATCCATTCCGCCGCTTTTGCCTATGACTTGGTCACCGCTTTGCAAAGTTACTTCTAGCCAGACTTCGTTGGAGTCGACCGTTCCTTGTGTGAACTCATGACCAACCTTGAGTGTTCGCACGATGGTTTCAAGGAGATAACTCTCGCCGCGTTTCAGTTTGGGTACGTCGGGCCGAATTGGACCGAGAAGTTTTCCGTCGACCTTTGCATCTTCCTTGACGCCGAAGATATCGACTCGCATGGTTCCATCGAGGAATTTTTTATGTTTCGCTTCCACTTCATCGAGGAAACCTCGCATGAACGGCAAACCGGTGTTTCCGGCTGCGAAAGTATGGTCGTGAGTCGAGAATTTCCCGTTAGATCCTTCATAGAGTTTGGCTCCAAAATCGTTTGATTCGACCAATTGCATATGGCAGCCTGCACATGCTTTTTGTGATTTCTCGGGATAATAAAAGCTCCGCGCGCCGTGCCCGGAAACGCCGCTCAAAAGCCACGAATCGTAATGGTTTTGGCCGCGTAAAAAGTCCTTGTACTCGTTAAGCGCGTAGGGCAGGTGTACTTTGTGGCAAGTGGAACAAAATTCGGAGCTTTTGTGAAAGTCCTTTAGAAAGGTCTTTTTATGGAAAGCGGGCTTGGCTTTGATGAGCTGATGATTGACCCATTTCAGCACCGAGTTTTCGCTGAATGCGAATGGATAGTGGAGGGGTTCTTCGATCGTGTAGTCCGCATTTCCGCGAGTGGAATTCACGTTGGTAATCGCATGGCAAACGGTGCACGTAATACCAGCCTGCGAGGTCGGGTGTTTGACATCATCGAAATGGGGATCATCGAACGCACCGCTAAAGAAAGGCACGGGATCATGGCAACCAGCACACCAACGAGCTGCTTTGACGCTTCCGTCGCGTTTCAACGATACTTCGCGGGTCTCTCGGACGCTGACGAGATAAGGCGGATTGTTGAATGAACTGAAATGATGGGCACTGTGGTTCCAACTTTTGTAGGCATCCGCGTGACATGACAAACAGTATTCATCGTTATCAAGGACTTTGGCGGAGATGAAAGCACCTGTCGACGTCCTTGCAAGAGACGGTTCAAAATACTTTTCGCCATCAACGGAACCAATCTTATTCCATTCGCGTGGATCTTGAACATGCATCGAGACCATGATGGCAACCGACGCAATGGCGACTCCGCCGTAGGTAATACCAAGCTTCCACTTGATTTTCTGACCAACCAAACGATGGAGCCAATAAAGCCAAATGGCAACCACCGGGCTTAAGACGTGGAGCCAATAGACAGTCGACCTGGTTGCAGGGTGTTTGAGGTCGAAAATCTCGCCGACACGAACCAGAAGCAGCCCTGTCCCGAGAACCACGAGGCTTAATGCAAAGAGCGCATAACCCACACGAATCGCTCGCTTGTTCTTTCGCGTTCTAGCGGTGAACAAATGGATTAGTCCAAACGCGAGGAACGGCACGATAAATAGCAAGCCAAGCAAAACGTGGCCGAGAAACATGGCCATGTAAAATTGGTTTTGATACGATTCTCCACGTTGCCATTCGAGGAAGGTGATTGTCGCCAAGTAAAGCGAATTTGCACCTAGCAACGAAATCATCCCGAAGAGAACATACAACAGCTTTTTGAGCTTCGGTCCTATCGCAGGAACATATTTTCGTTTGGTAGTTATAGAGGCCATTACTTCAGTACCGATTGCAATGTCTTGTCGCCCTCAAGCGGCAGCGAAAAAACGTTTTTTTGACGAGGATCCGCGATCAACAAGCGATCATTAACGACCGTAAGGCCGACGGGGTTGTTCAGCGGGTCGCCGCTTACCATCTTTTCAGGTTTGCCACCGACCGGAATTTTCCAAACGGCCTTGGCATAGCCATCGCACACATAAGCATTCCCGTGCGAGTCCACTGCCATTTGGTTCGCAAACTCAAATACGGGCTCTCCTACGATGACTTCGCTCTTTCGGTTCTCATCGAATCGAATCACCGGCTGTTTTGAACTGGATAGGACCCAAACGCGATCTTGTCCGTCGACTGCGATTCCTCTTGGTGCCTGCACTTTGGCGTATTCGGTGACAGGTCCCCCGCCAGACGGGATTTGATAAATGCAATGAAGTTCGAGGTCGGCAACGAATAGATTTCCTTTGGAATCGAACGACATGGCCATCGGAATTCCGATTCCACCGGAGGTCAGGGGTTGAGGCTGACCAGACTCATCGAAACGGTAGATTTCGCGAGTTGCGGAATCGCCTGCGTAAAGAACCCCTTTGGCATCCATGGCCAAACATCGAACCGCATTCAACGGCGTACGAAACTTTTTCGAGCCCTGAAAGTAGATGGTGGGTTTGCCCTGATCAATTTTCCAAATTCCTGGGAGATTTCTGTCCGCTACGAAAAGGCTGCCGTCCGGACTAGCGACCACTCCAATGGGATACTCCATCCCCTCCGAAAGACAATTAGTCGCTAAAATTGGAATCTGAATCACAAACAGGAAAATCAGTGCCATTGGCGATGGAAAAATCATCGTGATGCGTCCCTTATTTGATCCCAAAAGAGACCAAGGTTCTGTCTGCGGGTTTGAAATTGTTCAAGAAAATCGATGTGCTTCCAAGTTGCTGGGAATGTCTGATCGGGTTCGTATGGGTAGCGTTTCATCGATCGAAACGGGAGAGGCTCGACGCTCTGCCCATGAATTGTATTCAAGTCCGCGTCTTTGTCCCACCCAACGTTGTAAACAATAAAATCACGAACCCAACCTTCGGGTATGGGAGGCGTTTCCGTTGAGAACTCGAGGGTCAATTCATCGCCAGCTCCCATAACGACTTGCAGGTCGTCCGCCTCCTCGATCAGCTCCTTAACGTCGCCGAATCGCGTGAAATTTCCAGACATCGGCGGCCAGATCGACTCCGTGGTCACATTTCCATACTCGAATCGTTTTGGCGCGTTCCCAGCTTGCGGCACAAGTTCTGAGAATCCTCGGAAATGCAAATCCGCACCTAACAACTTCAGATTAGTCAGTCGGTATTTGTCGGTGTCATTTCCTTCGTTCATTGTCCAAAATACTTCGTCCCAACAGAGTTCCATGTTCGTTACGATCCGAACACGATGATCATTCGACACAAACCTACCTGACAGGTCGATGGCAATCGTCTTCGTCTTGCCGCCCGGGAATCCTGCATAGGGGATGACCTCCACCCAATTCCCCTGTTCGTCGGGGACTTGGATTGCGGGCGGTTTTAGCTTGGGTCTCATTGGATTCTCGGTCATTGCAAGATTGAGCGACGTGCAGGTAGGAAACACCCAACCAGTCAAAAACAGTGTCAATTTGTCCGATTGCTCGGAATGGTCCGATTGCTCGGAACCGTCATTCATACCTATTTCCAACCAGTGATCTTCGACGAGCCCTTGATTGAAACCCTCGCTCCAAGATTTCGTAAATCGTTGATCTCGTTTGGAAACCAACTCTGTTACATCTAGTCCACGCTGATCGGTCACACGCCCAGCCATCCTCCGAGTTTCCACGGTATGCACTCGGAACTCAGCCAAATCCGGCGGTCCTACCTT
Organism: Pirellula staleyi DSM 6068; assembly: GCA_945870455.1. Lineage (GTDB taxonomy): Bacteria > Planctomycetota > Planctomycetia > Pirellulales > Pirellulaceae > JBKCUI01. The sequence goes on along the minus strand of CAMBSL010000095.1, from coordinate 9,019 downwards.
TTCATTGGTGAAGATCTCGATTTCTTTGGGATGATCAACCGCCATCAATTGGACCGAATCGAAATAAGCGGCCTCCCAAAGCTCTTCGGTCACTTGTAGGATATACCGTCCTTCGCAAGGGCGGATTAACTGACCATCGATTTTCAAATACTCCCACTCCCGGGTCGGAGCCGAGACTCCCTGAGCAAATTGAAGCCCGATCGGTGCTGCCCACAAACAATCCGTACAAAATTCGAATCGTTCTCCATTCCAAGCGTAAAGATATGGGCACGAACCGCCCAGGTTTTGCTGGTCGAAGACAGTCGAAGAGTTTTTGACATTGAGAACATTGTTCGGAATGCCGTTGGTCCAGAGAATGCGCATGACATCGGCTCCCGTTTGTTTGCCGATCCCGAATTTAGTCCGCGTCCCACGGACGATTCGCGGTTGATAGGTTCCGCTCGATTTGAGTTCGATGAGACTCCCAACGCCATGCATATTGCAACGCTCCCTTGGCCGCTGTTTTCCGTCTTCGTCGGCTCGAATAATCACCTCAAGTTGCTGATTCGCATTTCCTCCTTGATTGTCAAGGAATTGCAAACTCCCATTGGCGTTCAAGCAAACTAAGTCTTCGTCCCCATCCCGATCCACATCCAATGCAACCGCCTGAGATATGCTTTCGCGAATGCTGAATGCGATCGCATCGAGAATCATTTTTCCATCCGAACCACCACGAAACAACTCCATTCCGGCTGAGCCCCAAGCAATACAATCCGTGTATCCATCGTTGTCGACATCGACGACCGACAGACCGGTCATGGGCTTTGTTGACAAAGTGGAAACGTGATCAGAAACCCATCCATGCCTGCCTACGGACTTCATCGTCGCAAGCTTGGTTCCATTCCGGCCGCACGCGACAAAATCCCAACAAGCATCCGCGTTGGCATCAATAACTTCCATCGCGCGACCGACGTTGGATAGCTCGCGTTTCCAGGAAAGGTCGCGAAGTTGATAGCGGCCATGCAGGTTGTTGGAAAGCATTATGGGCTCTTCGAGTTCATCGGACCCGAGCAGAAAATCATTGAGGACGTTTCGATCGAGATCCAAGGCCAAAATCGAGTCGATCTTGGTAGAGGACGGTGGTAGGGTTGAGAAAGGTGTAAAGTCTGCAAAGGTCCAGTCTCCACGATTGGACCAGAATGAAACTCCGCTGCTTGACGAAACGACGAGATCGAGATCCGAGTCATGGTCGACGTCAATAACCACAGCGGTACGGATACCGAGCAATGCCGAAAACGCATCGGATTGGGGCATCGCAGTGAGAGAGCGTTGGCCCGTGACAGCATCTAAATCATTTCGATAAAGCCGAATGCCATCCTCCCCAAAGGCAATCAAGTCAACATCCGTATCGACAAGATTCGACTGCAAAGAAGGTTGCGAGCCGGGCATTGCCGTCGTCGGCAATGCAGATGGGGGCAACGCATCTTTTCGGTATTGATAGTCATGGTCCAAATCCGCAAGCACAAAACCACGGCACTCCATTTCGAGGGAGGCGGACGCCAAATTCTTGGCGACTTGGGAACCATTGATATTCCAGATGTCAAGTTGTTTGCCTGCCGCACAAAAAAGGTCGATATGACCATCCAAATCGAAGTCTTCGGTTGCGATCGCGGAGATACTCGCGGAGGACGTTTTTGAAGCAAATTGCAATCCATTACCCTGTAGGAATCGCTGTTGAGAGGAAGCCGATTGGCGAGCGAGGTTCTTTGGACTTTGCGATTGGAATTCGAGCTGGACATATTCCAGGTTGTGCGGTTCGAGCAAATGTAGGTCGTTCTGATATGCAAGTTCGGCTAGTAAAACATTGCGAAGAAAAGCGACTTGCGTTTGAGCTGTTTTCCAGTCGTTTTTGCGAGCGGCTTCGATTCCGCTATCCAGAAGCGTTGGGATGCGACTGTTGGTCCGAGACATCAACGGGCGAAAAAGTTCGCGACATCGCTCCGCTACCTCGCTGAATTTGACATCTTGCGTTTTCGCCATCACATCGAGCAGTTGCACCGAAAGCACGAGGTTGTTGGGAGCAAGCAAGATGGCCGATTCCAACAGAGTGCGGATCTCGCTGACATTCGCTGGCTTGGACTCGGCCTGAAGCAGTTGGATGAGTTGCGAAAAAGTGTCTGCCGTTGCGTTCTTCTTTTGGGTTGCCTTGCGCATGGTTTGGATTGCGAGCTCCCGTTCGCCTCTCTCTTGTCGATAACGCGATTCGAAAACATCGGCATCCGGTTCATTGGGCGAAAGACGCCGGAGATTATCAAGGGCGATTTCGAGTTCCTTTCCAACCGAAGCGAAGGCTGTCGGATCATCGACCGCGTCCATTTTCTTGAGTCGAGTCAGGAGAGCTACGCTGAGGTTTTGAACACCAAGCCGCTCTTTAGGAAGCTGCAACACGAGTTTTCGAAACCCGTCGATGGCTTCGTTCAGCATCTTGCCATCCTTGTCACCCTCGGCTCCGTTTTCTAATAGCGCAAGAGATCGGTTCTTCAAGCCTTGCTGCTCAACGCGTTGCTTGTCCGAATTGGAGAAACAACCCACCAGGCAAACGATCGGAAAAAGTGTTCCCCAACTCAAGAGTCGCAATGAAATAAGACGGGAGGTCTTGAAGTGAACTCGGAACATAAAGGACTCGACGCAATGAGAGAGGGATTGAGGGCGACGTTGTTCGTTGCTGGCGTAACTTTTTATTTCACCAGGAACGACTTTTCTAGTCGAGCAATATCTGCCGTAACAACTGCAATTTCAAATCCTGCGTCCGTACCCGCAGCCCCCCAACGACCTTGTTTGTTGATCGCAAGAAAATTAATGTGCAGATCGGCTGGCGATTTTTTGTCATGCTTGGCGATGCGTTCAATGGTTGCGCGACATGCGGCCTCAGGCTCCATGCCGGATCGCATCAGTTCAACGATGAGAAATGAACCGCAATAACGCATCACGTTTTCTCCGATGCCCGTCGCTCCTGCCGCTCCAATTTCGCCATCAACATAGAGACCGCTTCCCAGAATGGGGCTATCACCCACTCGGCCCGCCATTTTGTACGCCAATCCGCTTGTCGAACACCCACCGGCAATATGCCCGTTGGTGTCCATGCCTACCAAAGCAATCGTGTCGTGATTGGCAGGCGTCGACGTTTCAACGGGCTGTTTGGCTTTCCAAGCTTGCCACTTGGATCGTTGTTCTTCGGTAAGCAATTCTTGCGTTTTGAAACCTTGTTTTTTCGCGAATTCAGCAGCCCCGTTTCCCACCAGCAAAACGTGTTTCGTTTTTTCCATCACGCGTCGAGCGACCGAAATGGGATGCGGATAGTTTTCGAGAGCCGCGACCGAACCTGCCCCATGGGTTTCGCCGTCCATGAAACACGCATCCAATTGCACAACGCCGTCGGCATTTGGCGCGCCACCTACGCCCACCGAATCCACTTTTACATCCGCTTCCGCAACGTTGATCCCCTTTTCGATTGCGTCCAGCACCGAGCCTGTTTTGAGTAGCGTTTCGAGTGATTGCTTACACGCAGGTAAACCGAAATTCCAGGTTGCAACAAATAGCGGCTGATTCTTGGCGGTTTGCGAACAAGCGAAGTTTGCGAAACTGCTGGTTGCCGCAAGGGCACTCAATCCTCCAGCAAACTCTCGGCGGTCGATCTTCATGGAGCGGCTTTCCTCTTGTCTAGATGTTGCACTTCCGAAAAATAACGTTCAATTACTCCAGTACCATAGTGTAGCCGGAACGGAAACATCCAAATAACCCTAACAGAATATTCCAATGTCAATTCCTGCAAGTCAATCGATGGCCGGCAAATCGTGGATCGCAAAACGCACCTTGGCCTTTGATTCGAGCGGTATTCGCCGCGTTTTCGAACTTGCAGCCACTCTCAAGAATCCAATTAACCTCTCCATCGGACAACCGGATTTCGATGTTCCCGACCCGATCAAGAACGCTTGTATCGAAGCCATCCAGCAAGGCAAGAACGCTTACTCGCCAACCCAAGGTATCGGGCCATTGCGGGAACGCTTGCAATCCGACATTGACCACAAGTTCAAGCATCCGGATCGCAAATGTTTTATCAGCTCGGGCACTAGTGGCGGACTGGTGATGTCGATGCTAGCCATGGTCGACCCTGGGGACGAAGTCATCGTGTTCGACCCATACTTTGTCATGTATGTACCGCTGATCCAATTGGTCGGCGGCACCCCGGTCTTGATCGATACCTATCCGGATTTCAGAATCGATTTAGATAAAGTTCGGGACGCAATCACGCCCAAGACCAAGATGGTACTGTTCAACAGCCCGGGCAATCCAACCGGTGTGACGGCCACGCTCGAAGAAATCGAAGGCCTCGCCAAACTGTGCGCAGAGAAAAACATCGCCCTCATTTCAGATGAAATCTATAGCGGATTTCATTTTGCAGGACCGATGCGATCCCCAGCGGAGTTCAATCCTAACACGATCGTCATCGATGGATTTTCCAAAAGCCATGCTATGACGGGTTGGCGACTCGGATACGTGCATGGACCCAATGAAGTCATCCAAACCATGATCAAGCTGCAGCAGTATTCATTTGTGTGCGCGCCCACACCGATGCAGTGGGGAGCGTTGGCCGCCATGGACCACGACATGTCTCAATACTATCGCGACTATGCGCTCAAACGAGATCGTATCGTTGAGGGATTGCGAGGGTACTACGAATTCACCGAACCGGGGGGAGCATTCTATATTTTCCCCAAGGTGCCTTCGGGCACTGCAACTGAGTTCGTTCGTCGAGCGGTCGCTCACGAATTGTTGGTGATACCTGGAAACATCTTTTCAGCTCGCGACACACACTTCAGAATCTCGTTCGCGGCCTCCGACGCGACGCTTGATCGCGGAATTGAAGTCCTGCGGAAACTCGCGACGGTTCGTTAGACAAACGGATAGTTGTTGGGTGATGGGTGCTAAGCACATCCGCAACTGTTTTCCAAACCAATTAGCCGTTGGGCGATAGCCCCGGTTTTCCAATTGCTCGACATTCGTCGAGAACCGGGGCTATCGCCCTTATCTTTACCCACATCTTTTGATCTTGCTCCCCTCGCCCTGGTCTCGGGGAGAGGGGTTGGGGGTGAGGGGTTTTGCACTGCGTTTTGATTGGTTTTTTGATCGTGAATTCAATGTCTAGCTTCGTTTCAGAAGCGTAAACAAATAACTGAACCGGAGGCTACCATGTCAGCGATCTACCCCTCACCCCCCGACCCCCTCTCCCCGAAACGGAGCGAGGGGGAGAAAACGCGTCGGCACTCAGTTTGTTTCACTCGAAGACTCATACCGAAGCACTAGTTTCGCTCGCGGATCGACTTTAGAAGCATTTGCATTTCCAATATTTTTTCAGGATGCTCCGAAGCGATGTTCTTTTGCTCGTTCGGGTCGTTTGCCAGATCGAACAAGGCGCCTGGTGCGTCCATCGCGTTTGTAGTCCAAGGGCCCAGCCCCTCGCGAACCTTGCTAGACGGAATAAACTTCCAAGAAGCAACTCGCAGCGCTAGGCCTCCCGCTTCATGAACCAGATGCGGCCTGCCTTGGACGTCTTTGCCGAGGAGAGTGTCGAGCTCGTCACGCCCGTCGGGAAAGGCACCGTCCGGGACCGTTGCATTCACCATAGAGGCAAACGACCTTGCTAAATCAATTTGACCAAACAGTGCATTTGAAACTTGCCCTGCCGAAATCCTTGCGGGCCACCGCACGAGCATCGGAACACGTGTTCCGCCTTCATACATCGAGTACTTGCCCGCCCTATAGATTCCGTTTGGATCGTGTTTCCCAAGTTTTTCATTCGCTTCATCGACATAGCCATCATCCAAAACAGGCCCGTTGTCGGACGAGAATATCACGAGTGTATTGTCGCTCAGTCGCAGTTTATCAAGTTTGCTCAGCACTTCACCCACGCACCAATCGAGTTGCAGCATGGCGTCGCCTCGCGGCCCCGTTCCCGACTTGTTGACAAAGCGAGAATGCGGAACTCTTGGAACATGGATATCGTGTGTCGAAAAGTATAGGAAGAAGGGTCTTTTTGCATTCTCGTCCATGAATCGCAATGCCTTGCTCGTGATCACGTCTGCCATATCTTCATCGATCCACCGGGACCGCGTTCCACCGGTCATCCAACCTATGCGAGAGATGCCGTTGACGATGGTTTGATCGTGGCCGTGCGACCATTTCATTTTCAATTGGTCTTTGGAATCGGCGCCGGATGCTTGATTGCCGATTCTCCCTTGGTAGCTGACTTCGATTGGGTCGGCTGGGTCAAGGTCCACGACTCGCCCCTGTTCCACGTAGACACATGGCACTCGATCCCCGGTCGCTGGGATGAGAAAGTGATAGTCGAAGCCGATGTCGTTTGGATTCGGTTTGATCTCCCGGTTCCAATCCACCTTCCCGTCCCCCAAACCCAAATGCCATTTCCCGACGACTCCCGTTGCATAGCCCGTTGATTTGAGCAAACTCGCCATGTTCGTTGAGCCTGGTTTGAGGATCAAATTTGCGTTGCCGGGCAATACCCCCGTCCCCTTTTGCCGAAATGCGTATTGGCCCGTAAGCATCGCATAACGTGATGGCGTGCAAGTCGCAGCCGGGCAATGCGCATCGGTCATACGAACCCCTTCCCGGGCGATCCGATCGATATTGGGGGTTTGAAAGCTTGCCGATCCGTTGCATGACACGTCGCCAAAGCCTACGTCATCCGCGTAGATCAGCACAATGTTGGGCTTATCAGCCGCTGAGAGCTTAGTTGGGTTCGTTAGCGACCAACAGCAGAACAAGCAGGCAATACCGAGCAGGACGCGACGATTCATGGCAGGATTCCAGGGAGAGGGAAATCGATCAAGAGATTATCTTACTCAGGCGTGACGATCTCGAGCAACTCGATCGCAGGGTCTTCGTCGCAATATAATAATGCGGTTCGGCCGTAGGTTGTCGTCCCGATTGGAACTCCAAAGAGTTTTGCCAGTACGGGGCCGCATTCAACACGCAACAGATCAAACAGCTGAATCTCGCGAAGAACGTCATGTTCGATTAGGACACGGCCCAGCGGTTTATTTTGAGCCAGGATTTCATCCCGAGGTTTCTCGGACAGCAGCGTCATGTTCAAACGTACGATGCCATATTGCACAACCTTTTGCTGGTTGTGCGTTCGAAGAAGTATCTCGCGTCGATAGTGGTCACCGGAAATGTCGGACTGGAGCACTTGCACATCGACGCGGTCCGCGTGATGCGACTCGACCGTAACGGTCATGTGGTCGGTATGGTCCAAGAGTTCTCGGTACGCTTCAGGAACCGATTCTCGCGAAACCTGTTCGAATTTACCAAGCTGTTCCGGTTGTTCGTAGAAGATTCCGATCAGCTCGACAGCGGAAACACACTGCCCACGGCATGGATCTTGTCGATGTTGCTCAGATGGTGTTTGCATTCGGTGCGATTGCCGTCGTGCTTGAAACGGTTGGTTTTATTTGCTGCCAGTCGCCTTACGCCAGTCGCCTCACGAGTGGGCGGGTTCGGATGGAACGCCCGAGAGAGCAACGGGAGGTTTCATGGCGATGCTGTGAGTGACGATCGTTGGTTCATGGGAATGGGGCTTGTTCACGTCCGCTTCACTCAGCACCGTATCGACCAAGTAATGAAACAGTCGTCTGAGAGGCTCTGGTTCGATTGCCATTGCGATTTCCACAGCTCGTTCTCGATGCCTGTCGATCAGCTTTTCGGCTTGTTCAAACACGCGGGCTTTTTCAAAGAGTTGTTTCGCGACAAAGATTCGCTCCGCGTCGGTAATGCTTGAACCACCGCCGAGGGCAGTGAGCAAGCGTGTGGCGTCTGCTTCTTGGAGTGATTGCAGAGCCAACGCGAAGAGAACCGTCGGGCGGCCACCCAGAATATCGCCGGCGGCACCGAGCTTGTTGTGATCGTCTCCGTGCCAATCTTGCAAATCATTGATAATTTGGAAAGCGACTCCCATGTTGCGAGCGAATTGTTTTATTGGCTCGGCGTAATTGGCGGCATCACCGGCAAGTCGAACGCCCGTGTACAAAGCCGCTTCGAAGGCGGGCGATGTCTTGAGCGCGTAAATCTTCAAAGCATCCAAGGGTGATAAACGTTTATCGGATGCGTCGCGCCATAGTAACTCGGCACCTTGTCCTTCGGCAAGTCGCATGTGAGCCGACGACAGGCAATTGAGAATATCTGCCGCAGCTCCAGCTCCGATCGATTCGATTTCCCGTCCAATCAGTCGGTATCCGAGTCCGATCATGTAGTCACCGACATTGATGGCTGTTGCGAGACCGAACTGTTGATGCATGGCCGGGACACCGTATCGGAATCCATCTCCATCTTCGATATCATCGTGAACGAGCGAAGCTTTGTGGAAGCACTCGATGCTCATCGCGGCGCATTTGACCCCTTGTGAAAAGCTTGAGGCAGTTCGATCACCATCCGCTCCGGTGGATTTGCCACCCAGCATCGCGTCATAGGCAGCCAGCGTGATGAAAGGCCGTGAGTACTTGCCGCCCCTCGCCAAGAAGTTTGCGGCTAGGGCTTCGGTGGCTGCGATCGGGTCGATATCTTGAAGTGGATTTGCGGATTCAATATCGATTTGTGTTTGGCTTCGTTGACGCCCTACAAGCGAGTCGAGTTGGGGCTGTGCAAACATGTCGCTGGCCGCACGCATCAAGTGAACATAGGAGCGTGTTTGTTGGGCGGAAACTGGTTTTTCAACCATGAGCATCTCGCGCACCCAGGCCTCGTCGACGCTGGTGTTTCGACAATCGCTAGACAATAGCGGCACAGCCATACAAGGAATGCCGGCAAGCAAAATTTTATCGATGGCTTTCTCAAGGACATTCAAGCAGGCCACGCCAACGATGGAATCGACGTATCCGCTCACGATAATCTTGAGAACGACAGGAGAACCTTCGGCGACCAGTACCTTGTAACCCATCTCCTCGGCTTTGGTTCGAAAGTCGGCGAT